>URAG01000018.1 GCA_900545755.1 uncultured Cloacibacillus sp. | reverse complement strand
TTTTCCGCCTCCGGGTCCACCCCGGCGTCCAGCAGGATCGCCGCGCAGCGGAACAAATCTTCCAGCTCCCCATCAATCTTTTTTTTCCTCTGTTCAAGCTCTTCCATGGAAATCGGGCTGCGCCGTTTGGGCGGCAAGGACTCTTCGTTGCGTTTTTCCTCAATTTCTCTATTTACGCGTTCCAGACTTTCCAACGGATTGTAGCAGGCTTCGGCGATCAGATGCAGCCCGGTGTTTCCGTCGCGGTCGGCCTTGTTCAGTTTCACGCCGCGCTCCGCCAGCGCGCGCAGGAACTCCTCGTTGCCATACTGCGCGGCGTAGTGATAGCAGAACTTACCGCTGGAATCCCGGCGCAGCACGCTCCCCCCGGCGTCGAGAAGGGCCAGCGCAGTCTGGTAGATGTCGCCCTCCCTCGGGACATAGCCGCACGAAAAACCCTTTTTCGCCAGAAGGAACAGCGGAAGGTCTCCGTAGCCTGACGCGTCGTTCGGCTTCAGCCCCTGCTCCAACAGCCAGGCCACGGCCTCCGGGTGGGCGTTCTGGCTTGCGATGTGCAGCAAATTGACTTCGCCGTAGCCGCTCGCCTTGGCGTCGAGCGGACATTCCTTATACATGGGGAAGATCGTTTCGGGATCTGCGTCTTTCTGATAAGAACTCCAGATCTGCAAAATATCCATTTCTAGTTCTCCTTTTCTGAAGTTTGAAGCAGCGCCTTCTCCACATTTTCAAAGCGCTTGCCAGGCAGCGACGCCGCCAAAGACCTTACGCGCGCCCCGTCGTTCTGCTGCGCGCAGAGGTCGATCATCAGCCGCAGGATTCGCTCACGCGCATACGCAGGCAGGCGGACGGCCTCCTCATCCCGCATTGGGAAAATGTACCGCGCCTGCGCGCACTGTCGTTCGTATAAAATCCGCAGCGCCTCCTCCTCGCCGGAGGGCTTTTCAGGCTCCGTTTTAGTGCCCTTCAGGCAGGAAAGCGCCTTCTCAAGACATGAAACCGCCTTGTCCGGCAGCCCCGCCTGCGCCATACAAAGCGCCTCGTTATAAAACAGCGGGGCCGTCCGCTTCCCCTCCGCGGACAGGCGCAGCAGCAGACGAAAACTCTCCGCCCAAGCGTCCGCTTCACACAGAGCACAGACGAGAGCCATCACCGTATCTTCGTCCTTCTGTTGGGACGTCGGGGCCGCCCCGATCAGCATACCGTTCACTTCCCCTTCCTTCATTGCACTTTCTTCTCTATCTTTTGCTATAAATGGACTGATTATCCACTCACCAATTCCGCATTGAGCTGTTCCACTGCAATACTCACATCGAAGTTTCCATGTTTTGCATGTTCCCCAATAGTACACCCAGTATAACGTATTGCCTGGAAGCTATTATCCTATAACACGCTGCAGGAGCTCAACGACACCATACTTAGAGTGAATTATAAGTGGCAGGACAACTTGGCTACATTCAGTCAGGCGGCTATAAAAATCGATGAGATGTAACTAATTTGTAGCCACGAAAAGAGATGATCCATAAAAGCTTAGATTTTTATCACAACTTCATGAACCTATAACATTATGTCTCACTATCTCGCTTCTGTCAGGAGTTATCTACGCGGACTTGTTTGTGGAAATTACCACCTCAATCATTGGCATGATTTTTATTATTCAGATAGTAGAGACTATCCAAGTTTTTATTGCAATGATATTACTATTACACATTCAGAAGTTGTGTAATTAAGTCAACAAAATTGCACGCTTTTTTGTATTTTGAGTAAATTTCTTCAAATGTATCGTAAATCTGGACTTCAATGTAATTTTGGTGTACTAATTGATTGCGTTCTCGTCCAATGGACAGAAAAGCAGCTTCTGCATCTTCAAGTTTTTTTGTCTTAATCTCTTCCCTAGCTCTACGCTTGAGTGCATCACCAAATAATCCAAAAAACTGATTAGCGTTATTCACATCCCAATTAAAAAACGTGTGATACTGGCGCTTCAATGCTTTGTTCTCAACAAGTGCAATGATCTCTGGATTATTTCTTGTGTTTTTACTTACAAAACCAAGAATCGTTGTTGTTATTATAGATTCAAAGTAGCTTGCGGCAGAAAGTAGTAATGCTTTTTTGTATATATCGTTGATATATAACTCAAATGAAATTTGAGCATTTGATCTACAAAATTTGATCAATTCACCATATTCATCATATAAGGATTCTATCTTTGCACTATGCATAGTATAACCCTTGTTTTACGCCATGTATTATTGCAAATATTCTCGAGTTTTCGCTATTCTCTTTTTAACCATTTTAGTATGGGAAGTGCTATGCGTAACAGCTTCTACAAATTCTGGATCTATCTTTAAAGCTTCAATCTTGTCTGACTGAATCTGTCCGCTAACTAATGATTTTGCTTTGTAGCATTTTTCTACGCTAACAACAAAGACACAATCAAATAAAGCGCCATTAAACTCCCCTTTCTTAGAGGAAAAGGTCTCTCTTGAAATGCCTGAGCATGATGCTAAAAATGATGTGAAAAGATCTCTAAGATAGTCAATTTCTTGTGCAGAATAGTTCATTGCTTTTTTTGCAAAGCGGTTTATAAAACCATTCATAGAGCCACTATAATTTTCGCCATTACAAAGTAAGGCAAATGATCGTAATATAATTTCTACATCTTTAAATTTTCCATCTTCAGGCTTACCGTACATGTCCCTCCAGATACTGTTCTGATTAAGAATATTTAACATCCTGAAGAAATCTGAATAATACAAACAAGCTCGAATCTCTTGATTTGTAAGATTTACCCCGCCTGTATTTAACCGACTAAAAATCTCAAAAACAGAGCTATCGTCTTCTTTGGGTTCATTTTGACGAATGGCCATGCATCGCACCGTCATAAATTCAAAATTTGACTTATATAAGCCCAAAGTATTGTAGCGCAATCCATCTAATGGATTTTTTTCTCCATTCTCTGATTTGGACAACTGTAACTTAAAATCTTGAAAATAAGTATCATCGAACAAAATGGAATTAGGAATACCAGCATTCGCATCAAATACTTTTCTTAGTTCCGCACGTTTCTCTGAGAGTGGGAATCTTTGCTTAACATAATAGTAGATGGAAAGAAGTCTTTGCTGTCCATCAATCACTAAAAATTTGTTTCTTTCTTTTTGATAGAGGAATATCTGCGGAATTGGAAGTCCTAAGATGAGTGACTCAATAAACCGAGATGCTCTCTTTTTATCCCAAATATAATTGCGCTGGAATACCGGCATTTCAATTGCGCCAGAATCAATTAAATTAAAAATGGTTATAATATTAAAATCATTTGGGATAACACTAATATCATACTGCATCACCGCCATGTTATTTACGATTTTTCTCCGTAGTCCGCTACTCATCATATCCACCTCAATTTATTCTGTAGTCTTAATAAAGATATACAAATAATCAAAAAATCTATTCTCTATGTAATTCATAACTTAATCTTCTAATAATTTCATCTAAATTTATTCTTACTTCGCACTCCCAAAGCACAACAACTCTCCATCCAAGAGATTCAAGGTACTGAACATGTTGCTGATCCCGCTGTTTTGTCCGTTCTATCTTGGGCCCCCAATACGCTATGTTTGACTGACTTATATGGGCATACCTGCTTCCACAGTCATGTCCGTGCCAATAACATCCATGTATAAAGATTGCAATTTTTTTCTTCGTAAATACTATATCAGGCTTGCCAGGCAACTTCTTATAATTCACCCGATAGCGGTAACCCATCGCAAATAAACGGCGGCGCACCATTAACTCAATGCTTGTGTCCTCACTTCTAATGTGAGACATAATTTCGTGCCGGCGTTTTGGGGAAATAGTATCAGTCATTACACAGCCAAATCAAGAGGTAAATCTGAAATATCCTTAAGACGCTTTCCATGAACAAGCGTTTCTAACGTTTCTATTGCATCTTCAGAACCAACATCCTTTACCGCACGAATCAATTCATAAAGCGCAAAGTGATAAACACAATCAATATCACCTGTGCCTAAAGCAAGCGAAGCGAGGCGGTTAGGCATAGGTTCTGCCGTCACTACTACGATGTGCGGCAAGTGGCCTTTTCTGTTGCGAATTAAATTCAACGCTTCCGTCCGGCTATTCTGAGCACGGTCGCTTCTCATAGTGTATTTTGCTGACACGCTGGCATGGAGCAAAGGCTTTCCTCCGTTTGCCTTTCGAATATCTGCCATCTTGCACACATCGTCATCTACAATGCATTGAGCAGCGTTAATCTCACTATCCTCATATAAATCGCGGTAGATTACTACATCAGGAGCTACTAAATAGTCATTACCCAATGCTGCGGCTAGCTGTGCATTTTGTGCTGTCAGCGCGCTCAAATAAGCGAGATGCTCATATTGTGCAAAGTCGCTTGTTTGCATTTTGCTATTATTCCCTAATTGCAGAATCGTCCAGCGTCCAGGCCGAAGAGTTTGTAAATGTGGGAATGTCGCCCGCAGGAATTCCATAGTTAAAATCTCAAATTGTTTTCCTAGTGTCTGCCCAGAGATTTTATTGCCAGTTGAGACGGAATGATTTTGTTCGCTAACTAATATGTCAATAACTTTTTTAGCAATAGCTTTGGAGGCAACGCTGCTTGTGTCAGCATTAGATGCAACTCCGCTATCTGTTACGGTTAAAGTGCCGGTGCTGAATAATTGGCTATGAAATTGGTCTCTAGCTTCTGCTATCAATGCTTCCATATTCAAGACACTCCTTAATTTTTTCACCGACGGCACAGGCAACTGGCGGGGGGAAAGCATTGCCTATCATGCGGCATGAAGTTGTTTTCTTATTGCCAAATGTCCAAGTGTCAGGGAATCCCTGAATCCTCGCCATCATACGTGGAGTTAAGCGCGGCATACCTTCAAACTCTTGAGCAGGGGCTTCATCCGCGATACTCAATCCGTTAACACCCAACTCAGCCCATGCTTTTCTTGCACGAACAGGGCCAAGGTCCGGGCCGCCATGTTTTTTAGACCCGCCTACCAGTGTTGGAGCAATTTTATTTGCACGTGCAGCCCATTCTTTAGCGCCTTTCCAATGATTTTCTGCCATTAAATCATATAAGACCTCGCCGACAGACGGAGCGACAACGTTACTCTTTTTCTCTGGATAATAAAAGCTGCGTTTTTGATCATATCTCAACGCAACAATTACAACTCGTGGTCTAAGCTGCGGTACACCGAAATCAGATGCATTCAACAGACGAATGTGTACTACATATCCTAGATCTCGTATTGCATTAAATAAATTATAACGATATTCTTCGAACTGAGAATCGAGAAAACCTCTGACGTTCTCCAACATCACGGCTCTAGGCTTGATTTCATTTATTAGGCGGAGAGCTTCCGGGAAAAGGTCTCGCTCGTCATCCTTCCCTAATTGTTTACCAGCTACGGAAAATGGAGGACAAGGAACTCCACCAGCTAATAAATCAACACCTCTGTAGCCATATCCGTCAAAATCATGAATATCCTTACAAATAACATTCCATTCTGGCCTATTTTGTTTTAATACTTTACAATATTCCGCCTCATATTCAATGAGAGCAACATGCACAAAACCGGCAAGGGCAAGCCCTAAAGCTTGCCCTCCCGCTCCTGCACAAATTTCAATACAAGATAATAGAGGATACATTTACTATCTTTATTTGCACAAACAATTTATAGCTTCTACCAATATCAAAATTACCTTAATTCCTACTCCCACTCTATCGTTGCCGGGGGCTTGGAGGTTACGTCTAGGACTACTCTGTTTACCTGCGGGACTTCGTTGCAGATGCGGCGGGCTACTGTGTCGAGGAGGTCGTAGGGGAGGCGGACCCATTCGGCGGTCATGGCGTCGAGCGAGGAGACGGCGCGAAGCGCTATGGTTTCGCCGTAGGTGCGCACGTCGCCGACTACTCCGACGCTGCGGACGGGCAGAAGGGCGCAGAAAGCCTGCCAGATGTCGTTGTAGAGGCCAGCTTTGCGTATTTCTTCGATGAATATCGCGTCGGCTTCGCGCAGGATGTCGAGCCGTTCTTTTTTGAGCTCTCCGAGGCAGCGGACTGCGAGGCCGGGGCCTGGGAAGGGGTGGCGCTCAAGGAAGTGCGGCGCTATGCCGAGGACTTTTCCGACGCGGCGCACTTCGTCTTTGAAGAGGTCGCGCAGCGGCTCGAGCAGCCCCATCTTCATGTCGTCGGGCAGGCCGCCGACGTTGTGGTGGCTTTTTATCCCGCCGCCGCCGCCGGGGCCGCTTTCGACTACGGCGGGATATATCGCCCCCTGGAGCCGCCAGTCAGAGCCGCCGAGGCGGCGCGCCTCTTCTTCGAATACGCGGATGAAGAGCTCGCCTATTATCTTGCGCTTGCGTTCCGGCTCGGTCACTCCGGCGAGGGCGGTGAGGAAGCGATCGCCAGCGTCTACGTAATGCACGTTGAGGTTGAGCGAGCGGTAGGTCTCCATGACCTGTTTGCCCTCGTCTTTGCGGAGCATGCCATGGTCTACGAATATGCAGTGAAGTTTGTCGCCGACTGCGCGCTGCGTGATTACCGCCGAGACCGTAGAATCGACGCCGCCGGAGAGGCCGCATATTACGGTTCCGTCACCGACTTTCGCGCGGATTTTTTCTATCTCACGGTCTATCCATTCTGTGCCGAGGGTCCATTCGGCTTTGCAGCCGCAGATGTCGAAGATGAAGGCAGAGAGTATCTCCTGCCCTTTCGGCGTGTGGGCAACTTCGGGGTGGAACTGGAGGGCCGTAACCATACCGTCTTCTGACTCAAATCCCGCCATCGCGCCGCTTTCGCTGCGCGCGGTGACGCGGAAGCCCGCTGGCAGCGCTTTGACTTCGTCCCAGTGGCTCATCCAGACGTCGAGTTTTTTGTCGCCGCCGCAGCGGGAGAAGAGCCGCCCGCCATCTACGTCGACGACCGCGCGTCCGTACTCGGCGGATTCGCCGCGCTCGACTGTCCCGCCGAAGGTGTGGGCCAGCAGCTGCATACCGTAGCATATCCCGAGCACGGGGACGCCGGATTTTATGAGCTCGACCGGCACGGCGGGCGCGTCGTCGTCAAGCACGCTGCGCGGGCCGCCGGAGAGGATTATCCCTGACGGGTTCGCCGCTTCGAGTTTTTCGGCGGGCGAGTCCCAGAATAGTATTTCGCTGTAGACTCCGAGCTCGCGCACGCGGCGCGCTATGAGCTGTGTGTACTGCGAGCCGCAGTCGATGATGAGGATTTTATTTTCTTTTTTCATTACGCGGGGGGATTCCCCTCACCTCCGGCAGTTGTTGAAAGTTCAGGCTAGAGTATGCCATAAATTTATTTGAAAATCCAGAGTTATATTAGGCGATACGGCGCAAAACTCGCGCGGCGCGCTATTTTTTAACGATCATGAAGACTTCCGCGCCGCCGCTGTAATCCGGGTCGTCCGGCTCGGCAGAGGCGGAGGCGTACAGCCCGGTCTCCTTCGCCATAGCGGTTAGGCGCTCTGAGACGCCGTTGCCCTCGGCAAGCTTTCCGCCGCTGTAGCTGAGCCATAGGACGTTTTCTGCGGTTGAGAGAGAGAAATCGTCGTTGTCACTGATCGGGACGTCTAGGTATTTGTCGAAGCTTGCGTTTATCTCCTCGGGCCATTCGCCGTTGTCGGCGTAGTACATGACGCAGGCGGTTTTTACGCTGCGCATGTCAGAGGCTATCCTCGTTGCCTCGGCCTTGTCCGTAGCCGGGCCGGTGGAGACCATCATCATGCCTGCGAGTATCCCTATGATTATTATGACGATAAGCATTTCAACGAGGGTGAAGCCCTGCGACCTGCCGCGCGAGGCGCGAGTCTGTTTCATCGACGATTCCTCCGTCTCCGTTTGATTTGATAGAAAACTGATTTTGCAGCTTTTATGATGATATCAGTTTTTGGGGGAAAATTCACGTGAGCGGAACTTATATAAATGAATTTATCGCTGAGACTACAGGGATGAATACCGCGACAGCCATAACGCCTACAGCCGCGCCGACTATAACCACCAATACTGGTTCAAGTATCGAGCTGAGCCGCCTGACCTTATCCGACAGCTCCGACTCATACCAGTCCGCTATTTTCCCGAACATTTCGGCAGAGCGCCCCGTCTCCTCGCCTACCGCGGCCATATGGATTATCATGCGCGGGAACACGCCGCAGCTTTCGAGCGCGGCGCTTAGCCCCTTCCCAGCAGCAGCGCCGTCGTGCGCCGTTGCAAAGGCTTTTTTTATTTTTTCGTTTCCTGCGGCTGAGGCTGCAAGGCGTAGCGAGACAAGCACCGGCAATCCCGCGCGCAGCAGCACCGCCATAGTGCCGAAGGAACGTGAGAGGGCGGCTTTGAGCAGCATGTCGCCGAATATCGGGAACTTAAGCATGGCCCCGTCGATGTACGCGCGGAAGCCGGCGCTGCGCAGCGCAAGCTTCGCGGCAAGAACGAGCAGCAAAAATGCAAAGAGCAGCACGTGCCAGCGCGATTCCATCCATGCGCCGGCGCGGAACTGCGCGGGGGTCAGCGGCGGCAGTTCGTCGCCGTGGCCGCGGAAGGCGCGTTCGAACTGCGGGACGACGACTGCGGTCATTACGCAGAGCGAGAATACGGCTACCGAGGCGACGAGCGCAGGATAGGTCAGCGCGGATATTATTTTTCTGCGCAGCTCTTCGCGCGCTTCGAGGAAGGAAGCTATCTTAGCTAGGCTCGCGTCGAGCGTCCCCGATTCTTCTCCCGCACGGACGAGCGCGACGGCGACAGCGCCGAAGCAGTCAGAATGCCCCGCGAATGCCGCGGCAAGCGTAGAGCCCGCTACGACGCGCGCGTATATGTCAGATATGACGGCTCCGAAGCGGCGGCTTCTTTTCTGTTCGGAGAGGATTTTCAACGACGCGGCTGCGGGCACTCCAGCTTCGGTCATCGTCGCGAGCTCCCTAAAGAAGAGCGTCTTTTCAGCAAGCTTCACGCGGCGCGCAAATGGCGCGGTAAACGAGATTTTCGCCCCGCCGCGAAATTCGCGCACCGGCGCGATTTCAAGCGGAGTCAGCCCCTTTTCGCGCAACAGCGCCGCAGCGGCACGCTCGTCCGCGGCTTCCGTGTCGCCGCGTTCAGTCAAGCCGCCGCGCGTTTTCGCCTCATACAAAAATCTCATCGTCACTCCTCCTCTCCACATTGAGAATGACGCTGAACAGAGAAAAAGTCAACGGCACGCAAAAACGAAAAAACGGCGCGGAAGCCGTTAAGCCTCCGCGCCGTTTTGTATTGGCGCTGTGTATATGTTTGCAGCCCGGGCTTAGTAGTCCATACCGCCCATGCCGCCCATTCCGCCGGCCATGTCGCCCATGGTCTCTTTCTTCTCAGGCTTGTCCGCAACTACCGCGTCGGTGGTGAGGATCATAGCCGCGATCGAAGAAGCGTTCTGGAGAGCGGAGCGCGTTACCTTGACCGGGTCGATGATTCCGGCTTCGATCATGTCGACGTACTCGCCGGTCGTCGCATCGAGGCCCTGGCCTTCTTTGAGGGTCTTGACCTTCTCGATGATGACGTCGCCCTGCATGCCGCTGTTCTGAGCGATGAGGTAGAGCGGCTCGGTCATCGACTTGCGGATGATCATGGCACCGGTCTTGACATCGCCTTCAAGTTTCGCTATTTCGGCGTCAAGAGCCTTCACGCATCCGACGAGCGCAACGCCGCCGCCGGGGACGATGCCCTCTTCAACAGCCGCGCGGGTCGAGTTGAGGGCGTCTTCAATGCGGAGCTTGAGTTCCTTCTGCTCGGTCTCGGTCGCCGCGCCGACCTGGATGACCGCTACGCCGCCGACGAGTTTCGCAAGGCGCTCCTGGAGTTTCTCCTTGTCGTACTCGGAGGTGGAGTCGGCGTGCTCTTTCTTGATCTGAGCCGCGCGGTCCTTGATGGCCTGCGGATCGCCGCCGCCTTCGACTATCGTTGTGGTCTCTTTGCTGACCTTGATCTTCTTCGCGTGGCCGAGATCCGCTACGTCTGCGCTGTCGAGCTTACGGCCGACTTCTTCGCTGATGACGGTCGCGCCGGTGACGATGGCTATATCCTGGAGCATAGCCTTTCTGCGGTCGCCGAATCCAGGCGCCTTGACCGCGACGACCTGGAGGATGCCGCGGAGCTTGTTGACGACGAGCGTCGCAAGGGCTTCGCCTTCCACGTCTTCAGCGATGATGAGGAGCGGCTTGGCAAGCTGCACGCTCTTCTCGAGTATCGGGAGCATATCCTTCACGTTGGAGACTTTGCCGTCAACGATGAGGATGTTAGCGTCGTCGAGAACCGCTTCCATACGGTCGGGGTTGGTGATCATGTAGGGGCTGAGGTAGCCTTTGTCGAACTGGAGGCCTTCGACGGTCTCGAGCGTCGTACCGAGGCTCTTGCTGTCTTCAACGGTGATTACGCCTTCCTCGCCGACCTTCTCCATTGCTTCGGCGAGGAGCTCGCCGACCTTCTTGTCGTTGGCGGAGATGGAAGCGACCTGGGCGATCTTCTTGTGCTCCTTGACAGGCACAGCCTGCTTCTTGAGTTCGTCGACTACGATTTCGGTCGCGAGCTCCATGCCTTTGCGGAGCTGCATGCCGTTCGCGCCGGCGGCTACGTTCTTCGTTCCCTCGCGAATCATCGCGCGGGCAAGGACAGTAGCGGTCGTGGTTCCGTCGCCTGCGACGTCGTTGGTCTTAGAGGCGACTTCCTTGATGAGCTGAGCGCCCATATTCTCGAACGGATCTTCGAGTTCGATCTCCTTAGCGATGGTCACGCCGTCGTTCGTGATGGTCGGCGAGCCGAACTTCTTCTCGAGTACGACGTTACGGCCTTTCGGTCCAAGGGTGATACCGACGGTGTCGGCTACTTTATTGATTCCGCGCTCCATAGCGCGGCGGGCGTCTTCTTTGAAAAGCAGAATCTTTGCCATAATAATCTATTCCTCCAGTTCCTTACTTCTCTACGATAGCGAGAACGTCTCTCTCGCCTATAACAAGGTAGGTCTCGTCGTCAACTTTGACTTCGGTTCCCGAGTACTTGCTGTAAATGACCTTGTCGCCGACCTTGACTTCCATAGGCTGGCGAGTGCCGTTCTCGAGCACCTTGCCCTGGCCTACTGCGACGACTTCGCCCTCGACGGGCTTCTCTTTCACTGTATCGGGAAGGACGAGTCCGCCCTTCGTTTTTTCCTCATTCGGAGCCGCCTTAACTACGAGTCTGTCTCCAAGCGGTTTAAGTTTCATAGGAAAATCCCCTCCTGCATAATTTTCATAATTTATATTAGCACTCGCACTCATTGAGTGCTAATTTTCTTTACAGCTGAAATTGTAATGAGCAGGGCTGCTTTTCTCAAATCGATTTATTTGGGAATATTTCATATTTTAGCTTGTTTTACTTGTTTTTCGCGGTTATACGCGATTTTACATAAACAGTTTGACTTTATTAAATCTTTCAGTCGTGCAGGGCGCTTGCGCCGTTCAGAGGAGGGAGCGCATAAAAAATGGCCGCGCCGTGAAATTTCCGGCGCGGCCGTAAAGCTGCGGTTTTCTCTTAGAAGTGTATTTCTCGTTTCGCGGGCTCGGCTGAGGCGATGAGGCGGCCTTTGTTGTAGGAGCGCAGCACCTCGCCTTTGCGGTTGAGCGCGTTGTAGAAGTTGTCGCCGTCGAGGATTATGAAGCTCGCGTCGTTGCCCTCCGCGATGCCGTAGCCGGAGAGATGCAGCGTCTTCGCGGCGTTGTAGGTGCAAAGACGGTAGGAGTCCATAATCTCCTGATAGCCCATCATCTGGCAGACGTGGAGCCCCATGAAGATAACGTCGCGCATGTTGCCCGTTCCGAGCGGATACCACGGGTCGAAAATGTCGTCGTGTCCGAACGAGACGTTGTTGCCGTTCGCGAGCAGCTCTTTGACGCGCGTCACGCCGCGGCGGCGTGGGTATGAGTCGAAACGTCCCTGGAGATGCGTGTTGACGAGCGGATTGCAGACGAAGTTTATATCGCTCATGCGGAGCAAGCGGAAGAGCTTGCCGCAGTAGGCGTTGTTGTAGCTGTGCATAGCGGTCGTGTGGCTCGCCGTCACCATGTCCTTCATGCCGCTCTCAAGGGCGCGCGCGGCGAGTACCTCAAGCCCCTTCGACTGTTCGTCGTCTATCTCGTCGCAGTGGACGTCGACGAGCTTGCCGTACTTCTCCGCAATCTTCATGCAGTAGTTGACGGACTCGACGGCGTACTCGCGCGTGAACTCGAAGTGCGGAATCGCGCCGACGCAGTCAGCCCCCATCTTTACGGAATTTTCGAGGAGCTGCTCGCCGTTCGGGTAGCTCATTATGCCCTCCTGCGGGAAGGCGACTATCTGGATGTCGACGAAATCTTTCAATTCGTCGCGGAGCTCTATCATCGCCTCCATGGCGACGAGCGTCGGGTCTGTGACGTCGACGTGCGTGCGGACGTGCTGCACGCCGTTCGCCGCCTGCATGCGCACCGCGCGGCGGACGCGCTCCTTTACGTCCTCCTTCGATAGCTTCTCTTTGCGCTTGCTCCAGCACTCGATGCCCTCAAACAGCGTGCCGGAAAGGTTCCAGACGGGGTCGCCGGCCGTGAGGCAGGTGTCGAGGTGGACGTGGCTCTCTATGAAGGGCGGCAGGGCGAGTTTTCCGGCTCCGTCGACGACCTCTTCTCCCTCGCGCGGCGTCAGGTTCTGCGCGATCTGCTCAAATTTGCCGTCCGTTACACGAATGTCCTTAGCTTCCGTTGAATTTTCGATGAAGATGTTTTTTACGAGCATTGCGGGACTGTCCTTTCCGAAAAATTTTAGCCGCGCTTGCCGCAGAGGCGGTCGGCGATTACGAAGACTATCGCGGCGACGAAGAGCGAATTTACCGGCTTGATGCCCGCCGTGACGAATACGCCTACGAGCGAGCCAGCGACCACTGCGAGTATCGCGGGCATGTTGACGGAACGGATTTCCGCCTTCGCGTTTTCTTCATACTCGTCGCGATGCAGGAAGTAATGCAGGATGAGCACCGCGCCGACTGGCGGAATCATGCCGGAGAGCAGGTTCAGCATTCCGACGAAGTTGTAGTAGAGCCAGACCGCGAGAGCAGTGCCTATCGCGCCGCTGACGAGAACGAGCGGCTTGTTCGGTATTTTAGTGATGTTGGAGACGCCGAGGCCGGCTGTGTAGAGCGCGTTGTTGTTCGTCGTCCAGATGTTGAGGCCGAGCGTCAGAACCGCGGGAAGCGCGAGCCCCTGGAGGATGAGCACGTCGAAGATGTCCGCGACTCCGGTCACGGCTCCGCCTACCGCTCCGAATATCATCATGATTGAGTTTCCGACGAAGAAGGCGACGACCGTCGCTATGACGGCGATGTACGGCGTTTTTGCGAAGCGCGTGAAGTTCGGCGTCGCGGTACCGCCAGAGATGAAGGAGCCGACGACTATCGCGATGCCCGCCGCAAGAGTGAGAGGCTTGTCTGGGTTCTGAGCAAAGACGTTCATGAAGCCGCCGACCTCGTTTATACCCCAGCTGACAGAGTAGACGCCGAGCACGGCGATGAGCGGCACGGCGATGCTTCCGAGCACCGCAAGCGCTTTGATGCCTAAGTAGGCCGTCACGGTCATGACCACACCCGTTATGACGATGAGCGCCCACATCGGGATTGCATTGTCGATAAGCCCGGCCACCGGAATCGCGAACATCGCGACGCCTACGCCGAACCATCCTATCTGCGTGAAGCTGATGAGCGCCGATGGCAGGAAAGAGCCTTTGTCGCCGAAAGAGCGGTGCGCGAGAAGGTCGAGCGTCAGCCCGGTGCGCTGGCCTATGTACCCGAGCAGCCCACAGTAGACGCCGAGGAAGGCGTTACCGAGCACCATCGCCAAGAAGAACTTCTCAAGGTTAAGGCCGATGCCGAGGTTTCCGCCCGCGGTCATGCTAGGCGAGAAGAATGTGAATCCAACTAGGACGACCATCGCCGCCCAGAGCCCTTGCACCTTCATCGACGCGGGGACTGCGGAGAGCGACCACTCGCTGTCTTCGACCGTTTTTTTCATTACTTGCTCTCTTGCCATAAAAAGACGCTCCGTTTCTTTGATTTTTAAGCTGTGCAACCGATTGTGCAAGCCGAAGGGCATTATACAACGTAACGAGCTTTTTACAAGGGGGGATGGTGTATTTTTCTTTTTTGTTTCTTATTCGGAGAAACAGAAAGCCGCGCAGGACGATCGTAACGACGCCCGGCCCCGACAACAACAGGGTGACGGAGTTATAAATTCTGCTGGCTTACGCGAAACGCGAAACGGCCCGGAGGATTCGCCGTCCCCCGGGCCGTTTACGCGTCTTTCCTAAATTTCTACTTCACGAGCGGCATTATCGTCTCTTCGAAGAATTTGTGCGCGGTCTCTGGCGCGACGCTGTATATCTTGCCGTCGACGTCGACAGAGACTCCGTGCTCGCAGTTTCCGAGGCAGAATGAGCCCGTGAGGTTTATTTTATCGTGCAGCTTGCGCGCCTCTATCTCGTGCTGGAAGTACTGTAGCACGTTGTAGGCTCCCTTCAGATAGCATGAGGTTCCGTTGCAGATTTTGATCGAGACCATCTACTTCGCCTCCTTAGCGCCGTAATGGACGTGGAGCAGCTCGTGTACCTTGCCCTTGAGAAGGCCGTTGTAGAGCGAAATCATCAGCGGGTTTTCCTCGGAGCGCTTGATGCTCGACATTCTGTCCGCAGAGTAGAGTCCTTTGCCGCGCAGCTCCTTTTCATCGCGCAGCGCGAAGGGCTGGCCGGCGCCGCAGACGCAGCCGCCTGGGCAGGCCATGACCTCGACGAAGTCGTAATGCTCTCCTGCCTTGATTCTTTCGATTATCTTGCGCGCGTTGCCAAGGCCGCTGACGACGGCTATCTTCAGCACGCGGCCGCCGTACGGCACTTCCGCCTCTTTGATGCCTTCGTTCCCGCGCACGCCTTTGAAGGCTATCGCGCGCAGCGCCGCCTGGGACTTGTCGGAGGTTATGCGGCGGAGCACAGCCTCCGTGACGCCGCCGGTGACGCCGAAGATGACGCCGGCGCCGCTCATCGTGCCGAAGGGCATATCGACCGCCTCGGGCTCGAGCTCATCGAAGACGATGCCAGATTCCTTTATCATCTGTATGAGCTCCTGCGTCGTTATGACGAAGTCGGTGTCCGGCCCCGCCTCGGTGCGGAATTCCTCGCGCGCGGCCTCGGCCTTCTTCGCGGTACAGGGCATGACGGCGACGTGGTAGTGCTTTCTAGGCGAATGTTTATGGTTCTCTTTTATGACGGATGCGAACATCTGCATCGGCGAGCGGCAGGTGGAAACGTAGGGCAATACCTCGGGCATATTCTTCTCGCAGAAGTTCACCCACGCGGGACAGCAGGAGGTAAAGAGCGGCATTTCATCCGTCCTGCCTTCCGCGAGTTTTTCAAGGAACTCCGCAGACTCTTCGAGCACCGTGAGGTCGGCTCCGGTCGACGTGTCGAATACCTCGTTGAAGCCCATGCGGCGCAGCGCGGCGACGATGCGGCCCATCGCGTTCTCTCCGCCGCCTATGCCGAACTCCTCGCCTATCGCGACGCGGACGGCGGGCGCTATCTGGACGGAGACGCGCGCCTTTTTGTCGTCGAGCGCCTTCCAGACCTTGGCGGTGTCGTTCTTTACGACTATCGCGCCGGTCGGGCAGACCGCGGCGCACTGGCCGCAGCCGACGCAGTTGCTTTCGGCTATCGGTATGTCGAAGACTGTGCTTATCGTCATTTTCGAGCCGCGGCGCGCGAAGTCTATCGCGCCGACGCTCTGTATTTCGTTGCACATCCTCACGCAGTCGCCGCAGAGGATGCACTTGTTGTGGTCGCGCGATATGCAGAGGGACGAGTCGTCGCGACGCGGCTCGGACGCGCCGTTCGGGAAGCGCACGCCCTCGATGTTGAAGCGCATTGCGAGGTCCTGTAGCTTGCATTTGCCGTTGTTGTGGCAAGTGGTGCAGTCGCGGCAGTGGTCGGCTAGCAGCAGTTCGAGTATCATCTTGCGGTACTTGCGCAGCCGCTCGGTGTTCGTCCATATCTCCATGCCCTCTTTCGGCGGCGTGGAGCAGGCGGCGTCTAGGCCGCCCCATTTGTTCTCGACCATGCACATGCGGCACGCGCCGTAAATCGACAACTCGGAGTAGTAGCAGAAGGTCGGGAGCTGGATGCCCGCCTTGCGTATGACTTCGAGGACGTTTTTCTCTCCAGCTATTTCGACTGGGATTCCGTCTATCGTCATATATTTTTTCTGTTCCATCGGGCTATCCCTCCTTCACCGCGTGGAACGGGCAGGCCGTCACGCAGGCTCCGCATTTGATGCATTTGTCCCTGTCTATGACGAAGGGCTTCTTTATCTCTCCGCTTATCGCGCCCACCGGACATCCGCGCGCGCATTTCGAGCAGCCCTTGCAGAGCGCCGGGTCTATGCTGAAACTCTTGAGCTTAGCGCAGGCTCCGACTGGGCAGTATTTTTTGTAGATGTGCGCCTCGTATTCCTCGCGGAAGTTCTTTATCGTGCTGACGACCGGCAGCGCCGCGGTCTTTCCGAGGCCGCAGAGCGCCGTGTGCGAAATCATGTCCGCAAGTTCAAGCAGCAGCTCGATGTCTCCGTCGCGGCCTTCGCCAGCGACTATGCGCTCGAGTATCGCAAGCATCTGTTTCGTACCCCCGCGGCAGGGAACGCATTTTCCGCATGATTCGTTCTGCGTGAAGTTCATGAAGAAGCGCGCGACCTCGACCATGCAGGTCTTTGAGTCCATGACGACGAGGCCGCCGGAGCCTATCATCGCGCCAACCGCGGCAAGTGAATCAAAGTCGAGCGGCAGGTCTAAATCTTTCTCCGTGAGGCAGCCTCCAGAGGGGCCGCCTATCTGCACGGCCTTGAAGTCCGCGCCGCCGCGCATGCCGCCTCCGACCTCGAAGACTATCTCGCGCAGCGTCGTGCCCATCGGCACTTCGATGAGGCCGGTGTTCTCGATATTGCCGGTAAGCGCGAAGGCCTTCGTGCCTGGACTCTTCTCCGGGCCGATCGACTTGTACCATTCGACGCCGTTGTTGATGATTAGCGGGACGTTCGCGAAGGTCTCAACGTTGTTGAGCACCGTCGGGCTGCCGAATAGCCCGTGCTCGACAGTGCGCGGCGGCTTGACGCGCGGCATTCCGCGCTTGCCTTCAATGGAAGCCGTCAGCGCGCTGCCCTCGCCGCAGACGAAGGCGCCGGCGCCGCGATTGATGTGTATGCGGAACGAGAAGCCGCTGCCCAAAATGTCGTCGCCGAGCAGACCGAACTCCTCCGCCTGGGCGATGGCCGTGCGCAGCCGCGAGACCGCCATCGGGTACTCTGCTCGCACGTAGATATATCCGTTCGTCGCGCCGCAGGCGAGCCCTGCGATCATCATACCTTCGAGCATACGGTGCGGGTCGCCCTCCATTATCGAGCGGTCCATGAACGCGCCCGGGTCTCCCTCGTCTCCGTTGCAGACTATATATTTGTCCACGGCCTTCTGGCGGCGCACCTGGCTCCACTTGCGCCCGGTCGGAAAACCGCCGCCCCCGCGTCCGCGCAGGTTCGAGTCAGAAATCATCTGTACGATCTCTTCGCCGTCCATATCGAAAAGAGCTTTTTCGAACGCGCGATAGCCGCCTATGCCGAGATATTCCTTAATAGAGGTCGCGTCTATATGCCCGCAGTGTTCGAGCACGTGGCGCGTCTGTTTTTTATAGAATGGGATTTCTTCCTGCTTTTTGAAAATTTCGCCGTGCTTAGCATATGCGAGGCGCTCTATATGTTCTCCGCCGATTATCGTCTTTTCGACGATCTCCTCGCAGTCGCCCGGCTTCACCTTAACGTAGAGCCAGCCCTGCGGCTCGATGCGGACGAGCGGCCCCATCTCGCAGAAGCCGTGGCAGCCGGATTTCTTTAGGCCGACGGAATCGTCGTGCGGCTCCTCCGCGAGCTCCACCTCGACCCTGAGGCCGCGGGACTCCATGATTTTCTTGAGTTCGTCGTAGATGACGAGAGAGCCGCTCGAAATGCAGCCCGTGCCGGCGCAGATGAGGATTTTCTTCTTTTCCCCGGCGAGGCCCGCCGCATACTCTTCCCTCAGCTTCTGAAGCTCTTCGCGTGTTTTGACAATCATGTTAAAGCTCCTTCCTGAGAGCAGCGAGCAGCTCCGCCGCCTTGTCCGGCGTCATCGCGGGATGCACTTCGTCGTTGACCGTGAGCACGGGCGCAAGGCCGCAGGCTCCAAGGCACGAAACCGTCTCCACAGTGAAGCCGAGGTCGTCGGTCGTCACCTTCTTGTCCGTCAGGCCGAGTTCCTCGCGCAGCCTTTCAAGAATCGGGATGGACTTGCGCACATGGCACGCCGTCCCGTCGCAGACCTTGATGACGAACTTGCCCTTAGGGTTAAGAGAAAAGTTCTCGTAAAAGGTTGCGACGCTGTAAATGCGCGCCTCGGGCATTCCGAGCTTCTTTGAAAGATATGGAAAGATCTCGCGCGGCAAATAGCGGTAGTGCTCCTGAATTTCCTGGAGTATCGCTATTACAGCCGTCGCCTGCGCGCCGTGCCCCTCGACTATCTTATCGACGAGCGCGTAGTCAAAATTCTCCGTCACCATACACATCCCTCTCTGTAGTTTTGATTTGTGGAAGTCCCGCGAACCACACAACCCCAACCGCAGGACGTAGGATAAGCGCGCGGCGGCTACGCTTCGCGCTTCATCTGACTCAAACGGCTGGAAAGAGCCGCGAACGAAGCCGCCAAATTTTCGTTGGTCGCTATGACGCCGGGCGGAAGAGTAAGATGCACCGGCGCGAAATTCCAAATCGCGCGCACGCCGCCGCGCACCATCTCGTCGCAGACGCTCTGCGCCGCGCGCGCCGGCACGGTTATTATTCCGATGTGCACGCCGAGCCGCGAACATAGCTCAGCGATACGCGAGGCGTGGAAAATTTCCTTGTCCGCGACCATAGTGCCGACTACCTCGGGCGACGTGTCGAAGCCCGCGATTATAGAAAGGCCGTAATTGGCGAACCCTCCGTACGAAAGCAGCGCGCGTCCCAAATTACCGGCGCCAGCGACGACCGCCTCGTGTGCATTCTTGCAGCCGAGAAACTCTTCCATGTCGTCGATGAGCCCGTCAAGCGCGAAACCGATGCGCGGATTGCCGTCGACCTTGGAGACCGAAGCGAGATCCTTGCGCACCTGCACGGGATGAAGCCCAAGCTCACCAGCGAGAAGAGCCGCCGAAACATGCGCGCCGCCTCCGGCCTTGATTTTTTTCAATAATTCGAGATAAACCGGCATACGTTGAAGAGACTGCCTTGAAATGCTGAGAGGTTTCGATTCCCGCGACGTCATACCCTTCACTCCTCGTCCTATCATGACCGCCGTTCTATCGATAATTATATATCGATATTACAATTCTTCAAGTGGGCAGTAAGTCAAGACTTGAAGTATTACGGCGAAAAAGCTTGGTAATACGCGGGAATGCGCTGTGCTATAATGAAGAAATCTATAGGCCGCGCATAGGTGCGGCGATTGAATGTGAATGGGGGAGCGACATGAATATAACCATCCTCGGCGCGGGGAGCTTTGGGACGGCGATGGCCGTACATCTCGCGTCGCTCGGCAACGAAGCGCTCATGTGGACGATAGACGAGAAACAGGCGAAGGCTATAACCGAGACGCGGCACAACAACTTCTGCTTCCGCGATACTGAGCTGCCGCGCAGTGTGAACTGCACGACGGATCTCGACGCGGCGCTGAATTTTTCCAACCGCTACATAATGGCGATCCCGACGCAGTTCGTGCGAGAGGTCTGCGAGAAGGTCGCCTCCCGCGGTGAACGCGAGGGGCACATACTCAACCTTGCCAAAGGCATAGAGATTTCTACGGGCGACCTGCTTCACAAAGTTTACGCAGAGTGCTGCCCATTCCTCAAATATTCGGCGCTCTCCGGGCCGAGCCACGCGGAAGAGGTCCTCGTAGGCCGTCCGACGACTGTCGCGCTCGCTTCGGCGGACGAGGATGAGGCCAAAGGCTGGCAGGAGATAGTGAGCGGCAACAACTTCCGCGTCTACACGGGAACGGACGTAATCGGCCTAGAGGTCGGCGGCGCGACGAAGAACATCTACGCGGTGGCCGCGGGCGTAGCCAAGGCGCTCGACCTCGGAGACAACGCGATGGCGGCGCTCGCCTCGCGCGGTCTCGCCGAGATCATGCGTTTCGGAGTGAAGCTAGGCGCTTCGCCGCTTACGCTATCGGGGCTCGCAGGCGTTGGCGACCTTATAGTCACCTGTTACAGCATGTTCTCGCGCAACTTCCGTCTCGGACTTGCTATAGGCAACGGTATGAGCTTCGACGAGGCTGTCGAGTCCCTCGGTCAGGTTGCAGAGGGGGCCTACACGGTGCGCGCCGTCGTCGAGAACAGCAAGAAGTTCGGCGTCGAGATGCCGATAGCGGAGGCCGTCTACCGCGTGCTCTACAAAGGTGAACGTCCGCAGGAGCTTATAAAGGAGCTTTTCGCGCGTCCGCTGAAGTCAGAGATGCGGCTGTAAGAATTCCGCGGCGCGCTTTTTGCAGAGCGCGGCAAAAAACATAAAGACGGTACGCACCGCGGGGTTCTTTTGCGGCGCGTGCCGTCTTCTTTTTTATATTGCAACCCAATGTTCTTCAGCGGACGTCATTCCGCCGTTCCTCTCTGTAACTGGCGGCTATATTAGCGCTGAATTCAGTTTTTCTAAATTTACTACGGCAGTTCTACGAACTTCTCCACTTCTGTCAGAAACGCGCCTATTCCTTCATGTACCACGACGTCCGCCATACCGTCGAGCGGCGTCGGATCGCGGTTGATTATCACAAGCTCAGCGCCGTTCATCTTCGCCTCCCTCGGGAAGTAGTTCGCGGGAGAGACGACGAGCGACGAGCCGAGCACTATGAATGTGCGGCACTGCCGGCTCATTTGGTCGGCTGCTTCTAGCGCGCGCTGCGGCAGCATTTCGCCGAAGAGCACTACGCTCGGGCGCAGATGCCCGCCGCAATAGGAGCACGGTTTTCCAGCTAGGAAGTCATCCCTGTCGCCCGGCCTGCCGCAGCTGTGGCAGTAGACGGGCTCGAGGCTGCCGTGCAGCTCCCATACGTTGACTGAACCGGCCTTCTGGTGCAGGCGGTCGACGTTCTGCGTTATGACGCCGTCGACGTAGCCGCGCTTCTCCCATTCGGCAATGAGCTTGTGGCCGACGTTCGGCTGCACCTCGTCGGGCACGAATAGGCGCGCCTTGTAAAATGCGAGAAATTCGTCGTAGTTGTTTTCAAGCACGCCGACGGAAGCGAGGCGCGTCGGGTCTGCGTGCGCCCAAATTCCGTCCTTCGAGCGGAAGTCCATAAGGCCGGACTCAGTGCTGAGCCCCGCTCCGCTGAATATCACGACGCCCTTGCCGCGTATGAGCGCGGCCACACGTTTCGCCATTTCTTCACTCATTGTCAGCCCTCCAGTCGTCTTCTATTTCCTGAAAGCGCGGCACGAACGCGCCGTTTACTTCGACGTTTTCAAAAAACATCTTCTTCGGCCTTATCCAAAGGCCGCTGTCGTTGTAAAGCGGACGGTAGACAACGAACTCTTCCTCGGTCTCCGAGTGGTGCGCTATGCCGATGAACTCGTACTCGCCGCCCTTAAAGTGCCTGAATTTCCGCATCTTCCGCCACCGCTGCGCGCACTGCGCTCATCGGGAGCCCCGTCTCGCGCGCTATCCGCCGCACATCGTCGTACTCGGGCATCTCTTTTATTACCTCGCCGCCGCGTAATCCTCGCTTCACGCGCACGCTTCCAAAGCGCGTCTCGACGGCGCGCGACTCGCGCGCCAGCATCAGCCGTTCAACCTCGCGCATACGAACGCCAAGCGTCGTCGTGTGTCGCAGCGTGAGCTCCGCGATCCGCTCTTTGTCTTCCGGCAGAGCAAGCGCGCAGAATTTCACCGCGGGACGGTTCTTCTTCATCTGTATCGGCTCGAACCATACGTCGAGCGCACCCGCGTCAAGCAACAGGTCCATTGCAGCGCCTAGGTCCTCGCCGGTCATATCGTCTATATTCGCGCATATCTCGACGGCGCACCCCTTTACGAGGCCGCCGGATTTTTCTTCCGCCACAGCGTCACCGCCTCCGCCTTTATTTTAGCTCAAAGGAGCAAAATTTGCCGGGGGGCGTCTGCCGCAGCCGGCAAGCGCTCCGGCAAAAATCTGCTGTTCCGCAAGCGCGCCGTGCGCGAAGATCTGCGCGGCTAATATGCGGAACGGCAGATTTTTTAATTACGGCGGCCTTTTGGGCTGGCTATAAGTTCAAAGTTTCGCCGTCCTCCGGTACGCATATATTTTCTATATGATTTTCAGCGATGAATTTTTTCATATCGTCGCGGCTCACCGAAGCATGCGGCACGGCGTCCATGTGCGTGACTACGATGCGCGCCTTAGGCGCGGCCTCGCGGACTTTGCGCACGTCCTCCGTTCCCATGATGATCAGGCCGCTCTCGCGCAGCTGCGCGCCCGCGGCGTTGACGGCTATGACGTCAGGCGAATATTTTTCTATAGTTTTACGCACGCAGTCAGTCCATATAGTATCGCCCGCGAGGTAGAAAACAGGCTCTCCAGCACCCCTGAATACGGCGCCGCAGGCGTCTCCGCGGATGCCGAGTTTGTCGTAATACGGTTTCGTTTTGACGGCCAGGCCGTGAACGCAGTCAGTCTTGTAAAGCGTCGCTCTTTTAAAAACCGTTCCGCCATATTGCAAAATTTCAACGTTAGCAAACCCCATCGCGCTAATATGCTCCGCATCCCATTCATCCTGAGTGAAAAGCTTTATTTTTTTGTCGAGCGCCTTCACCGCCGCTTCGTCGAGATGGTCAGGGTGCAAATGCGTAACAAGCACAGCGTCGATCCCATGCGTAATTTCGTCAGGTCCGCATGGCAGCGGCGCAGTCGGCCATCTAAGCTCAGGATGGAACGAATCCTCAAGCGGCGGATAAGCATCCTTCTCCGCGAAAAACGGATCAACGAGTATGCGTGCGTCCGCGTATTCTACAACCGACGTCGCGCCGCGAATCTGCCAAAATTTCATTTTTTCTCCCCCTGTCATTCGTAGAAGCTGTCGAAGAGCTTTTGGAGTTCTTTGATTTTTTCGTCTTTGTCCGCGCCGCAGTCGAAGGACTGCGCTACGCAATGCTGTAAATGCCTTTTGAGAATATTCGACTCGACCGCCTTGAGAGCCGAGCGGGCCGCGCGTAGCTGCGCTATTATATCTGCACAGCTACGCCGCTCCTCAATCATTTTTTTAACGCCCTCTATTTGGCCAGCCGCGCGGTTCAGCCTCGGTATATTCTCCGCGTGCGACGGCGGCTCCATCGTCATATCAGGCCACCTCCAGTAAACCACGAAATTATACCCCGCATAGGTATAGTGTTTTTATATACCTATGCGGGGTATATGTCAACGCTTTTTGTCCGTTTTGAAGCGAGGTATTATTACATTTCATAAAACACAAAATTTGTTGTAAAATAATAGCGCAGGGCGCTAAAAATTGAAACTAAGGGAGAATTGATAATGAGGAAGTTTATCATTTTAGCACTGTCCGCGGCGTTGATGTCCGTCGCTGCCGCAGCGTACGCAGGGCCTTCGCTCAAGGTTGAGTCGCTGGACTACGCGGGAGTCCAAGAAGACGAAATCGGGAAACGCGGCGGCGCGCCCGACGGCACGAAGGACGCGGAATTCACCATCGCCGTCAGCGGCGCGCAGGCGATCAAGTCGATCACGCTGAGGAACGAGACGACTGGCGAAGAATGGAGCTCTTCCGGCAGACGCAACTTCCTGCTAGTCAAGAATGCAAAAGGCGAGGCTGTCAACAAAGGGGGAAGCATGAAACCTATACCGGTCCTGCTTGTTACAAAGCTGACGCTTCTTGTAAACGATGCGGCGGAAGCAATACCGGAAGATTCGAAATTCACCGCGACCGTCGAGATGATAGGCGGAGAGACGTCGAGCGCATCGACGCAGGCCGCTGCTGCGCGTCAGTTCAGGAAGCCAGGCAGGGACGATAGGGACAAAAAATTCAGGGAAGACGGAAAGAAGGGCGGAAGATCCAGCGCGAAGATAACCGCCAAATACACCGGCGTTGGGAAATACGATTTCGCAGGACAGACTGAAAGAGCCGCAGCAAACATGAATCCAGACAGCTTCATCGAGCTTTCAGTCGACGGAGCCAACGCCGCTATAACCGGAGTCAGCGTCACAAACGAGAGGAGCGGCAAGACGTGGGACACGATACCGGGCAACGGCAATCCCGCCGCGGTGATCCTCAGTGGGCGCATTTCGTCGCCGAAGAAGCTCAACGACAAGGACGGCTCAATTTCAATCAAGCCTGGGCAGGCGAAAAAGCTCTACGTAGCCTTCGACGAGGATAAAAAAGGACGCAGCAACGCGAAGTATACAGTCCGCGTACTCTTCGAGGACGGACGGCTCGCCGAGGTGACGGCCGAGAAGTAACGACGCCGCCAGTAATTCAAAAAATCTACATCAAAACGCCGGGCGGGGAATTTTTCCGCTCCGGCGTTTTTCATTCACAACACATTACGCTGTATGACATAACTTATGCCGCGCCGCATCACTGCGCTGGCGGCAGGGATATTTCGTACCCCGCAGAGTCAAGCATAGCCCTCGCTCGCGCCATGTCTACGCCGGCCCAGTCCTTTTCCGAAAAGTCCGAATCGCGCGGTATCGCTCCGGATTCGACGACTATGACGTTGGCTCCGCTTTCTAACGCCTCGGGCGTCGCCTTGTGGACGCATATATCGCGCACCGCAGAGCCGCCGGAGAGGCGCAGAGCCGCGACTACATGCGCAAGGCGCGCGCCGCTTATCATCGGCGAAGAGCCGAAGGGCGTGCCCATTACTGGGAAGCGGGCCATCGCGCCGCAAATCTTCGCGCCGCAGGCTACTGCGTTGAGGAAGCTGTCAGCTATTTCTTCGTCAGTATGCTCGCAGCCTATCGGCTCCACTAGGCTGATCAGCGTCATGCCAGAGGCTGAGACATTCTTCATCGTGGCTGAGCGCTCCGCGGGGTCGAACGGCGTATCCGTCCCTTCGCGCAGCCGCAGAGCATGATAGACGCCGTAAACGCCCGCCGCCTTCGTCTTCGCGGCAGCCGCCACGTCAAGCTCGCCAGTGTTCAGCACTATAGCGCAGCCGCCAGGAATTTGCGCGCGTATCTCCGGTATAAAGCCGAGCAGCCTGTCGAGGCAGTAGAACTCGGTCGTGCGCAAAACGATGTAAGCCGCGCCCATCTCCGCGTACCGGCGGGCGCGGCTTACGATTTCCTCCGGCATGACGCGGCGCGGCTCTTTCACTATTCCCCACTTCTCGCCGAAGGAGCAAAATTTGCAGTTCATAGGACAAGGCGCATAGTCCATACCGACTGCACACCAAATGTAGCCCCTGCCGCCCGCGATTTTCGCCGCGGCCTCGCGCGCCGCCGTGCGCAGATATGCGCCGTCTGCGCTTTCGGCTTCGACGCGGAGCAGAGAAATTATCTCATCGCGCGAAAGCGGTTCACCGGCAAGACACTTTGCCTTACACTCGTCGATGAACCCCCTCATTCTTCGTCTAGCTCTTTCAGTATCGCGCAGGCGTCGCATACCGCGGGCGCGCAGACGGACTCAAAGAGCCCGCGTTCTACGGCGGCTTTTAACTCATCGGGGCGCGCAGGGTCGAGGCCGCCGAGCATCTTCGTACATTCAAGACTCCCCCAGCGTTCAGAAAAGCGCCGCTCGAACTCCGCCTTTTTCTCTCTCAGCTGTGCAAGTTTTTCAGTTTCGCCAGGCCCGCCGGCGCCGTATTTCAATCCGAGCGCCATATAAGCGCCCGTAACGCAGCCGCATAGCCCTGCATGTTCCATCCCAGAGCCGAAGCACGAGGCTATCCTGCGCGCCGCCGCTTCGTCCATTCCATGCTCCCGCGCCGCCTCGCCAAAAACAGCCATAGAGCAACAGACGCCTTTGAAAAAACCTTGTAATACATCTTCCTTTTTCAGCATAGTCCAGCCCCCTCAACGCGTAATATATTGGATAAAATCTAATGGACTTACTCTAATATAACAGTGCAAAAACGCAGACGAACCTTTTGCGCGACGATGCAAAAAACAAAAAGCCGACGCTTCGCATCGTTGACTGCGCATACGAAAAGCTCCGCGGGAATTGCCTATCCGCGGAGCTTTTATCATTTTATGGTTCTTTCGTAAATTCTGCGTTAATCCGAAACTACCGCGCGCGCGCCGTCGTGCGGGCTCTGTTCGAGCAGGGCGAGGGCCTTTTCGACCATTTCGCGGCGGTAATCCACTTCCTTGTCGTGAGGAAGCGCCGGGTTACCGAATACATGGAGGACGCTGTTGCCGCGAAGTATCCTGTTCGCGCCTATACCCTCGGAGATTTTCGTTAGGTTCGTCACATGGACGACCGGTATGCCGGCGCGCTGTATTTCTTTCGTCATCACTGCACCGCAGCGTGAGCTCGTTCCTCACGTGGAGGTGAGGATCACGGCGTCGACATGCTCTTCGAGCAACGCATGCGCTATGCCTTCGCCAAGCTTCTTGCTCATATCGAGCGGCGTCATGACGCCAGCCGTCATGTAGTAATGGTCAAGAAGCGCGCCGATGCGCCCCTTTTTGACCTCTTCGCGCAAACAGTCGACCGGGACGAGGCGGTTGGGGTCCTGGAGCACGAAGGCGTTGTTATATCCCTGGTGGCTGACTTCGTAGTCCTCGGCCTTGAGGTAGTCCTGGCCGGCGAATGAGTAGCAGCGCCAGTTCTTTGAGTTCGTCGGGGGCATCCTGTCAGGATTGCCGCGCGGCACAAGCCCGCCGTCTGTGACGACTGCGATGAGGCACTGCGAAAGCGGCTTGCTTAACTCTGGAACCGGTATTTCTTCGTGGTTCGGCATGACGACCTCGGTGCGGAACGGCCTGCCGTAATATTTATTGAGCAGCATGTCGACGCCGCGCTTGCACGCGGGAGTCGAGTAGTCGACCTCTATCGCCGGGCCGCTGCCGTGGTAGCCCTCCTGCCGTCCGTCTCGTATCGTCTCGCCCGAGGCGAGCTTGAGGCCGAACTCAACGAGACGCTTCATTGCGTCTTTCATGTTCTTCGCGTTGTTATCGGTCTGCACGATGTAGCAGCGGTTCTTATAAAGGTCCGTGCCAGGGTTCTCTGAGAAGAGCGCCGTCGCGCATGGAATCTTAAGTTGCTCCTGCACCGCCGCAGTCAACGCCGCGCAGGCTATGCCGTAGCGCCCAGCGTTGAAGCCGGGACCGGCAAGCACAAGATCCGGCTTGACCTCGCGGATTATGTCGAGTATCTGCGGGATGACCTCAGCCTGATGCTCCGAGATGTAGTTGTCGCCGCATATGACCGTCTTGACGATTTCGCCGCGGCCGGCGAGTACCGCCTTCATCAGCATTCCGGGGCCGACTGGGCCGTCTTTTGTCGAAAGGCCGACGCCCGCTTTATCTTCGCCTCCGATGCCTCCGTAGAACTGGTTTATGTAATGGAGTATTCTTAATGTCTCCGCCATGAAATATCCCTCCTTACTTCCATTCCAGGTCGGCGTCCGCCGTCTGGAAGTAGTCGCCTATCTGAGACCAGCAGCCGCAGAGCGCGTAGTTCGTCGTGTGCGTGAAGGGCCCCCACGGGTTGTAGCCAAGCAGGCAAGGCACGTTGGCGTGTTCTCCGATGAGGCGGTCGACCTTCGGGTGCTCGACGTCCCAGTTGCGCCCGCTGCTTATCACTGCGTCGACGCGCGGGTCGGCGATTACGAGCATATCTCCAGGCTCGTAGTTTGAGACAGCGGCCTGGTTGCTTATCGCAGGCATTCCGAGCTTCTCCATCCAGTTGAAGGCGAGCGCCGAGTCAAGCTGCGCATGGCCCATTCCGGATTTGTTCACTACGACGCAGTCGGCGTGCAGCGTGTCGCGGCAGAGGCGCGCGCCTATCATGCCCATCGTTTCCTTTCCGTCGAGACGCATGACGTTGTTCGCGAACACGCAGCCGACGAACTCTAAATCTTTGCCGTGGCGGTTGAGCAGTTCCTTGATGTACATCTCGTTCTGCAGGTAATAGTTCGGCTCCCAATAACGCCAGACCATCGCGCCGTCGAGAATTTCCGTAGGCTGCACGACCATCGGAAGGAAGCCGAGCGCGCTCTGCCCGTAGAAGAGGAAGTTCCATGTGTCGTGAGAAGCGAGGTGGGTCGCAAAGTACGCGACGCGGGGCAGACGCTTTTCGCCGGGCTTATACTCGATTGGATTCCACTCAAAACGCTCGCTGTAGTCCGGCTTCTGGCCTAGGCCGAGCTTCGCAAGGTAGACGTTGGCCTTGAGCGACGCGAGCTTCAGCGCCTCGGCGTAGCTGGCGTCACTGACTCCCTCGGCAGGTTCTGCGTCTATGCAGACGTGGAAATGCTTCGAGAAGTGAGAGTAGCGCGCCGCAGGGCCGCCCATGTCGAGATAGTATTTAATGTTGCACTTCGCGTAGTAGATGTCCGATACGACGACGCCCTTGAGCGCAAGTGTTTTGCCTTCGCCGGCGGGCGCGAGTTTGCCGAGTATGCCGGGGTAGGTCTCTTCTGGGTGCTCAACCTTGCAGCGAGGCTGCATAACGTCGTGTATAGCGAGTATTCGGCAGCTCTCGCCCGGAGCCGCAAGCTCTATTTCAAGCCGCGAAAACAGGTCGCTGGCACAGAGCGCGCGCAGCTCGTCGCGGTTGATCGTCAACACGCCGTTTTCGAGCGAAGATTTTTCTCCGAAGCGCACTGAATGAACGTATATATAGTCTATTTCAAAAGGTTTCGCCATGTTTCCACTCCTTTTGGGGAAACGCCGCCCCGGGCCCCCGCGCATCGACTAAGGCGGAGGCTTTCGGAGCGGCATATTCTACTGTATCGGTCTATTGTTTAATTATCAGGGAGACTCCGTTGGGAATGACCGCGACTCTGGCGGAAGCGCCCTTCAACGCGCGGGCGCGCGCGTAAGCTTCTTCGAGCGATGGAGCGTATTCCATCTTCATCGCGTTGACGGCCTCTTTCATCTCCTTGCGCGCGACGAAATAGACGTGGTGCTTTTCGAGTATGCGCGCGAGAATCTGATATTGCCACTGGTCGGGCACGGTCTCGTCCATAGGTACGCGGCGTATTTCCTCAAGCAGCTCCGTCGGGCCGGCGCACTCGCTAAGAGCCTTGTAGAAGCTGTCGCCGCCTATCCCGTCCGCACACTCGGCGCAGATTATCAGCGCGGCTCCATCAGCAGCCGCATCCGCAGCAGTCGTGAGCCCCTTGACGGCCTGATATGCGTTCTGGTCAAGCGGCGCGCCGCCGTTCGAGGTTATAACTATGTCGGCTTTGCGCTTCTGCTCAACCTCGCAGTATTTAGCAAGATATGCGCAGCCCGCGTGGTGCGCCTCTACGGCGTCGCCCGCAAAGGCAGCGACGACCTCGTGCGCCTCGTTGACTACGACGTTGACGATATAGGCAAGCTTCGCCATGCGCGCGGCGCGCTCCATATCGCGGTTGATCGGGTTGCCGTCGATTACGCCCATGCGAGCCTTCGGATTGTCGATGAAATCGGCGCAGTGGTTGCCAAGCACCGTCACGCGGCTGCATACGCCCGGAAGGATGCTCTTGCGTCCGCCGGAGTAACCCGCGAAGAAGTGCGGCTCTATGAAGCCCTCGGATACGACGAGGTCGGCTTGCGCGACAAGCGAATTTACTACGAGACGCGCGCCAGACGGCAGCTGTCCGAGGTCGGTGAGCGGCGACGAGTCACAGTCGTGGACGACGATGTGTTCACGCGATACTATATCTTCGCCGAGTTTGTGAACGAGTTCCTCCGGCGTCGTGCCGCGGTGGCAGCCAGTCGCGACGAGCAGCGTTATATCAATATCAGGATTGCCGGCGCGCATCTCTTCCAGCATATACGGCACTATCTGTTTGCTCGGCACCGGCCGCGTGTGGTCGCTTATGATGAGCACGGCGTGCTTCTTACCAGCCGCGAGCTCGCGGAGCTTAGGCGCTCCTATCGGCGACGCCATCGCAGCGCGCACTATCGCGCCGCCGTCCGCACCAGCCTCAAGTTCCTGAATCTTAGATTCGAGCAGATCAAAGCCCTCTTCAATGTTCAGCGTCTGGAACGTTTTCCCGTAAGGGATTTTGATCTCCATTTGCCTCACCCTCTTAGTCTAGCTGTTTTTTCAAAAAATCCAGCGTCTTCTCGTAGACGTGCTTCTTCCAGGGCAGCGAGAGGAAGCGATGGTTCGCGCCCTCGACGATATCCAGCTCGCAGTTGTCACCATAGACCTTCTTAAGAGCGTAGGCGCTCTCGACGGGGATATCCACGTCGCCGGTGCCGTGAATGAGCAGCACAGGCTTGTCATAGCCCCTTACCATTTCGAGGAAGTCCATGCCGGCGCACTCGTCCATAAATTCGCGTGAGAGTTCGAGGCCGTCGATATCCCAGCCGCGCTCTGTCGGCCCGCGCATCGTACGCGTGCGCTGTCCAGCCTGGAAGAGCATCGTGAGCGCCGTCGACCAGCCGAACGTGGCCTTCGGCTGGATGTGAGGCGCTTCGACGAGCGCGAGCAGCGCGCCGAGGCTGTGTCCGCCGAGGAACATGTTCCTCGTGTCGACGTAGGGCTGTTTGCCCGCCCACTCATAAATCGCCGCAGTTTCGTTCATCTCGCTGCCGATGGTCATTTCATAGAACTCGCCTTCACTCTCGCCCGTCCCGTAGAAGTCGTAGCGCACTACGCAGAAGCCCTCTTTGACCGCCATGCGGACGAACTCCTCGTAAAGCCTCTGCGGCCCCGTTTTCCAAACAGTGAAGCCATGGAGGAAGACTATCGTCGGGAAAGGCCCGCCAGCGTCCGGCATGCGCACGTTGCCGCGCAGAAGGCGTCCATTTACGTCCAATTCATTCGCCAAGTACATTTTAACCTATCTCCTTAACTATCGCGAAGTCTCGCAAAAATTTACCAAGGGATCATTCCGAAAACTTTCGGAAGGATCAGCACCGTGTCCGGAATCAGTATCATAACTGCAAGGACTATGTAGAGTATTACGACCTGCGCTATGACCTGCTTCATAGCCTGTTCGAGCGAAACGCCCGCTATCTTCATCGTAATGAAGAGGTTCGGCCCCATAGGAGGCGTCAGCATGCCGATGCAGAGGTTGACGACCATCATGACGCCGATAAATATTTCATGGTAGCCGAGAGCCTTGAGTATCGGGACGATGATCGGTGCGAAGAGTATGACGCCAGAGTTCGTATCTATGAACATGCCGACGATGAGCAGTATGAAGTTCAGTATCAGCATGATCAGTACCTTGCTGTCCGTGAAGGAAAGTATCGCGGAGCTTATCTGGTTCGGGATGTCCGCAAGCGTCAGGATGCGTCCGAATGTGTTGGCTCCGCCGAAGAGTATCATTATCGTCGCGGAGGTTATTGCCGCGTCGACGAAGGCTTCTTTGAGGCCGTCCCACGTCAGCGTTTTGTAAACGATGGTGCTTACCGCCATTGAGTATACGACTCCGACGACAGCCGACTCTGTCGGCGTAAATATCCCTGTATAGATGCCTCCGAGGACTATGACCGGCATAAGCAGAGCTCCGAGCCCTTCGCGTACGGCCTTCATCGTGCCGCCCGACGACGGTTTGCCACGGTAGTTGTTATGCTTCGAGTAAAGCTTGTTGTAGATGATAAGGCCGAGCCCCATCATGATTCCCGGAACTACGCCGCCCATGAAAAGCGTAGTCGTCGAGCAGCCTATAGTTACCGCGAACATAATCATAGGTATGCTCGGCGGGATGACCGGCCCTATCGTAGAGCCGGAGGCGAGCAGCGTAGCCGAGTACTCGGCGCCGTACCCCTGTTTCATCATGGCCGGGATCATTATGCCACCTATAGCCGCCGCAGTCGCCGGGCCTGAACCGGAGATGGCCGCGAAGAGCATACTCGCTATCATCGCAGAGGTTCCGAGTCCGCCGGCGGAATCCCCGGTCACCGATTCCGCGACCTTGACGAGCTTCTGCGCAAGTCCCGATGTCGACATCAGCGAGCCGACGAGCATGAAGAACGGTATCGCCATCAGAGCGAAGGAGTCACAGCTCTTAACCATTGATTGAGCTAGCATCATATCCATCATCTGTCCCGGGAAGTAGGCCATGAATACGGCGAGGGTCGAGATGGCGAGTCCCGCAAAGATAGGAACGGTAAGGAAGAGAAGCACCAGAAGTGTGCCGATAAGCAAAGCTATCATAATAATTTAAGCCTCCTTACGCTTAGCTGCGGTTGTCATTCTCCAACGGCGCTGAATGACCCTAAGCGTGAAGCCCATCATGCCGAGCACGCCAGAGAGGTAAAGAGTCCACGATGGCAGCCACGTCATAGCAGGGAATACCTGCCCGGTAGACATGACGCGCATCATGACGCCGTAAATTTTGTATGAAAGCAGGCAGCCGAAGAGAATCACTATAATGTCGCCGATGAGGAATACAGTCTTGGCGCGCTCCTCACCGAAGACCATATTCGCAACCGTCACTTGAAGGTGCGAGCCGGTCTTGCCCGCGAGGCTGACGCCGGCGAAGGTCATCCAGACGAAGAGGTAACGGGCGGCCTGCTCCGACCACGTCGCAGTGTAGTGGAAGCAGAAGCGCGTAACGACGTTTACGAAAAGTATCACCGTGAGTATGCTGAAGATGACGATTATCATCGCTATCTCTATTTTGTCGTACCACGGAGCTTTTTTGTCGATTAACATAAGAGTCTCCTTTTAGGCCAAACAAAAGGGGAGAGCATGGGAAGCCATACTCTCCCCGCGATTTCAAAAAGAACCTATACGGGTTTTATCGTTCGCAGTATTTAGGATTAGTGCTTGGCGTTGACAGCCTCGACGGCTTTCACCGCGTCGGCTCCGGCCTTGCCCTGCTCCTTCACGAATTCGTCATAGACGGGCTGCGCAGCCTTGCGGAACTCGGCGCGCTGCTCAGGCGTGAGCTGGATGACGGTCGTGCCGCTCTTCTTCACGAGCTCGCGGTTCGTGTCGTCGTCCTTGCGAACCTCGGCGCGCTCCCATTTGACTGCCTCAGCGGCGGCCTCTTCGATTATCTTCTTTTGGTCGTCGGTGAGCTTCTTCCATGTGATGGTGGAGATGATGAGCGGGCAGGCGTCGTAGATGTGGCCCGTCTCAACGACATAGTCCTGGACTTCATAGAAGCGCGAGTTGACTATGTTCGTGTAGGGGTTCTCCTGGGCGTCGATCGTTCCCTGCTGGAGGGCCGTGTAAAGCTCGGACATCGCCATCGGTATCGCGGAAGCGCCGAGCGTGTTGAAGTGCGCCATGTGGTATTTACTGTCCATCGTGCGGATTTTGATGCCGGCGACGTCGGCGGGCTTCTTCACTTCTTTGTTGCAGGTGAGGTGGCGCCAGCTCTGGGTCATCCAGCCGAGAAGGTGGAATCCGGAGGGCTCGAGAGCTTTGCCGATGGAGTCACCAAGCGGCCCGTCGAGCACTTCTTCAGCGGCGGCCTCATTCTTGAAGAGGTAAGGAAGGTCGAAGACAGCGGTGCTCGGGGTGAAGCCGGAGAGCGCTGCGACGGAGGGAGCCATCATGTCGAGCGAGCCGAACTGGAGCTGCTCCATCATCGCGGTGTTGTCGCCGAGCGAGGAGTTCGGGAAGACCTGAATCTTAAGCTCTCCGCCTGACTTATCGGAAACAAGCTTCGCAAAATAGTCAAGCCCCTTGTCAAGGCTGCTGTTGTCGGCGACGACGTGCCCAAGTCTAAGGGTCGTCGCGGCCTCAGCTTGCCCTGCGAAAGCCGCAGCGGCGACCATGAGGGCCATTACTGCTGAGATAACGAATCTTTTCATAACTACTACGTCCCTTCTTTGGATTTTATTCTTTTGGGCGAAAGCCCACAAAACAATCAGTCCGCCCGTCGTACGCCCGGCCGTCCCGATATCTGCCTTTTTCGCGGCAACCTTACAGACACCCTTGTCTTATTTCACGCTATATATTCTATATGCATGTGAAATTTTTTCCATATTGCAGACTTCTAACAAAAAGGCGAAGAAAATGTG
>URAG01000017.1 GCA_900545755.1 uncultured Cloacibacillus sp. | reverse complement strand
AAGCGGAATATGTGATAATCAAAATTAGAGGGAGAGTGAAGCTCTCCCTCTGATTTTCTTGTTTTCAGACGACGGAGGCTGGATAATGGCGTCAGACGATGTCCGTGAAATAAAATCAAGGCTCGACATCGTCGAGGTTATATCTGAATATGTCCAGCTCAAAAAAAAGGGGCAGACTTATTGGGGGTGCTGTCCATTTCATAATGAAAAAACGCCGTCGTTCTCTGTGTCGCCTGAGCGCCAGACCTTTCACTGCTTCGGTTGTGGCAAAGGCGGGGACGTTTTTTCGTTCGTTATGGAAAAAGAGCATCTGGAGTTCCGCGAAGCTCTTGAGCGTCTCGCAGAAAAAGCTGGCGTGACCTTGACTAGCCGCCCTGGAAGCGGAGCCCCTCGCGGAAGCGTTGACGCCAACAAGGCAGCTCTTGAATTTTTTATGGGGGCACTGAAAGCCCCGGAAGGCGAAGCGGCGCGCAAGTATCTTGAGCGTCGCTCGCTAACCCAGTCGGACGCTGTGCGTTTCGAGATCGGATGGGCTCCGACATCATGGGATTCTCTTACGCGCTATCTGCGGCGCAGAGGAATATCCGACGAGCAGGCTGTCGAGGGAGGGCTTGCAGTTCCAGGGCGTAATGGGGGCTGCTACGATCGCTTCCGGGGCAGGATAATGTTCCCGATATACAACATGACGGGGCGCGTCGTGGGCTTCGGCGGGCGCATTCTAGACGGCGACGGCGCGAAGTATCTGAACAGCCCGGAGAGCCGCGTCTTCAACAAAAGACACAACCTTTACCTGCTGAACAAAGCAAAGGCGGCGATTGCATCAAAGAATTGCGCGATACTTGTTGAAGGATACATGGACGCGATACGCGCGCACCTCTGCGGATACACGAATACCGTCGCCTCGCTGGGTACAGCCCTTACCTCCGTGCAGGCATCGCTGATAAAAAGGATGACGGGATTGTGCTATGTGTGCTATGATTCTGACTCTGCTGGTGAAGAAGCCGCGCTCCGCGCCATGTATATGCTTCAGGCTGAGGGTGTGACCGCAAAGCGTGTCATTTGGCATAGCGGCAAAGATCCGGATGAGCTTCTTCTTTTGCCGGATGGACGCGAGCTCTTTGAAAAATCTATAGAATCGGCGCTGCCTCTGCCGCTTTACCATGTGCGCTTGAGACGCGGGGCGCTTAGAGACCCGCAGCGCGCGCCGGCGGCGCGTAAGGACCTCTTTGAAGGCTTAGCTTCGCTGCCGGTTTTTGATGTCTCGCCATACATTGACGAACTAAGCGAAACATTAGGGGTGTTTCCGCACGAAGTAAAGGCGCTTATAGACGCACAGCGAAAACATGAAACCGCAGAAGCACGCCGCGCCAGCGCAGCGCCGGTGACCTTAGACAAGGCGAATGGTACAGCGGGAGAGACGGAGACTTTCGGCGACGACGTTGAATATATGGTATGCAGCCTGCTGTGGAATGACGAAGCAATGCGCGCTTCGTGCGATATGAATAAGATCGCGCTTTATGTTTCAGACGAGTCTGTGCGCGCCGTCATATACGCTTTGATGTCCGGCGACGAGCCTGAGGCGCTCGAGCGGCGCTGGCAGCAGATGAACGACGAAAAAGGGATGAGGATAATTGCGCGCGGCAACGGCCTGCTGGCGCGAGAAGGAATATCGCCGGAAACGGCTGGTAAACTCATTGATGAGCTAAGGAAAATTTTTATAAAGAAACATGTGCAGCCTATACTTACGAAAATAAAGAACGGAAGCATCACCGATGCCGAAGACGAGGAATATAGAAAATATTTGCAATATACGAAATTACTAAAAGGAGGGAACATGAAGGCATGAAAAAAACGAAGAAAAAGACGGAAGAAACGATGCCGGAAGAAAAGTCCCCTATTACAGACGCGGCTGGCGGCGCTGAAGCGCCGCAGGAGAGCGAAAGCGCAGACGGCTGCTATCCTGACGACGCGGCGATGGAAAAGCTCGACCCTGTCGAGGACGACTCGGAACTTCTCAACGTAATGGCTCCTCTCGAAGACGAAGAAGACGAAGAGTCGAACGGCGCTGCGAACGACGACCAGGATGGAACGGATTACAGCGCGTACATAGATAACGTGCGCGACCTGCTCCACGAAGGACGAGAAAAGGGCTTCGTGACATACGAGGATATAGAGAAAAAAATGCCGAAGGATTTTCTTACGGCGGACATCCTCGACAATATATACATGAACCTCATGGAGCTTGGCGTAGACGTAATCGACGAGCCTAAGACGAAAGTAGACCCGTCGGAGGGAGAGACGGTTCTCGCCTCGTCATCCGCCGACGACATGGGCGACCTTGAGGATCTGCCGCTCTCGGACCCAGTTCGCATGTATTTGCGCGAGATAGGAAAGATTCCGCTTCTTACATCGGAGGACGAAGTCAAGCTCGCGAAGGGCGTTGAGGCAGGCGACGCCTCGTGCAAGGATGCGCTTGTAGAGGCGAACCTGCGCCTTGTCGTCAGTATAGCGAAGAAATACATCGGGCGTGGAATGCTCTTCCTGGACCTCATCCAGGAGGGCAACCTCGGACTCATCCGCGCGGTAGAAAAGTTCGACTACCACAAAGGGTACAAGTTCAGTACATACGCGACGTGGTGGATACGCCAAGCGATAACGCGCGCCATAGCCGACCAGGCTCGCACGATACGCATACCGGTTCACATGGTCGAGACTATCAACAAGCTCATTCGCGTTTCACGCCAGCTCGTACAGAAACTCGGGCGCGAACCGACAGCCGAAGAAATCGCGGCCGGCATGGAAATCCCGTCCGACAGGGTAGAGGAAATACAGCGAATCGCCCAGGAGCCAGTCTCGCTCGAGACGCCTATCGGCGAGGAGGAGGACAGCCAGCTGGGCGACTTCCTTGAGGATAAGGATCTTCCGAGCCCCGAAGAAGCTGCCGCAAGCCAAATACTTCGCGAACAGCTTGATGAAATGCTCGACGACCTCACCGATAGGGAACGCGAGGTGCTTCGCCTACGTTTCGGTCTTGAGGACGGCCATGCTCATACTCTAGAAGAAGTCGGAAGACGTTTCGGGGTAACGAGGGAACGCATAAGGCAGATAGAGGCGAAGGCTCTCCGCAAGCTGCGCCACCCGAGCCGCAGCAAAAAGCTGAAGGATTTCCTAGAATAAAACACGGCACCCGGCCTAGCCGGGTGTTTCTTTGTATTTTGCTTACCAGCTTTTATTGCACTTCAAGTTGATAAGCATTATACTTTTTCACATTGCGGAGGTGGCCTGCTTGAGACTGGATAAATTTTTGAAGCTCTCGCGCCTTGTCAAACGCAGGACCGTGGCGCAGGAAATGGCTGAAATCGGAGCCGTTAGGCTCAACGGTAGGCAATGCAAGCCGTCTGCCGATGTACACTGCAGCGACACCGTTGAGGTAGCCTATCCTAGGCGCGTGCTCAGCGTGAAAGTGGAGAACGCGGATGAAGCCGCGCTCAAGCGCGGCGCGCCGGCGTACTCTGTCATAGAGGAGAAGCAGGTCAGCCAGGAGGAAAAACCCTGGTAGCCTTATAATAAAAGCTTTTGCGAAACATGGCGGTTATCGCGCATAGCGGAACTGCAGGATGAAGGAGGACGAGCATTCGTTATGAAGGTAGCGGAACCGACGGTAGAAAGGCTCATACAGTATTACCGTCTGCTTATAATGATGAAGGAAGAGGGACGCAAGGTTGTCTCTTCGCTCCAAATGGGTGAGATGCTCGGTATAAAGGCGAGCCAGGTCAGGAAGGATCTGTCATACTTTGGCGAGATAGGCAAGCGCGGCGTCGGTTATCACGTCAACCGCCTCTGCACGCACATAGAAAACATACTGGCTTCACCGAGAGTTTGGCATGTAGCGCTCGCCGGAGTCGGAAACCTCGGCACCGCACTTATGGGGCACGCCGCCTTCAAAAGCTATAAATTCAGCGTAGAGGCGCTCTTCGACGTAGACCCGGATAAGGTAGGCAAGAAGCTGATGGGCGTCGACTGCTTTCACGTCGACGACATTGCGAAGGTTATGGAGGAGCGCAACATAGAAGTGCTTATACTTGCAGTTCCGGCCGCTGCTGCGCAGTCCTGCGTCGACAAAGCCGCCGCGTCGTCGACGCTCAAAGGGATTCTCGCCTTTACGCCGGCGACGGTCGTTGTTCCAGATAGGATACTCTTCTACCGTGTCGACATATTCGTAGAACTCGAAAAGTTGCTTTTCTTCCTCAAGGAGCGTGAAAAATAGCCTTATTTGGAGCAAAACGAATAGTCAGAAATGTCAATCTCATGCTAAAATAGCCGTTGTTACGCATAGAGGCGAATCGAACAATTTTGTAAGGAGGAGTTTTCTTTGGAGCAGCAGGGCGGATTAATGGGGATGATGTTGCCCCTCGCGATGTTCGCGGCGATTTTCTATTTCATGATCATCAGACCGCAGAAGAAAAAGCAGAAAGCACATGACGAGATGCTCGCTAGTATCAGCAAGGGTGACACTGTTATTACTGCAGGCGGGTTTTTCGGCATTGTTCGCGAGATTCTTGACGACAGTTATCTGATTGAGCTTGACGAAGGCGTCAAAGCCCGCATCCTCAAGAGTTCCATTTCGATGAAGAAGGGCGAAGGTAGCTCCGCGCCGCAGCAGCCCAAGAAAAAGAAGAGTAAGAAGAACGAGCAGCCCGCTGAGGAAACGAAGCCGGAAGAAGAACTCCCGGTCACGGCTGACGCCAAGACGGCAGAGGAGAATCCGGTTGATGCTGAGCCTCATCAGCCCACAGCAGGAGAGAAGCCGCGTGCACAGGTCGGTGAAGGCTTCGAAAAATAAGACGAGGTCATAAAGACTGACGTCCTAAAGAAAGTTTTGACATTTTACGGAGAGGACGGCGCATAGTAGTCCACTCCGTTTTCTTTGTGAGGAGGCGCAAATAGATGCTGAAAAGAGACAAATGGCGGCTGATCGTCGTCGTCGCCGTCATCGTCATAGCCGCCGTGGTGGCTTTTCCGATAAAAGGGAAAATGCGTCTGGGGCTCGACCTCAGCGGCGGCGTGCATATAGTTCTTCAGGCTAAAGGAACTCCAGAAAGCCCGCTGACGCCGGATAGTATAGACAGGCTTCTCGTCGTCCTGCGCTCGAGAATCGACCAGTACGGCATAGTTGAGCCGATAATACAGCGCGAGGGCGACGACCGCATCGCGATAGGACTTCCGGGCGTAGACGACCCGGAGGCGGCGCTCGACCTTATAGGGCGCACTGCTGTGTTGCAATTCCGCCAGGTACTTGGCGAATCGCCAAGGATGCCGCTTGAGCCTATCCGCTCGAACTACGACAGCGATGAACAGTTCAAAGCCGCTCAGGAACGTTGGCAGAGGGCTAAAGACGAAATCAGCGTATATATAGAGCAGATGAAAGAAGCGGTCAAGGACAACCCTGGGATGACCGTTGCAAGCAGCGAAGATGGCGGTGCTTATTTACTCGGGAAACAGTATGTCAGCGGCGGCGACCTGACGAAGGCTGAGACGACGTTCGACCAGTTCGGCAAAGCTGCGGTATCGCTGACCTTCAACGCCGAGGGTGCGAAGCTCTTCGACGAAGCAACGGCCGCCAACATCAACAAACAGATAGCCATAGTTCTCGATGGAACGGTTATTTCAGCGCCCGTAGTTCAGCAGCGCATATCAGGCGGGGAAGCGCAGATAACTGGATCCTTCACAACTGAAGAGGCCAACAGGCTTGCCATCATGCTGCGCGCTGGCGCCCTTCCCGTCGCAGTCGAAATTCTTGAAAACAGATCAGTCGGGCCTTCGCTAGGAGCCGACTCTGTGCGCGACGGCGTCAAGTCCGGACTTATAGGTGCGGCTCTCGTAGTTGTTTTCATGTTGGTCTACTACGGTTTCCTCGGAATTGCCGCGGACATTGCGCTCTGTGCCGCGATGCTGCTTGTCGTTGCAATGATGATAGCGCTGCATTCTACGCTTACGCTGCCTGGCATCGGAGGTATGGTGTTGACGATAGGCATGGCTGTCGACGGCAATATACTGATATACGAACGAATGAAAGAGGAGCTGCGTTCCGGGAAAACGACGATGGCGGCTCTCGACGCTGGATTCCGTAAGGCTTTAGTTGTAATCCTCGACTCTAACATCACGACGCTCATCGCCGCCGCGATACTCTTCTATTTCGGAAGCGGCCCGATTCGCGGCTTCGCTGTAACTTTAAGCATAGGCATCGTCGCGTCGGTCTTCTGCAACGTCGTCGTGACGCGCACGCTGCTCGGTATAGCGCTCTCTGCGCGCAGGAAACAGACTATATAGGAGGCGCGGACGATGACGTTTTTTGATCCCACAAAAGTGAACATCCCGTTCATCCAGTACAGGAAAATCCTTATCAGCATCAGCGCCGTCCTCATCGTTGCCTCGATAGCGCTGCTTGCGACGAAAGGTCTGAATTTCGGAGTAGACTTCACGGGCGGTCTCGTCCTTCAAGTCGAGTTTGAAAAGCCGGTCGACGTCGGCGACGTCCGCGCCGCGCTTACAAAGATAGGCCAAGGCGGCGCGACGATACAGGCCTTCGACGAAAAAGCGATACTGCTCCGCTTCCAGGCTCAAGACGACGAAGTGCGCAAGGCTGTCCTCGCTGCGCTCGGCTCCGACATAGGCCAGTACAAGGTGCTGCGCATAGACACGATAGGGCCGGTCGTCGGCGGCGAGCTGCGTATGCAGGCTATATTGTCGCTTTCGCTCGCTCTTGCGGCCATACTGCTCTACATGGCTTACCGCTTCCGCTTCCGCTTCGGGGCCGTCGCGGTCGCGGCGCTCATGCACGACGTGATAATTATGCTCGGGGCGTACAGCCTTACGGGAAAGGAAATTTCCGTAACCTTTATCGCGGCCATTCTCACCATAGCGGGATATTCGTTGAACGACTCGATAGTCGTACTCGACCGTGTGAGGGAGAACTGGGGCGACGTGCGTTCAAAGGGCATAGCGGAGCTCGTCAACAAAGCTATCAACCAGACGCTCTCTCGCACGATCAACACCTCACTTACGACGCTGCTTCCGGTCATTGCGATGTATATATGGGGCGGCGAGGTCATCAGCAACTTTGCCTTTGCATTTCTTATCGGAATCCTAGCTGGTTCCTACAGCTCGATATGTATTGCTGGCGGTCTTCTCGTCGTCTGGTATCAGCGCTCGCCTAAATACTGAAGCTTCTCCACATATATAGAAAATCTCTCCTGCAGCCGGTTGTGGGAGAGATTTTTTTTGTCTTATGGTATTATATGTGCTGTATATGAAGATGGGGCACCGGTCGGATTTTACTGCCAGTGCCGCAGGAGGGATTATGTTGAAAAGTTACGTACTTGCGATTGTGATTACGATGTTTCTTTCCGCACTCTTCGCCTTCCAGAACATAGGCGACGTCACCGTAAAGTTTATTTTCTGGCAGTGGACTCTCCCGCAGGGCGTGTGGGAGGTCGTGCTGTTCTCGACCGGGGCCGCTGTAATGTGGTTCTTCTCGCTCTTCTCGGTTTTCGAGGTCCGCTCGAAGCTCAAGAAGCAGCTCAAGGAAAAGGACGACAAGATAGCCGCGCTTGAGCAGGAAAAGAAAGCGATACTCGAATCCGTGACGCTGAAGCAGCAGGCCGTCGAAGCGGCGGATACGAAAATCAGTGAACCACAGACATCGGAAACGGCGGAATAATCATTGGTTGTTCGCTGCGCGAAGGATTCTCTCAATATCCATACCCAGACGGAAGTATCTGCGCAGATAGCGGCAAAGTTCAACTGCTCTCCACTCCAGGCTTCTCTGCTTGAGATGCGCGGCCTGACAGCCGATGTTATGCCTAAGGAGGTTGAGAACTGGCTTTCGCCGTACCTGCCGCAGCTTCTTGAAAAGCTCAACCTAGGCGCAGACAATGCTAACGCGGCTGCGCTGGTGCGCGGCCTTGATTCGTCCTCCCACGTCGTTGTCTATGGTGACTACGACGTGGACGGCATATCGGCGACGGCTATTGCAATGGAGCTTGCGCTTTCGAAGGGTGCGCACGTGCGCTATTTCATCCCGCACCGCTTCAACCAAGGCTACGGCCTCCACAAAGACGTCGCGCAGATTATCGCGAAACGTAAATGCGACCTCGTCATCGTCGTCGACTGTGGTACGCAGGATGGTGAGTCAGTCGAAATTTTGAAAAGGAACGGCATCCCAGTCGTCATCTTCGACCATCACCTTGTCGAGGGCAAACGGGCCGAGAGCGACACGCTCGTGAACCCGCAGATATGCGGCGACAGCACAGCAAAACGCCTTTGCGCCACAGCCGTGCTCTGGTGCTGGATATGGCAGAATGAGCTTATGACGCGCCGCCAGCTGATGAAGCTTCTCGACGTCGTTGCGCTCGCTACGATAGCTGACTGCGTCTCGCTCTCTTCTTCGCTCAACCGCGCGCTTGTGCGTGAGGGCATAAATTCTATACGTTCAAAGGCGCGCCCCGGCCTAAACCTCCTCATGGAGCAGCTCGGCATATCGCCGTCTTCGATAGACACGGAGGATCTCGCTATGCGTGTCATTCCATGCCTCAACGCAGCTGGCCGCCTCTATCTCGCTGACCTTGCGGTCGAAGTGCTCTTTCCCGGCAAGGATCTCGCTGGAAAGGTTGGCAAACTCATCGCGTTGAACCGCAAACGGCGCGAACTTTCCACGAAAATACTAGAACAGGTCGATAGTCTGGCCGGCGATAAATTCAAATATGTGCTGACAAGCGAGGACTGGTCCGTCGGCGTGCTCAGCAGCGTCGCAAGCCGCATATGCGGCGATCGCAACGCTCCTGTCGCACTCGCGGCATCAGTCGGCAACACGATTATGCGCGGCACGCTGCGAATGCCGGCTGGCGGCGACGCGGTAGGTGTGCTGAAGCAGCTTGCACCGCTCCTCAACACATGGGGCGGACATCGTCTTGCGGCCGGATTCAGCGTAAAGATGGAAAACTGGCAGACGGTGCGCGAGAAGATGGAAGAGATACTCTCCGGCGTAAAGGTCGTCGGAGAGAAGGAAGAACTGCTTTTCTGGAATCCAGCGAACCTCGACATGAAGACTTGGACTGAGGCCTCCGCGCTCGGCCCTTTCGGGATGGACAATCCAGCGCCGATGCTATACGCGCCGTATAACGGTAAGATGTCCATCACGCAGCTTGGCAAGGGAGGCAAGCATGTCAAGGTTTCGCTTGGCTCCGTCTCGCTGCTAGCGTTCGGTGCTGCGGATATGTTCAGCGGCGGTTGCGAGTGGCTTGACGGCTGGGTCTACAAGCCTCGGATCGATACGTGGCGTAACATTACGTCGCTCCAGTTTGTGCTTGAAAAAATGGTGGCCAGAGAATCGAAAACTGATTGAAAGAGGGCGGTCGGCAGTGAACGAAGAAAAGAAAAGCGGCGCCGTCAACGTCAGGTCTGCTCATCTTTCTGAAATAGGAGGCACTAGAGGGTTCTCGATAGGCGAAAAAGAAAACCGGGCCCTTATGGAAGGCTACTGGGGGCGCATACCGGAGGACCAGCGAGTCGCCTCACTTCGTCTCGCATGGCAGGATCTGTGGAGCAAGGCGTCGCTCTACATGCCGAAGGACGACATGAAGGCGATTGGCGAGACCTTTGTATTTTCATCCGAGGCGCACGGCAGCCAGCGCCGCTACACCGGCGAACCGTACATAATCCACACTGTCAGCGTCGCCTCGATACTTGCCGGCATGGAGATGGACCGCGAGACTATAATAGCGGCTCTGCTCCATGATGTGCTTGAAGACACGAGCGTCACCGGCGAGCAGCTCAAAGAGCGCTTCGGCGAAGAGGTGGTGACTCTCGTCGACGGTGTCACAAAGCTTGGAAAGCTCCAGTTTAAATCAGTCGAAGAATACCAGGCCGAGAACTTACGCAAGATGTTCGTCGTCATGGCGAAGGACATCCGCGTCGTGCTCATCAAGCTCGCCGACCGCCTGCATAACATGCGCACGATCTCGTCGCACCGCCGCGAAAAGCAGCTTTCTATAGCGCGTGAAACGCTTGAGATATATGCTCCGCTCGCGCATCGCTTGGGCATTTATCAGGTCAAGCGGGAGCTCGAGGACCTTTCTTTCAGAATACTTGACCCTGAGATGTACTACGACATCAAGCGGCGAGTTCGCAAAAAACTGCCCGAGCGCGAGATGATAATAAAAGAGGCAATGGACATCCTCTCAAACAAGCTCAAGGAGGAGGGCATCGAAGCCTCGATAAAAGGGCGGCCGAAGCATTTCTACAGCATCTACGAAAAGATGCGCCGCAAGAACCTTTCGCTTGAACAGCTCTACGACCTTCTCGCGCTGCGTGTGATAGTTAAAACCGTCGGCGAGTGCTATCAGGTTCTCGGCCTCGTCCATACAATATGGAAGCCGATACCCGGCCTCTTCGACGACTACATCGCGAACCCGAAGAGCAACATGTATCAGTCGTTGCACACGACTGTCGTCGGCCCGAACGGAGACCCGTTAGAGGTGCAGATAAGGACGAAGGAGATGCACTTCCTCGCCGAGTATGGAATCGCCGCTCACTGGAACTACAAGGAGGGTGGGCAGAAGGTCGACAACCTCGACAAGGGGCTTACGTGGATACGCAAGGCTCTCGAAACCTCGGCAGAGGGACGCGACAGCGACGAAGCGCCGGCAGGCGCGCAGTTTATGGACAATCTCAAGACGGACGTGCTTTCGAGCGACGTCTTCGTTTTCACGCCTAAGGGCAAGGTAGTATCTGTGCCTAACGGCTCGACATCGATAGATTTCGCTTACGCGATACACACTGAGATAGGGCATAAGTGCGTAGGCACGATGATAAACGGGCGTATCGCGCCGATGGACCAAGAGCTTCAGAACGGCGACATTGTACGTATACTGACCTCGCCGCAGGGCAAGCCGTCTCGCGACTGGCTTAAGATTGCGAAGTCCAGCAGAACCCGCGCGAAGATTAAATCCTGGTTCCGTCAGCAGGAGCGTCAGGAGCGCGAGGAAAAATCGCGCCGCGGACGCGAACTTCTTGAAAAAGAGGCGTCGCGCAGGAATCCGGGGGTAGAGAACCCGCTTGAGTCGATATCGCCTCAGCTCGCCCACATAGCGCGCGAGCTCGGCTATGCGAACCTAGATGAGCTTGTTATAGCGGTCGGCAGCGGAAACCATTCACCGTCGAGCATCTTAGGGCGCATCTCGCCTGAGACGCCGAAAGCCCCCGTCGCCGAACCACAGCCAGCGGCCCAACCGCCGCAACAGCGCAAGGAAGCAGACTCAGAAATCGTCGTCGACGGTACTCAGGGAGTGCTCGTCACGCTCGCACAGTGCTGCCGCCCGATACCGGGAGACGCGATAACGGGCGTCGTGACGCAGAGCCACGGTATCTCGGTTCACAGAAAAGACTGCGTGAACCTTGAGAAAAGCGACCCTGCGAAGCAGGTTCCGGTATCGTGGGGCGTTCCGAAGAACACGCGCTACACGGCCCGGCTCAAGATAGAGGGGACTGACAAACCGTCGCTGCTCGCCGATATCGTGCAGACTATTACGGTGATGGACGGCCTTGTTTCTAACGTCAGGGCAAGCCTGGTGAACAACACGCGCACACGCGTCGTAGCCGACGTTCAGGTTAAGGATCTCGAACATCTGTACCGCATAATTGCGAAGCTGAACAACCAATCAGGAATACTCGACGTAACCAGGGGGTAGTTTTATGAAAGCTCTGCTTCAGCGCGTGACATCGTCGTCGGTCTCCGTCGGCGGCGAAACAGTGGGGAAGATAGGAAAAGGTATAACCGTCCTACTCGGCGTCGTGCCGGAGGACACGCAGAAGGACATAGACTGGCTCGCGGAAAAGGTCGTCAATCTACGCATCTTCGACGATTCGGAAGGCAAGATGAATCTTTCCGTGAAGGACGTGGACGGCGAGATACTTGTAGTGTCGCAGTTTACGCTCTGCGGCGACTGCCGCAAAGGACGCCGTCCGTCGTGGGCGAAAGCCGCACCTCCGGCGTTCGCGAATGAAATGTATGAAAGATTCATAACTGCGATAGAAAAAGAAGGAGTACGGACCGCGCACGGAACGTTCCAGGCCTATATGGCGGTTGAGATCCACAACGACGGCCCAGTGACCCTTATGATAGACACCAAGGAGTGGATGTAATTATGCACATTAAGAGATTCCCGCTCGGAATGCTGTGGACGAACTGTTTTCTTATTTGGGACGACGACGGCAACGGCTTTGTAGTCGACCCGGGCGGCCCAGCCCAGGAAGTTGTAGACTTCATCAACATGAACCATATCAAGCTCGACATGGTGCTGCTTACGCACGGCCACAACGACCACATCGCCGGTGTCGATGATCTGCGCAGCATAGCGGCGCACGGCGTCGCGATACACGAGGACGACGCGGACTGTCTCGGCGACCCGTCGAGGAATCTTTCGACGATGATGGGCGAGCTTGTCTCCGTGCATAAGGCGGACAGACTGCTGCACGACGGCGACAGGCTGACCGTAGGCAGAATGACGCTTGATGTGATACACACGCCCGGGCACACGCCCGGCGGAATATCTGTTATCGTAAGCGACGGCGATGAAAAGATAATGCTGTCGGGCGACACCCTCTTTGCACGCTCGGTAGGACGCAGCGACCTGCCAGGCGGCGACGAGGAAGTCCTTCTCGAATCTCTGAAGAAATTCGTGAGCCTTCCGGACGACCTGCGCGTCCTTCCGGGACATGGGCCGGAGACGACGATAGGGGCCGAAAGGGCGCACAACCCGTTCTGGCCGAGATAAGCGAGAATTTCCGCGATGGACTTCGCGAGCCTGCACAACGACGAGCGTCCACGCGAGAAGCTGCTGCGCTTGGGGCCCGAGAGCCTCTCCGCGGCGGAGCTGCTTGCGGTGATTCTGCGTACCGGCAGGCACGGCGAGGACGTGATGTCGCTCTCGCACGGCCTGCTCTCGCGCATGGGCGGCATCGAGGGGCTCGCACGTGCTACCGTCGCGGAGCTTATGCAGGAAAAAGGACTGAAGGATGCTAAGGCTGCGTCTCTGGCGGCTTCGATTGAGCTTGGCAAAAGAATAGCGGTCGTAGGCGCGGGTGAGAAAAAGGAATGGAAGAACCGTCTGCTCTCAATCGCGCTTGAGACTAAACACTCCGATAGAGAGATTATATATGCGCTCTTCCTTGACGCACGCGACGGCCTCATCGATGAGGCGGAACTTTCTTTCGGAGGCATGGCGGGGGCATATCTCGACCTTCCTGTATTCTTCCGCCGCGCAGTCAGGGTGGGGGCCTATGGCGTTGTACTGGTGCATAACCACCCCGACGGTTCGCGCGTCGCGAGCCGTGACGACGAACGGCTCACAGAGCACGTAAAGAAGGCGCTAGGCGTGCTCGGGATAAAGCTCAAGCGCCATTACATTGCTGCGGAAGGGGAGCTTTTCCCGGTAGGCGGAGCGGACGGCGAAGAGCCGCCGCGCAGGAATTAACGAAAAGTACGGAAAGCGGGGAGCTTTTTTTGTTTAATTTCAAACCGAATATCTTCAACCACGAAATAGGGATAGATATAGGGACCGTGAACACGGTTATATACGTAAAGTCTAAGGGCGTGACTATAGACGAGCCTTCGGTTATAGCCGTACGCAACCTCAACCGCAAGGGGCAGAAGGAGATTATAGCGTTTGGCGCCGCGGCGAAGAAAATGATAGGGCGGACGCCTGTCGGAATCAGCACGCTGCGCCCGCTCTCGCACGGAGTTATAGCCGACTTTGAGATGACGCGCCATATGATACGCCATTACATGGCGCGCGCCGGAGCATCTGGCGGCGTATTCTCACATCCGCGCGTGGCAGTCTGCGTGCCGGCGAGCGTGACCGAGGTGGAAAAGCGCGCCGTCGTCGAAGTGACGCTTGCGGCCGGTGCGAAGGAAGCCTTTGTCGTAGAAGAACCGCTCGCGGCAGCCGTCGGAATCGGGCTGCCAATTAACGAGGCGCAGGGCAACATGGTCGTCAACATGGGCGGCGGCACCTGCGAGGTCGCCGTCATGTCGCTCGGCGGAATCGTCATCAACCAGTCGCTGCGCGTCGCTGGCGAGGCGATAGACGAGGCTATAGTATCGCTTCTGCGCCAGAACTACACGCTTGCCATCGGCGAAAGTACTGCGGAGGAGATAAAAATTGCGATAGGTTCCGTCATACCGCTGGAACAGGAGCTTCGCATGGACGTCAAGGGGCGCGACCTCGTCGACGGGCTTCCTAAGGTCGTCACGATAAGTTCCGAAGAGGTGCGCGACGCGATAGAGCCTATCATAGTACAGATAGAGGACACGATACGCACTACGCTCGAACGCACGCCGCCGGAGCTTGTGCGCGACATCGTAGACCAGGGCATCGTGCTTTCTGGCGGCACTGCGAACCTGCGCGGGCTCAACATCCGCTTCGCCGACGCGCTGAACGTGCCGATACATATCGCGGAGCAGCCGCTCTATTCCGTTGCGCTCGGCCTCGGAAAAATACTCGAAACGCCGCGTAAGCCGAGCGAGGTCTCGATAACGATCGACAACAAGCCCGGCGCGTAGGAAAGCATAATGCGCTTTATAGGAAGAGAGGCGCGCCCGTGGTTCGGCGGCGTCATCTCGGTCGTCGCGGGGGCCGCGATTCTGCTCGTCATGCTCTCCGCTCCATCGCTAAAATACGCCGCAGTCGAGTGCGTCAACACTGCGCTCGTCTATCCTGAGAAGCCGGCGCTCTACATACGCAACATCGTGAAGCTCAGCGGCAACTGGGTGCTTGAGCGCGCAACGCTCAACGAGCGCGTAGAGCGGCTCGAGCTCGAACGCCAGGCGCTCGCCGAGGCGCTACAGCGCGCCGGAGCTGCTCCGGCGGCGCCTCGCAAGTCGTATGTGCGCGCCGTAGTGACGCTGCGCTATCCTCAAGACTGGTGGCAGGAGTTCCGCATCGACAAGGGCACGCGCGACGGCGTTGAGGAAAACGCCGCCGTCACCTCTGAGGGTTACTTCGTCGGCCGAGTCGCGCGTGCTGGCGAGAATTATGCGTGGGTTGAGCTCGTGACGTCATCGTCGTTCCTTCTCGCCGCTGTCGTCGACCAGACGCGCGACCTCGGAGTTGTGAACGGCGACGGTGCAGGCCGGCTCAATCTGCTCTATATTCCAGAGGAGCGCAGGCTCAGCCGCGGCATGACAGTCTCGACTTCGCTCATGAACGACCTGATCCCTCCGGGCCTTCCGATTGGGACGATCATCGGCGCCGATAAGAACAAAGAGGGGTATACGGAAATGAAGCTGAGCGCGGGGGCGCATCTCACGCAGCTCTATAACGTCGAGGTCTTCACCGGCAAGGGGGCGAAGGCGAAATGACGCTGCTCTTCGTCGTCTGGCTTTTGCAGGACTTCGCGCAGCTTCTACTGATGGGCATCTGCATAGTGCCGGACGTGTTCCTTATGACGGCTCTCTTCATGGCCCTGCTCCCGGGGGTGTCGGGCGAGCGGCAGACGAAGCTCGTCTGGGCCGCTTTCGTGGGCGGGCTGCTATGGGATTTGCGCTGGACGAACCTTCCAGGCCTTTCGGCCGCAATCGGAGGCGGAGTCCTCGGCCTCGTCTGCTTCCTTTGGTACAAGACCCCAGTGCAGGGACGCACCGCTGGAACTTTCACCATCTTCGCCGTCCTCACTCATCTGCTTTATTCTATAATTCATTTTTTCTTCTGGACGATGCCTAGCGGCTCAGCCGTCCGGCAGCTCGCCGTGCAGCAGCTGACGGCAGTGCCGGTCATAGCCGTTTTCTCGTGGCTCTTCTGGAAAGTATATTCCGACCATGGTTAGCGGACGTTATTCAGGCTTCGACATAATGCGGCGCACGCGCGTCTTTCAGGGCGTCGTAGTCGTTTCACTGCTGCTGCTCACGGCGGGGCTCTTCTTCTTCCAAATAGCGCAGGGCGACGAATATGTAAAACTGGCTTCGCGCAACCGTCTCCGCATACTGCGAATCGCTGCGCCGCGCGGCAGCATCCTCGACATAAACGGCGCGCCGCTCGCCGTCAACGTGCGCACCTTCAACCTCAGCGGCTACCCCGTGGATTTGCAGAAAGACGAGAACGTCAGGGCGACAGCCGCGCTTCTCACGCGGAGCGGCATCCCAATGGACGAAGCCCGGCTTCGCGAACTGGTAGACAAACAATACTCCGCGCCCTACCGCGCGATAACCGTAGCGACGAACCTGACCTTCGCCCAGGTTGCGGAGATGATCATGGACCGCGATTTCAAAAAGGCGCTCTTCATAACGCCGGTGTGGAAGCGGACATATCCTGCGGCGCAGTACGCGGCGCACGTAGTAGGCTACGTCGCCGAAATTACGAAGGAAGAGCTCGAAACGCGTGACAGAGAACTCTACCGAGGCGGGGACATGATAGGCAAGAACGGCATCGAGCGCCAGTACGAGGACGTATTGCGAGGCGCGGCAGGCGAAGAGGTCATTGAGGTCGACTCGCGCGGGCGCAGACTGCGCAACATCAGCTATGTGAAGACCCAGAAGGGCGGCGACATGACGCTGACGATAGACCTCGCGGCGCAGCGCTACGCGGCCGAGCTGATGGGGAAGTTTCGCGGCGCGCTCATCGCGATGGACGTTCACGACGGCTCGATAAGATGCCTCTATTCTTCTCCCTCCTACGATCCGAACCCGCTGACGTGGGGGATTTCGAGCAAAGAATGGGCCGCGCTGACAGACCATATTGAGCGGCCGATGATGAACCGCGCCATCTCTGGCGCATACCCTCCAGCCTCGACATTCAAAGTTGTGACCGGCACTGCGATACTCGAAAACAAAATCGCGAACAGGAACACGAAGGTCAACTGCCCCGGCTGGTTTGAGCTCGGCAATAGGCGCTTCCGCTGCTGGAAGCGCAGCGGCCATGGCAAGGAGAACATTACGGACGCGCTGCGCGATTCGTGCGACGTCTACTTCTACGAGTTGGCGAACAAGATGGGGGTCAGGAAGCTCATGGAGGCCGAAGAGAAGTTCGGCGTCGGGCGCAAGACCGGCATCGACCTCTCTGGCGAAGCGTCGGGGACTCTGCCTGGCCCCGAGTGGAAGAAACGCCGCATCAAGGAGAACTGGTACGGCGGCGACACAGTCAACAACTCCATCGGGCAGGGCTATGTGCTTATGACTCCGTTGCAAGTCGTGCGGGTCTACGCAGCGCTCGCGAATGGTGGTAAACTGTTGAAGCCGAGGCTTAACACCGCCGCGTTGGTGGAGAGCGAGCCGCTCGGCGTTGATCCTGCGGTGCTGCGTATAATCAGGCAGGGCGTCGAAGAAGTCACGCGCAGCGGAACGGGACGGATAGCGAGCTCGTTCGGCGTCAGAGTGGCCGGAAAGACGGGGACGGCTCAGAATTCTCAGGGCGACGACCACGCATGGTTTGCGGGCTACGCACCGGTCGACAATCCTCGCTACGCCGTCGTCGCGATAGCAGAGGCCGGAAAAGCGGGCTCGTCGCTGACAGGGCCGATGGTCGGCAAGATGCTGAACTTTTTGATAAACGGCGAAAAATATGCCGAACCGCAGAAGGCGGAGCCGAAGACCGCTCCGAAGCCGCAGAACGGGAACAGAGGTGCTGGCAGATGATACAGTTGAAAGGCAGACAGGCCGGGGCGCTGAAGTGCGTCATCCCGGCGGACATGAGCGAACGTCAGATGATAGAGGGCTTCGCCAAGCTTCTGTCTATGGGCAGCCATCTTTTTGAGGGGAGCGAAATCGTCATAGATTTACAGACGCGCGTCTTTTCGCCGTCGCTGCTCTCAAAAATATGGAAAAGTTTCATCGAGCCGAGCGGCTGTTTCGTCAAGGAATGGATAGTCGCCGACGAGCGTTCGCGCGTCTGGCTCGACCGCATGGGCTTTCGCACAGCCGAGACCGACAGGCTTTACGCTAAACGCGAAGCTGCTGCTGCCCCAGTGCAGCGCGCGGCCTCCGAGACGTTCGTCCACGCGGGAACGGTGCGCGGCGGGCAGAAGATAGCGCACGACGGCGACGTTATTGTGATCGGCAACGTCAACCAGGGGGCTGAGATAAGCGCCTCCGGCAACGTGACCGTGATAGGGCGTCTCAACGGGCTCGTACACGCCGGATGCGGCGGCGACGACGGCAAGACCATCGTCACTCGCTCATTGGAAACTGGACAGATACGCATCGGTACCAAGGTTGGAATAATAGACAAGAACTCCATCTTCTGGGGCAAGTCTGTTTTTATAAAAATTTCAGAAAATGAGGTGCAGGTCATTCCGTGGCCTGCGCTGTAAAGGAGGACACTGTTTTGGACTGCAGGACGATAGTCATCACCTCCGGCAAAGGCGGCGTCGGCAAGACGACGACGACCGCGAACCTCGCCGCCGCCCTTGCATCGGACGGGTACAAAGTCGTCGCCGTCGACGGCGACGTAGGACTCCGCAACCTCGACGTGATAATGGGCCTTGAGAATAGAATTGTCTACACGCTCATCGACGTCATCGAGGGCAACTGCCGCCTCAATCAGGCGCTGATACGCGACAAGCGCCTCGACAACCTCTATATGATACCGACCGCACAGTCGAAGACGAAGGACGCCGTCTCATCTGAGCAGATGGAAGATCTCTGCGCGCAGCTGCGTCCCGACTTCGACTTTATACTGATAGACAGCCCCGCCGGTATAGAGGCGGGCTTCCGCAACGCCGCCGCAGGCGCGGACGAGGCGCTCGTCGTGACGACGCCCGAGGTCTCAGCGGTGCGCGACGCAGACAGAATAATAGGCCTGCTCGAATCGATGGAGAAGGCTCCTATACAGCTCATCATTAACCGCATCCGCCCCGACATGGTGAAGCGCGGCGAGATGCTCGGCGTGCAGGACGTGCTGGATATTTTGGCGGTCGACCTAGCTGGCGTGATACCCGACGACGAGTCCATAGTCGTCTCGTCGAACCGCGGCGAGCCGCTGACACTCGGCAGCAATTCCAAAGCCGGGCAGGCCTATAAAAATATCGCGAAGCGGCTCTGCGGCGCGGAGGTGCCTTTCATGGACCTCTTCAAGGAAGAAGGCGGACTCTTCGCCACTCTCCGCCGTATTTTCTCGAAGGGATAGTCCGTCATGGGACTCTTCGACGGCATTTCAAAATTATTCGGCGGACAGAAAAGCGGCGCTGTGGCGAAGGAACGGCTACAGCTCGTGCTGATCCACGACAGGAACGACATTTCGCCCGAGGTGCTGACCGCGCTGCGCGCCGACCTTATTAACACGATAAAAAAGTATCTCGAAATAGACGAGAGCGGCATAGAGCTCGACCTCAACCGCGAGGACCATTCCGTCGCGTTGCTCGCGAGCATCCCGCTCAAGAATATGCAGCGTCCCGCAAGGGGAAGAAAGAAGGAGGCGTAGCGGAGGAGGCATTCGCGCCCCCCGCGTCTTCATAAATGGCCGAGAAGTTCCATACGAGCTGGGGCGACGTCCGTTCCTACACGGACTGGACGATGGCGCTTGCTACGATCGTGCTTTTCTGCTGCGGCCTCGCCGCGATATACAGCGCGAGCTCGTCGTTCGCGTCCGGCGACGCCGTCTCGGGCTTCGTCGTGCGCCAGTCCGTCTGGGGCGCGATAGGCGCGGCAGCGTACCTCGCCGTTGTGAAGATCGACTACCGCAACGCGATGAAGTTTGCATGGCCCATGTTCGGCGCCATGCTCGCGCTGCTTGTGATGCTGCTCGTCGTCGGGCACACCGCAAAAGGGGCGCAAAGCTGGTTCAACCTCGGCTTCTTCCGCTTTCAGCCGTCCGAGCTCGGCAAGGTTGTTTTCGCTCTTGTGATGGCGCGGCTATGCACCGCGCTGCCGCCCTACACGGTCAAAGGGCTCGCGGCGGCGCTCGCAGCGGCGGGCTCGATAATGGCGCTCGTAATGCTTCAGCCAGACTTAGGAAGCACGCTCGTCTACGCCGTCATGCTCGCCGCGGTGCTGATTGCGGCGGGGACGCAGGTCAAGGTGCTGGCGGGAATGGCCGCGGCCGGGCTCGCTATACTGCCGCTCGGCTGGATGATGCTGAAGCCTTACCAGCGCATGAGGCTGCTCGTCTTTATCGACCCGTCGATAGACCCGCAGGGCGCGGGCTACAACGTCATACAGTCGCGCATAGCGGTGGGCTCTGGCGGCCTTTTCGGTAAGGGGTTTATGCACGGCACGCAGGGAAAGCTCCACTTCCTGCCGGAGCCGCACACGGATTTTATATTCAGCGTATTCTCAGAGGAGTTCGGCTTCGCCGGCTGCGTCGTCGTTCTGTTGCTCTTCGGCGTGCTGCTGATGCGCATACTCGCTGTCTCGCAGTACACGAAGGACGTGCGCGCGAAGCTCATGTGCGTCGCCGTCGCCGCGTGGCTCTGGTTCCAGATATTCGAGAGCGTCGCGATGAGCATGGGGCTCGCACCGGTGACGGGGCTGCCGCTGCCGCTGTTCAGCTACGGCGGCAGCTCGCTGCTCGTCATCTGTATTGCGCTCGGCCTCGTGCAGAGCGCGCACATCGTCGCGCGGCGCGAACGCTTCTGAGACGGAATAAAAGGTTTTTTAGTTTTAGGGGGAAATTTTATATGCAGGGAATAACAGACGAGGCGAGGCTGCGCGAGCTGCTTTCGGCGGTCAAGCGCCCGTCGCGCTACATCGGCGGGGAGTGGGGAAGCGGCCCCGTCAAGGAGGATGCGGAGGTGCGTATCTGCTACGCCTTCCCTGACCTCTACGAGGTTGGTATGAGCTACCTCGGCTTCCAGATACTCTATGCTCTCACTAAGTCGGTGTCCTACGCCGATGCGGAACGTGTCTACGCTCCGTGGCCCGACATGGAGCGCGCGATGCGCGAGTCAGGCACGCCTATATGGGCGCTTGAAAGCAAGCGTGGCCTGCGCGACTTCGATGCCGTAGGCTTCACGCTTCAATACGAGCTGTCGTACACCAACATACTGACGATACTCGACCTCGCCGGGATACCGTTCCGTTCGGAACTGCGCGGCGAAGATTGTCCTCTGATACTGGCTGGGGGGCCGGGGGCCCTGACGCCCGAGCCTCTCGCGCCCTTCGTAGACGCTTTTCTCGTCGGCGACGGCGAGGCGCTCATTCCCGACGTGCTTGAAGCTCTGCGCGGCACGAAGGGTATGAAGCGCGCCGACAAACTCGCGGCGCTTTCCAAAATTGAGGGCGTCTACGTGCCGCTCTGCTTTTCGGGCGGAACGGTGCGCCGCAGGATAATCGAGAACCTAGACGCGAATTTCTACCACACTTCGATGATCGTGCCGAACACAGGCATAGTCCACGACCGCGTCGCGGTGCAGGTCTTCAAGGGCTGCACGCGCGGATGCCGCTTCTGCCAGGCCGGAATGATAGACCGTCCCGTGCGCGAGCGCTCGGCGGCATCCGTATGCGAACAGGTAAAGACTCTGCTTGACAAGACCGGCTGGGAGGAAGTCGGCCTGCTCTCGCTCGCCACCTGCGACTGGAGCGGAATCACGGAGTCATTCGAGCGCTTCGCGCCGATGTTGGCTGGCAACCAGATAAAGCTCTCGCTGCCGAGTCTGCGCGTCGACGCCTTCTCCGTCGGCCTTGCAGCCGGGCTTGAGACGATGCGCAAGGGTGGCCTGACCTTCGCGCCAGAGGCGGGGACTCAGCGCCTGCGCGACGTGATAAACAAGGGCGTCACTGACGAGGCGATAGACGCGGCCTTTGAAGCTACCTTCGAGCACGGCTGGGACCGCGTGAAGTTGTACTTCATGATGGGGCTGCCGACCGAGACGCAGGAGGATTTGGCGGGAATACATGAAATCTGCGGCCGCGCTGTTGCAGCGGCTAAACGCCATAAAAAGCGTGGCGACGTCAGCGCCTCAGTCGCCGGTTTCGTACCGAAGGGACACACCCCCTTCCAGTGGGAAGCGCAGCTTGCACGCGAAGAACTGCGCGAGCGCGGGCGCTGGCTCAAAAGCAATCTGCGCAACAGGAAGGTCACGCTTTCCTACCACGAGCCGGAGCAGACCTTCCTCGAAGGCGTTTTCGCGCGCGGCGACGCGCGTCTTGCTGACGCCGTAGAGGAGGCGTGGAAGCGCGGCGCGCGCTTCGACGGCTGGAGCGAGTCCTTCGACTTTGAACGCTGGGAAAAAGTTTTCCAAGACCTTGAAATAGACGCGGCGGTGTACACCGGGGCGAGGAGCCTCGGCGCAAAACTGCCGTGGAACCACATAGACTGCGGAGTATCTAAGGAATATCTTATGCGCGAGCGCGCTAAGGCGCTCGCCGCCGAGACTACGCGCGACTGCCGCCTCGGCTGTAACGGCTGCGGCTGGCAGGGGCGCGCGAACGTTGGGAGGTGCGCGCGTGAGCAGGATTAGGATTTTGTTCGAGAAACGCGGGCTCTTCGTCTTCGTCAACCACATGGATCTGCCCGTAGTGTTTTCGCGTGCGGCGCGGCGCGCCCGCCTCGTTCAGGAATTTACGCAGGGATTCTCCCCCCACCCAAGGATAAGTCTCGCGCCGCCGCTTGCGATAGGCGTCGAAGGCATCGCTGAGCCGGCGGATTTCTGGTTCGAACAGTGGGATTCGGAAGCTTCCCGCAGGTGGAGCGAAGCTCTGCCGGACGGGTTGAAAATATTGAAATGGGCGGAAGTCGACGGTGCGAGCCTTGCGAAGCTCGCGGAGGCGGCGCTTTACCGCGTGCGCGGCGTTTCGGCTCCTTTCGGCGAAAGGGAGGCCGCGGCGCTCGCTGAGGAGACCGGACGCATAAACGCGCTTCTTGACTGCCGCGTCGAGGACGGCGCGGCGCTTCTTGCGGTGCGCGATCTCGAGCACTGCGGCGCGGGGCTCTTCGTCAAAGCGCTCGCCGCGGCGGGGCTTTGCTCCGGCTGGGGCGGCCTGCGTATGGAACGGCTCGCCGTCGGCGGATGGGACGAAGAAAAACGTTCCGTCGTCCCGCTCGTTTAGGAGGTTTTTGCATCATGGCCGGATGGTCGAAAAAAATAATCGCGAACCTCATCGACCCTGAGGAGACGAGGATCGCGATAACGGACGAAAGAGGAAAGCTCTGCGACTTCTTCATAGAGCGTATGCTCGAACACCAGCGCACGGGCGAGATATACAAGGCGCGCGTCGACAGCGTGCTGCCGGGTATGAACTCGGCGTTCCTCAACCTCGGCGACGGGCGCAACGGCTTCCTCTACCTCGACGACGTGAAGGGCAAAGAGGTGCGTCCAGGCATGGATATGCTTGTGCAGGTCGTCAAGAACGCGCGCAAGGGCAAGGGGGCGCGCGTATCGCCGCGCATATCGCTCGCGGGGCGCTATATGGTGCTGATCCCAGGCGGACACGAGACAGGGGTCTCAAAGCGCATAGCGAGCGACGAAGAGCGCGCGCGGCTGCGCTCCGTCGCGAAGGAAATACGGCCCAAAGGCTTCGGTATAATAATCAGGACCGTCGCTGAGAACTGCGACATTGAGAGCCTGCGCGGAGACGTCGAGAACCTCGTCGCCCAGTGGGGCGATATAGAGCACAGGATGAAGCAGAACAGCGCGCCGTGCCTCATACATAAGGACATCGGCCTGTTGGAGCGCGTGCTGCGTGACGAGCTGACCGGAGAAATCGACGAGATAGTCATCGACAGCGAGGACGAACGCGATAACATCGAAGCGGCCGTAAAAAAATTCTTCCACGAGAACGTCCCGGAGGTCAACGTATGCACAGCTCGGACGCCGCTGTTTGAACTCTACGGCCTCGAAAACCAGATAGAGGAACTTCAGGACCGCAAGGTCTGGCTCAACTCGGGCGCCTATCTCGTCATCGACCAAACCGAAGCGCTGACCGTCATCGACGTGAACACAGGCAAGTTCATCGGATCGAAGAACCTCAACGACACCGTACTAAAGACGAATCTTGAAGCTGCGGTCGAAATCGCGCGCCAGCTCCGCCTGCGCGCGCTCGGCGGCATAGTCGTCGTAGACTTCATAGACATGGAAAACGAAAGCGACAACAAGGCGCTCGTACAGCAGCTCCAGGAGCTTTTCAAAAACGACCGCTGCAAGGCGCGCGTCTACGGAGTTACGGGGCTGGGCCTCGTCGAGATAACGCGCAAGCGCGCGCGCACCGACGTCCGCGCGGCGCTCATGCGCGGCTGCCCGTTCTGCGGCGGCCTCGGCGCGGTGCAGAAGGAGGAGGGCGTCGCGATGCACATCAAGCGCTTCATACGCAAGATAACCTCGTCGTCGAAATCCGAGGCGCTGCTCGTCGAGTGTTATCCCGCCGTCGCGGAGTACATCCGCGACACGTTCCTCCCAGCATGGGAAGAAGAGTTTGAAAGGAAAATATTCATACGCGCATGCCCAGAGACGGCGTGGAGCAAGTACCGCCTCGACTGTCAGGGGCCGCTCTCGCAGGTGGAACACCGCATAAGCGTCCTCCAGAAGAGAGAGGGACGGAACGTTGTATATAGATCGCCTTCAGCTTAAAGGCTTCAAGAGCTTCGGCGGCACGCACGAACTTATACTTTCACCGGGCTTCACGGCGATAGTCGGACCGAACGGCAGCGGCAAGAGCAACCTGCTCGACGCGCTTCGCTGGTCGCTCGGCGACAGCACCGCCTCGCGGCTGCGCGTGAATAGGCAGAGCGGCCTGCTGTTCCTCGGCTCGCAGAGCCGCGAGGCTGCCAAGGAGGCCGAGGTCTCGCTGCGTCTGCGCGATGGCGACAAAATCTGTACGATTAAGCGCCGCGTCGCCGCGCCGGACGGCACGACGAGCCTGTTCGTTGACAACGAACGCAAAACTCTGACTGAACTTGACGAGATAAAGCGGAGCTGGAAGCTCGAAGGCGACCGCTTTGCCTTCATCGGGCAGGGCGAAGTGCAGGAGGTGCTCAAACAGAGCCCCTCAGAACGGCGCATGAGACTCGAAACGCTCTTCGGAATAGACATTTACAGAAAAAAGCGCATGGACGCGCAGAACAGGCTCGAAACCGTGCGCGGAGACTACGACCAGCTGCGCAACCTTATGGGCGAGCTTTCTGCGCGTCGCGCCGAGATAGCGCCGGAGGTAGAGCGCGCCGCGCAGATGCGCGCGATACTCGACGCGATGGACGGCGACCGCCGCGGACTCTACTGGTTGCGGCGCGCCGGATGCGAGGAAACCATTGCGCGCATCGCCGCCGAGCTGGAAGCGGCGCTCGAGCAGCGCGAAGGCTCCGTCTTCTGGGCGCGCTTCTGGAAAAGCGCCGGAGTGCGCGCTGAGGACAAGCTCGCGCAGGCCTCGCGCGAACACAGCCAGCAGAAATATGAGCTCGAACAGAGCCGCGCGCGTTTCGACGCGCTGATAAAGTCAGGCTACGCCTCGGCTGCGAACCTGCGCGGTGCGAAGGCGCGCCTCGCTGAGGCGCGCGAAGAATACGAATCTTCGAAGCAACATTATTCGGAACTTCTCGAAGAACAGAAAAAATCGATAGACGGCAACAAAAAGGCGCGCGAAGAAGTCGAAAAGGCTCGCAGCGCAGTCGAGGCCGTAGGTAAAAAATGGGACGCCTATAACGAACGCATGGAAAAGACGCGCCGCGAACGCGAAGAGTGGAACAAGGAAAAGGCGCGCCTCGACGCGGAACTGCAAAAAAGCCGCGCGAAGCTCGGCTTCCTCGGACGCGACCTTCTCGAACTGCGCAGCAAAAAAGAGCAGGCTCCAGACGGACGCAAGGAGCTCGACTTTCAGGCGAAGCTGCTCGAAGCCGAGCGGGACAAATTGAGCGGAGAACAGTCCGCGCTCGTCAAAGAACATTCGGAGCTCTATGCGCTCTGCCAGACGCTTGCCGCGGAGCTCCAGCGCGCGAAGCGCGAGGCGGGGCAGCTGCGTTCCAAGCTCAACGACGCCTCCGACGCGCTTCAGGCTGGGCTCTATCCAGCCGCCGTCAAGCACTTGCTCTCAGCCGCAAAGCTGAAAAGGTTGGACGCAGACCCGCGCGCGGTCGTCGACGCTTTTACGGCTCCGGCCTCGCTTGCCGCGGCGCTCGAAGCCTACCTCGGGGGGCGGCAGTTCCTTCTGCTCGTCGAAGACATGGAAGAGGCTGGGCGCTGCATCAACAGGCTCAAACAGAACGCCGCGGGCGTCGCTTCGTTCCTTCCGCTTGAGCGCGCGCGCCCGCGCTATCCCAACAAGGCCTACCGCCTGCCGCCGCGCGGCGTGATAGGCTGGGCCATGGACTTGATAAAGGTCGACGAACACTGGCGGCCCGCGATAGAGCACGTCATGGGCGACCTGCTCATCGTCGAGTCCTACGACGTCGGCAAGGCGCTCGTGCGCGAAGGCTTCCGCGGCCCGATAGTGACGGCGGAGGGCGACGTCTTCCAACCCGGCGGCACGGTCAGCGGCGGGCGCAGCCAGAAGAGCGGGCGCGTGCTCGAAATGAAGGCGCAGGTCGCGAAGCTCGAAGAAGAGTACGCAAAGGCCGCCGCGGCTGCAGAAGATCTATCGAAAAAATTCAAATCGGCCGAAGACAGGGAAATGTCCGTCTCAGAGCAGAAAGAGCTTTACACTCGGAAAATACGTGAAATCAACGGAAAGATAGCCGTGATAGAGGATCAGAAAGAGGCGCTGGCAAAGGAGCAGCGCCGCGCCGCGGGCGAACGCGGGCGCATCCTCGAGGCGATTAAGGCCGAAGGTCGGAACTGGGCCGCTCTGCTTAAAGCGCAGGACGAGCTCGAAGAAAAGCGCGACGCCGCTTCCGACGTCGAGGACGACCACAAACTCATTGAAGAGCGTGAGAGCTGCCGCGCACGGCTCTCCGTCGCGGAAGGTGCTCTGTCGTCTGGCTTCGCGCTGATGGAGCGCGTGCGCGGCGAGGTTAAGTCCGCGGAAGGCAAACTGCGCCGCCTCGAAGAAGAGATATCAGCGCTGGACCAGAGCTGCGTCCGCGAGCGCGCGAACCTCGCGCGCGTCGGAGGAAGCTGCCTCGAAATACACAACCGCCGCAAAGAGCTTCTCGCGGGCATGGAAGAGCGCGGCGAGCTCTACGCGAAGTTAGAAAATCTCAAATCCTTCGTCGCAGCGCGCAAAAACGCCGCCGACGAAAGAATGCGCGGCGAATCGGAAAAATTCACGCTCGCGCAGTCGAAAAAGAACGAAACGGAACGCGAGCTTGCCGAGCTGATTTCCACGTGGGAAGAGCAGTACCCGTACCAGGGGCCTAAAAACTTGCCGCGTGACGTAACGGCGGACGAGCTGCGCCGCAGGATACGCGAAAGCGACCGCAAGGTTAAAGCGTTCGGAAACGTAGATATGGGCGTTTTGTCGGAGGATCAGAACCTTAAAGACAGACTCGCCTTCCTCGGCGAACAGTTGGACGACGTGCGTTCCAGCATGAGTGAGATAGAGCGCCTCATCGCAGACGCCGACGCGATGGCCCACAGGCAGTTCTCGGAGGCGCTCGTGCGCGTCGACGGGCGCTTCTGCGATATATTCAGCAAGCTGCTCGGCGGCGGCGAAGCGCACCTCACGATGACCGAGGGCGAAACGATATGGAACTGCGGCGTCGACATAGAGGCGCGCTTCCCCGGCAAGCACACGCAGATACTGAGCCAGTATTCGGGCGGCGAATGCACGCTGATCTCGATTTCGCTGCTTTTCGCTACGATGGAGGTCGCGGGCTCGCCGCTTGCCGTTTTAGACGAGGTCGACGCGGCGCTCGACGAGGCGAACCTGCGCCGTTTCAGTGAGCTCACAAAGGAATACGCGCGCAACAATAAGCAGATACTTGTCATGACGCACCGCCGCGCGACGATGGAACGCGCCGACGTGCTCTATGGCGTGACGCTACAGGAAAAAGGGCTCTCGCAGGTAGTCGGCGTGCGCCTCGAGGACTGGTCGTAATGGAGACGCACAGCCTCATGAACGGCGCGCTGGATCTCGTCCAGCCCGACGAAAAGAGAGGGCTGCGCGTCAACGTCGACACGATACTTCTGGCGCATTTCGCGCAGCCTAAGGCTGGAGAGAGAATTTTAGAAATAGGCTGCGCGCACGGCGCGGTTTCGCTGATACTTGCGAAGCGCGGAACGCTGCTCTCTCCGCGCGGTTTCGACGTGACCGGCGTCGACATACGTCCCGACCTTATAGAGCTCGCGCGCGCCAACGCGGAGCGCAACGGCCTCAAAGCCGAGTTCGTCGCAGCAGACGTGCGCGAATACAAGAAAATCTCTCCGGCGCAGAGCTTCGACCGGATCGTCGTAAATCCGCCCTACGACGAGGCGGAGAGCAGCCGCCGCAGCCCGAGCGAGGGACGCGCCGCGGCGCTTCATGGTTCCTGCTGCACGCTCGAAGATATAATCAGGGCGGCGCACTATCTTCTGAAAAACAAGGGCAGGCTCGATTTAGTGATGCGCGCGGGCAGGATAGGGGAACTCTTCGCGCTTCTCGACGGCTGCAAGACGCCGCCGAAAATAATGCGCTGCGTCCACCCGAAGCCAGGCGAGCGCGCTTCCGTGGCGCTCGTCGAGGCGATGCGCTCGGGCAGCCGCGGCCTCGACATAAAGCCGCCGCTGTTCATCCGCGGCGATGACGGCGCAGAGACGGCGCAGCTGAAGGCCGCCTACGAGATTTTATGAGACGGACGGAAAAGGAGGAAGCGCGATGCCGCTGATAATAGTGCCGACGCCGGTCGGCAACCTCGGGGACATGACGCTGCGCGGCCTCGAAGAGCTGCGCAGTGCGGACGTGATAGCCTGCGAGGACACGCGCCACACTCTGCGGCTGCTGAACCACTTCGGCATAAAAAAGCCGCTCATCTCGTGCCACGAGCACAACGAGCGCGAGCGTGCGGACGAGATCATGCGCCGCGTCGAAGAGGGGCAGCGTGTGGCGCTCGTCTCCGACGCCGGTACGCCCGGCCTTTCCGACCCGGGCGCGGTAGTCGTGCGCGAAGCGATAGCGCGCGGCCTGCCCTTCGACGTCCTACCCGGCGCCAACGCTCTGCTCCCCGCTCTGCTCATCGCCGGCATCGGCATGGAATCCTTTGTCTTCGTCGGATTTCTTAAAGGCAAAAAAGACGAAAAGCTCGCGCGCCTCGCCGCGCTTAAAAACCTGCGCGAAACTCTGGTATTCTACGCCGCGCCGCACCACCTCCGAGAAGACCTTGCGCTCATGGTGCAGGGGCTCGGAGACCGCCGCGCCGCGCTTGTGCGCGAGATAAGCAAGCTCCACCAGGAGCGCATAGAAGGCACGCTCGCCTCCTTTTGTGATACAATGCCGGAGGAAAAGATACGCGGCGAGTTCGTCTGCGTCGTCGAAGGAGCGCGGGAAACGCCTGACGCTGCGGCAGAAACTGATTGGCGCGAAGAGGCGTCTGCGCTGATAGCGGCGGGATTGTCGACGAAAGCCGCAGCCGAAGATATAGCGGCTCGGTTCGGCGTGCAGAAAAACAGCGTAAAAAAATTCATAATAGAAAATTGCATCAGGGAGGCATAAGCGATGTCAGGAAAACCATTTTACATCACGACGCCGATATACTACGTCAACGACGTGCCCCACATAGGCCACGCATACACGACGATAGCGGCGGACGTTCTGAACCGCTGGCATAAGTCAGGAGGGGACGACAGCTATTTCCTTACAGGCACCGACGAGCATGGACAGAAAATACAGACGGTCGCGGAGAAGAAAGGCATAACTCCGATAGAGCTCTGCAACGAGGTCGTGCAGAACTTCGAGCGCCTCTGGAAAACGCTCAACATTCAGAACGACGACTTCATCCGTACTACGCAGCCACGCCATGAGAAGGTCGTGCAGGAGGTATTCCGCCGCCTCATGGCCTCTGGCGACATCTATAAGGGCGAATACGAGGGCTGGTACTGCGTCCCCTGCGAGACCTACGTGCCTGAGGCGCAGATGGCCGAAGGACAGACCTGCCCTGACTGTCACAGGCCGCTCACTAAGATGACGGAGGAGACCTACTTCTTCCGCCTCTCGAAATACACGGAGCCGCTTCTCAAATTCTATGAAGAGCACCCTGACGCGATCATGCCAAAAGAACGCTACAACGAAGTTGTCAGCTTCATAAAGAGCGGCCTGCGCGACCAGTCCATATCGCGCACGACGCTCAAGTGGGGAATACCGCTCCCGGGCGACGAAAAGCATGTCATCTACGTCTGGTTCGACGCGCTCATCAACTACATCTCGGCGCTCGGCTTCCCAGAGCCAGGCGCGAAATGGGAAAAATACTGGCCTGCGGCGCATCACCTTGTCGGCAAGGACATCATCCGCTTCCACTGCGTGATATGGCCCGCGATGCTTATGGCGCTCGGGCTTACGCCGCCAGTCCGCGTATTTGCCCACGGCTGGTGGACCGTCGAAGGCGAAAAAATGTCGAAATCCCTCGGCAACGTCGTCGATCCTTTTGAAATGGAAAAACTCTACGGCGTAGACACCTTCCGCTACTTCCTGCTCCGCGAGGTCCCCTTCGGACATGACGGCGACTTCTCCGAGCTCGCGCTCGTCCAGCGCATCAACTCAGACCTTGCGAACGACCTCGGCAATCTGCTCTCACGCTCGCTCCAGATGATCGACAAATACCGTGCTGGAATGCTTCCGGCATTCGGCGGGCAGACTGAGCTTGATAAGGAGATCGAAGCTCTCGGCGAAAGAACCGCCGCAGATATGGACGCGCTGCTCGACCGCTTCGCCTTCGACGACTCGCTCAAGACGCTTTGGGCCTTCGTCAGCCGCGCCAACAAATACATAGATGAGACCGAGCCGTGGAAGCTCGGACGCGAAGGTGACGTCGAGCGCCTCGACGCGGTGCTCCGCACACTTTGGGAAGCCCTGCGCCTCACTGCGATACTCGTCGCTCCATTTATGCCTGAGACGGCTGCGCGTATCTGGGGCCAGCTCGGCCTCGAAGGCGAGCCGGCGGACGGCGCGCGCGCAGCGTGGAAATGGGGTAAGGGTGGAGACGGCGTAAAGGTCAACCGCAGCGGAATCCTCTTCCCGCGCATCGATATTGAAAAGTGGAAGAAAGAGAAAGAGCAGCGTGACCTCGAAAAACGCGCTAAGCTTGACCCTACGGCTTTCTTCAAATATCAGGAGCCGAAACCGCAGATAGAGTACGACGACTTCGCAAAACTTGACCTCCGCGTCGCACTCGTCGAAAAGGTCGAGGTTGTGCCGAAAGCCGACAAGCTCTACATACTGAACCTCGACCTCGGCAACGAGAAGCGCGTTATAGTGTCGAGCATCCGCGAGCACTATAAGCCAGAAGAGCTTGAAGGCAAAAAAATAATAGTCCTCTGCAACCTCAAGCCCGCGAAGTTCCGCGGCGTCCAGAGCAATGGAATGCTCCTGGCCGCTGAAAGCCCCGAAAGCCGCTGTGAAGTCCTGACGCTCCTAACCGTAATGGACGACTCAATCCCGGCCGGTAGCAAGATAAGCTAAAGCGCAGGCAAAAATCCCAACAGCGCGGCCCACAATTGGGGGGCGCTCTTCGCATTGCCGGCATGACCGGCAGATGATAACAAGCCGTTCTTATCGGCGCTCTTGCGGCAGAGTTCGGCATATTATATAATCCGATAAAGTTCCGAATATTTTTATTTGTATTTGTTAGGAGGCTGATGCCGTGCTGTTTGGTGGGAAAAACGTATCGGCGGGCCTCTATGTCGGGAACGGTTCTTATGTATACCTGGCGCTTGAAGGCGATGGCGAAAACGTCAAGGTCTCGGCGTCGTCCTCGGCGAAGCTTCCTCCTTTCGCCACGCGCGGCGGCTCGCTTTTTTCTGCTTCGGAGAGAGAATTGAAGGATATATTTCGCTTTGTCGCAGATTCCTTGGAGCTCTCGCGCTGTCGCCGCGTGAATTTTGCCGTGCCTATGAACGCTTCGCTCCTGCGCGTTGCGGCTATGCCGGGGCTTACTCGCGACGAGGCGCGGAGAGCGTTCAAATATGAAGTCGAGAGGCATTTTCCGTTCAGCGGGGACGACTGCGTTTTCGACCTGGACGAAATAGATTATCCAACAGGCGGCGGCTCGTGCGAGCGCCGATTTGTCGTATCTGCGTCGCGGCGTGCGCAGGCGGAAGCTGTCTATGGAGCGGCGCGCGGCTGCGGCATGAGGTTTGCTGCTATGGAGCCGGAGCAGGTTGCGATCGAGCGCGCCGTGTCTCAGATGTCTGGAGGAGGCGACGGCTGCGTTTATGTTTACGTCGGCGCTGAGAATCTGCTGGTCATCTTTTCGTGGCGCAGGCGCGGAATATTTTACAGGAATAAATCAGTTGCTTTTGACGGTGCGGGCGATTCTCTCGACGAGAGCGCCGCTGCGCTGGCGGACGACGTGCGCGGTTCGGTCGAGTTCGGCCTTTCGCGCAACGAAGGCTTTAAATTCGACAAAATACATCTTTTCGGTCCTGGCGCGTCGGCGCGCCTACGCGCCGCCCTCGACGACCGCTTCCCGAAGCATGACGTGAACGTGATTTTCCCAGAGCGGCGTTTCGGACTGGATTTTCCATATGAAGAGGGCTGGATGGCTGCTCTCGGACTTGCCCTCAGAGAATATGACGGTTAAGCTTGACCTTCGTCCTGACCGGATAGACGGAGCAGAAGCTCTTGCGGCCAAACGCGCGTGCTTAGTCTGCGCCGCGTCGTTCTGTCTTTTTGTATTATGCGTGGCTGTTTTCATTGCGACGGCAGGAAGCGCGTTTTATAGAATAGCCAATCTCGAAGATTTGCATGATGTGAATGAAATGTATGAGGCTCGTGCCGCTGCAGCGAGTGCGGAGTTGAAGGATCTTCGCGCAGAAAGCCTGCGCGCTGCGGAAGATGTCGATTTCATTCTCAGCGGCGCGGCAGTGTTGGAATTTCTTGACGGCGTCGCTGCTTGTCAAAATGACAGTATGACAGTCGAATATATAGAAATTTCCTTGGCCTCCGCTCTGCTTAAAGGCGTCGCGTTGTCAGACCGCGGCGTGCTGCTGTTCGCGGATGCCGTTGCGCGGCTGCCAGCCGTAGAGAAGGTAGGCATTCCCGCCGTGACTTCGGCGGAGCGCTGCGGCGCGGAGATAAAGATTTTTTCTCTCGACGTGAAGCTGCGCAGCGTCAGGGAAGTTTTGCTCTCGGTGAACGCAGCAGTAAGCGCTGGTTCTGAATTGACATGGAAGTCTGCCGTGTGATGGCGGCAGATAGAGAGTTTCGCCTCCGCTTGCTTGCCGCTGCGGCGCTTGCCGTTTTAACGGCGTCTGCCGGGTTTTTGACGCTTAGTTTTCTCCGCGGCGAGTATCGCTCGGCGAACGCCGGGCTGCGCGAGTCCGCGGCTTTGCGCGCGGCGGCTGATGCGCGTGAGAGCGAGCTGGCGCGATATGAAAAAATATCGCATGCAGGCGCCGTTAATGTTCCGTTGCGTCCAGATTCGGCTAATAAATTCTACGCCGCGCTGTTGTCGGCGCTTGCTGCAAGCGGTTTGGACGATGCGCGGATATCCGGCGTCGCGGGGGAGCGCGGCTCTGAGGCGGCGTTTAAAATATCCGGCGTTGCGGAATATACCGGGCTGCGGCGTTTTTTGCTGTCGCTTCGCGATTTCAGGTATGTAGCGCGAGTATCGCGGCTTTTAATTGAAGCACGAGAAGGCGGTAAAGTCATATATTCTGTTGAACTTTCGACGCGTACAGCGGAAGGGGGCGGCGTGGAAAAGTGACGCTTGGTACTAAGAATTTAGAAAAATTCTTGGCGCGGATGCGCCAGACTGGCGGCGGATTTGCCGATATCTACGCAAGAAGCGCCGCCGTTGCAGTTCTGCTTTTTGCGTCGTCGCTTTTCATGCTTTACGCCGCGGTGCGTATCGCAGCGGAATGTGTGGCAAATGCACCGGTTTCCTCCAATTCGTCGATTGATTCTGAAGCCGTGGACGAGGCGAAGAGATTAGCCCTTGACCGAGCGCTTTATGAAGATTTCGTAAAAGCCGGCGACGTCGCTGGAAACAATGGCGCGGCGGTGATCCTTTCTCCTGTTTTTCCTGCGAACTTTTCGATGGAGGCTGCCGATGCGCGCGGCCTGCCAGGCTATGTACCGACGGTTGTCCTCAGGGCGCTAGCTGTGCTTGGCGGCGAAAGCGTGTGCGTGCTCGACATAGACGGAGAAGAAGCCGGGAAAATATATCGAGCAGGAGAGAGCTTTGGCGGCGGCAATGGACGCGTCGTGAAGATAAACGCAGACGGAGTGACGTGGCGATGGGCGGACAGGGAATACGCCGCGGGCTTGTAATATATGCCGCTGCGTTTGCAGCAGTTTTGCTTTCCACATTTGCGTTATGCAGCGAAGCGCGTGCAGTAACCGCAACAGCAAGAAAAACCGTCGCGGCCGCGCCGCTTATCGAAGGCATACGCCTGCACCAGATAGGGGCTTGCCAGGTGCTTGTCGAGCTTCGCGGAACTGATATGCCTCTTCCCGATGCGTGGGACGGGCGCGGCGCGGCGATAGCGCTTTACTGGCGCGGCGCGCGTTTCCCGCAGAACACTGACCGCAAGGACTGGTGGGACGATTTCGGCTGGGATGTGCTTAAGATAGAGAAAGACAGAAGCGGACGCTGGACACGGCGCTACGAGGATATTCCGCTCGTCGACGAAATCCGCGTCTCGCCGTCCGGCGACGGCGTCCTTATGGAGATCGTCGGCCCACGCCGCCTCGCCGTCAAAAGCTTTTCCGGTATGGCGGGCTCAAGCCGCCACAGGCTGATTCTCGAAACGCCGCCAGACGTGCCTCCGCCGTCTGTTCCGAAACCTAAGCTTCTGCCGCCGGACGATCCGTTCTCGGTTTCAGAGCCTGTCACGATCGAGTTGCGCGACGCCGCCCTGCGCGACGTTTTCAGGATGCTCGCGAAGCTGCGCGGCCTCAACCTAATCCTCGACCCGTCAGTGCCAAATCCACCGACCACAATCTCGTTCTCCGGTGCGCCGTTTCGCGAGGTCTTCGGCTATCTGCTGCGCATGTACGGCCTTTCATATTCCGTTTCCGGTAAAACTCTCGTTATCGGTTCGCCCGCAGGCGTCGCAAGGACGCTCGGCCCCGTCACGACGCGCCGCTACAGCAT
>URAG01000016.1 GCA_900545755.1 uncultured Cloacibacillus sp. | reverse complement strand
GACGCAGAAGATAGTAGACCTGCCCCTTAGGCGTACGGATTCCCTCGCCGTAGCTGTGCTCCATAATTTCTGAATGCTTTATCTGTCCGAAGTGCGTCCCCTGCGACTGTCCAGGCTGGACCTTGATGAGGAAACTGTCGCCCTTTTTCGGATTCCAGATAAAAACTAAGTCGCCTTCTTTAATCATTGAGAAGTTCCTTCGCCGCAGCCGCTATGCCATCGGCGCAGAGGCCCATGTCGGCGAGCACTTCCTTGTTCGGCCCAGAGAAGCCGTAGCGCGTCACGCCGAGGTTCTTGATTTTGACGGCTTTGCCGGCGCGCGCGAAGGCGAGCGCGGCTATCGAGCCGATGCCGGTGTCCGCGTGATGGTCCTCGGCTGTGAGCAGCGGCGTCGAGCCTACGAGCTCGAATAATTTTGCAGCGTCCATCGAGAGCGGCGTCGCGCAGTGCAGCACTTTCGCGCTGATCCCCTCCTTCGCGAGGGACTCGGCGGCTTCGACGGCGCGCCCCGCGAGGTGTCCCATCGTGAGTATCGTCACGTCCTTGCCGTCGCGCAGTACGTCTATAACGCCGTCGCGGAATTCGTAATCGCCGCCGAAGAACGGCTCGCCGTTCTCTTTAAGTACGACAGGCAGCGTGCTGCGTCCCATCGCGAGGCATACGTTGCCGGGCTGTGCCAGCATCCAGCGCGTCGCCCTGTCGGTCTGGTTCGGGTCTGCGGGGACGACGACGCGCCAGCCGAATGTATTGCGGAAGAGTCCGACGTAGTCGATGCACTGATGCGTCATGCCGTCCTCGCCTACGTCGAGTCCGGTATGCGTAAGAACCGTCTTGATGCCGGCGCGGTTGATATCGTTGAGCCTCTGCTGGTTATAGACCTCGTCGCTCGCGAATACGCCGAAGTCGGCCCACACCGCTACTACTCCGGCAGACGATGCGGCGCCTGCCGCGGTAGCCGTAGAGTGTTCCTGTATGCCAGCCTCTATAAATTCGTCGGGGCAGGCCTTAGCGAAACCGTCAACCTTGACGGAACCGGCGAGGTCGCAGTCGAAGACGAGTATCGGCGTTGCGCCGGCCTTTCCGTGGTTGAGCTCGCCGACTTCTGCAAGCGCCTTGCCGAATGCCCCGCGGTTATCTTTCTTATCTTCTTTCGTGTATGTGCGCGGCGTGCCGGGGTCGAGATGCGCGGCTTCGTGTTTCACGCAGCGCCCCTTCGGCAGCGGTCCCTTGCGCGCTTCGAGGACGGCGTTGAATATTTCCATATTCCCGCCGAGTTCTCTAAGCGCGGTTTCGAGTTTGTCGCCGGAGGCCGCTTTCCCGTGGTAATCCGGCGTATTCTCCATGAATGAGACTCCTTTGCCCATCGTCGTATGGCATAGGACGACCGCCGGAACGTCCGAGGCCGCCGCCTCCTTCATCGCCCTGTAGAGCTCCGCGTAGTCGTGGCCGCCGCACTCGATCACCTTCCAGCCGTCTGCTGCCCAGAGCGCGCGGATGTCGACCGGCATAACATCTTCAAGCCGTCCGCTGATCTGTATATCGTTCCAGTCGACTATCGCCGCGAGGCTGGACAGTTTTTCCTTCACAGCTATGCGGCGCGCCTCCGCTATCTGTCCTTTGACCTGCTCGCCGTCGCCCATGACGACCCACGTGCGCGCCTTCGAGCCGCGGGCGCGGGCCGCGAGCGCGAAGCCGACGCCGGCCGAGAGCCCCTGCCCAAGGTTGCCAGTCCCCCAGTCCACACCGGGAACGTCGCGCTCGACATGTCCCTGGTACGGGCTGCCGGTGCGGCGGAAGTTCGCCGCCATCTCCTTCGCGTCGAAGAAGCCATACTCGGCGAGCGCGGCGTAGAAACCGGCGGAGGTGTGGCCGTGGCTCACGACGATGCGGTCGCGCTCAAGCGAGTCGGCAAGCTCCGGCGAGACGTTCGCCACGCCTAGCAGCGTGATATATATATCCATCGAAGACAGCGCGCCGGCCGGATGGCCGCTATTAGCCGCCGACGTCGCGACGACGGCCCACATGCGCGCGCGCCGCGCAGCCTCAGCGAGTTTCGCTGCTCCCTCCGCGCTTATGCCCTCGGCCCGGAAATTGCGTATCTCTTCTGCGATGTCCATTTTTATAAACTCCTCTCCCCGTTGCGGGAATTGTATAAAGGCACTTGGCTTTTATTCTACTACCAAACGCTGGCGGTGTGTGAAAATTTTTCGTCGCGCCGCGCACGCGCGCGTGTTGACAAAGCCGCGCTCCGATGCTCTAATAGGCGCAGGCAAGCGGGGGAGCCCGGACTACGGGCTGAGAGGAAGCGCGCAGCTTCGACCCTTGAACCTGACGCGGGTAATGCCGCCGTAGGAAGATTTGGCTGAGGCAGTCTTTTAGCGGAGAGCGCCCGTGCAGGCGTTCCCCGCTTATTTTTTGCGAAAGAGAGTGAACGCTATGGCTTACGCAACGCAGATGGAAGCGGCGAGAAATTCCGTAATCACTAAGGAGATGGAGGCCGCCGCGGCAAAAGAGGGGATCGCCCCCGCAGAGCTCATGCGTCAGATGGCGGAGGGGCGCGCGATAATCCCGTGCAACAAGCTGCACAAGAGCATATCGCCGAGCGCGGTCGGCGCGGCGCTCAAGACGAAGATAAACGTGAACCTCGGGACCTCGCGCGACATGACGGACATGGAGATGGAGTTCGCGAAGGTGAAGAGCGCCGTCGACATGGGCGCGGAAGCGATAATGGATCTCAGCTCATTCGGAGACACGCGCAAATTCCGCCGTTACCTCACGGAGAACTGTCCAGCGATGATCGGCACTGTGCCGATATACGACGCGGTCGTCTACTACCACAAGCCGCTCGCGCAGATAACGACAGACGAATGGATAGACATCGTGCGCATGCACGCGGAAGACGGCGTTGACTTCATGACGATACATTGCGGCCTCAACCGCGACAACGCCGCGAAGTTCAAGCGCAACAAACGCCTCACGAACATCGTTTCGCGCGGCGGCTCGATAATGTTCGCGTGGATGGAGATGACCGGGAAGGAAAATCCATTCTTCGAGCGCTTCGACGAAATTCTTGAAATCTGCCGCGAGTACGACGTGACTCTGAGCCTCGGCGACGCCTGCCGCCCCGGCTGCATAGCCGACGCGACCGACGCGCCGCAGATAGGCGAGCTGATAACGCTCGGCGAACTGACGAAGCGCGCGTGGGCGCTCGACGTGCAGATCATGATTGAAGGGCCGGGGCATATGCCGCTCAATCAAATCGCGGCGAACATGGAGATCGAAAAGACCCTCTGCCACGGCGCGCCGTTCTACGTGCTAGGCCCGATAGTCACCGACGTCGCGCCAGGCTACGACCATATCACCTCGGCGATAGGCGGCGCGATTGCGGCGTCGTGCGGCGCGGCGTTCCTATGCTACGTGACGCCAGCCGAACATCTGCGCCTGCCTGACGTGGACGACGTAAAGGAAGGAATCATAGCTGCGCGCATCGCGGCGCACGCGGCGGACATAGCGAAGGGCGTGCCCGGAGCCGCGGAGTGGGACTACAAGATGAGTGAAGCGCGCAAGCGCCTCGACTGGGACAAAATGTTCGAGCTCGCGATGGACCCGGAGAAGGCGCGCCGCTACCGCGCGTCGTCGAAGCCAGAGAAAGAGGACACCTGCAGCATGTGCGGCAATTTCTGCGCGGTGAAGAACACGAACCGCATCCTCGAAGGCGAAATCGTCTCGATATTCGACGAATAACGGCGCGCGCCTCAAGCGCGCGAAGACAAAAAAATCGCTCCCGCTTCTCGCGGGAGCTTTTTCGTGCGTTTTATACAGGCGGCGTGAGTTCGCCGCGCTTTCGTAAATTTCACGCGGCGCACATGTATTCGCGCGCCGCGAATTTTTTCATTTCTTCTTCGCGCTCGCGAGATACCACGGGAATTTCTCCGCCATGCCGGGACGGCGCGGGATTCCTTTCGGCGTCGGCGCGGCCTTGTCCCATACGACGACGCACCGCTCCATATCCTCGAGCGCGTAGCTTACGAGCCGCGGCTCGGAGAGGCCGAGCGACTTCCATTTCCCCTCCGCGGGCGCGAGCTCTTCGGCGGCCTTCGGCCCTTTGAAGGCGAGCAGACGCCCGCCGCGCTTCACGAACGGCGTCAGATATTCCGCGAGCACGCCGGACGCGCACACAGCGCGCGCCGCCGCCGCGTCGAACTTCTCGCATTGCTTTTTCGCGTAATCCTCTGAGCGCGAGCAGACGACGGAGACGTTCGCGAGCCCCATCGCCGCGGCTATTTTATCGACGAGCGCGCACTTGCGCGTGATGCTGTCGAGCAGCGTCACCTTCAGGCCGGGGCGGCAGACCGCCCATACGATTCCAGGAAGGCCGCCGCCCGTGCCTACGTCTATGACCGCGCCGCGCTCGGGCAGCAGCGGCACAGCTGAGGCGCAGTCGGCCACGTGCGCGCGCCAGAGCGTATCTTCGTCGGACGGCCCCGTAAGGCGCGCCAGCTCGTTCGCCTTGACGAGCAGCGAGACGTAGCGCCGCAGCCGCTCCTCGTTGTCCTCAAGGATTTTTTTAACCTCCGCAGCGTTGATGCTCTCGCCCATGCGCGCGCCTCCTTCGTATTTTTCAAAACGCATATTCTCTAAGAACGACGCCATTGTATAATAATAGCACGACCGGCAATGATGGGAGGCTGATTCATGGACACTTTTGAAAAGGGCTCAAAAACTAAAAACGGCAAGTTAAGCATTATAGAGCTCAGCGGCACGTGGCGCGAGATGGGACGCCAGTACGGCGCGCTGATGGCCGGCGAGCTGCGCGACATTTACGAGCGCGGCATAGGGCGGCTGACCGCCGCGGCGGAGAACGCGGAGGAGCTGGCGCTGACCGCATCCAAGTTCTTCGCGAACTATCCTTATAAATTCAAGTCGTTGATACGCGGCATGAGCGAGACCTCCGGGCTCACGCTCGACGAGCTCAAGGCTGTGAACGCCATAGAGGTCATCGCCGCCCAGTCGCTCGAGCAGCAGCAGTGTTCGGGCATCGCCGTCTGGGGCGACTACTCGGACGGGCCGCTCGTCTACGGGCGCAACTACGACTATCTGCCGTGGTTCCGCGAGCTTGACGACGACCTCGTGCTCGCATGCTTCCACCCCGGCGACGGCTCGCTTTCCGTCGCGACGCTCGGCTACGCGGGCGAAATATACGCCGTCAACGGCATGAACGAGAAGGGGATCTTCCTCGAACTCAACAACGGTATGCCCTCGGGCGGCGCCCTCTGGTACGACAGCCGGGTGCCCGCGGTCGCAGAGCTTTTCAGCTTCCTGCTCGAAGCCTCGACGCTCGACGAAATCGAGAGTTTCTTCAAGACGACTAAGGCGAACTTCGCCTACATCGTCGGAGTCGCCGACGGGCAGACGGCGCGCTGCTTCGAGTGGCCCGTCTTCGAGGTCAAGCGCCGCGAGTCGCATTCGCGACTCGGCCTCACGGTGCTGACGAACCACTTCACCGAGTTTTCGTGGGGGCTTCCGCGTCCCGACGACAAACGCTTCTGGATGACGCGCACGCGCCGCACAAACCTGCTGACTCTGGCGAAGCACTTCAAGGGCACTATCAACGACAAGGTCATGAAGGACATCATGGACACGCGCATCGAGGACCTCGGCGCTACTACGGACATGACCGTCTACCAGCTCGTCGTCGTGCCAGAGCGCTACGAGCTCTGGTTCAAGCTCCCCGGCGTGCAGGACTGGAGCCTGATCGACATGCGCGCGCTGCTGAAGCCGCGCGAGGAGTAAGTCATGGGACAGTATTACGTCGTCTTCGACTGCGGCACGATGGGGACGAAGACGGCGATTTATTCGCTCGACGCCACGCGCGTCGCCGAAGCCTACCGCGAGAATAAAATCTCCTATCCTAAGCCGGGCTGGGCTGAGATGGACGCGAACGGCTTCGTCGAGAACGTGCGCGAGGGCGTGCGCGAGTGCATATCGAAGTCCGGCGTCAACCCCGCCGAGATACGCGCTATAACGGCGAGCGGAATCATCTGCGGCATAGTCGGCATCGACGAGGAGTGGCGGCCCGTCACTCCGTTCGTCTCCTACCTCGACAACCGCGCCGCGGGCGAGGCGGCCTACGTGCGCGCACATGCGAAACCGGTATGGGTCAAGGAGAGCGCGAACGCGATAGTGGACGAGTTCATGCCTCCGCTTATCCTGCGCTGGTTCCTCAACCACTACGCGGGCTTCCGCGAGAAGGCCGTCAAGGTCGTCAACAACGGCCCGTTCGTCCTCGGCACGCTCGCGGGGCTGCGCGCGGACGAAGCCTTCCTCGACTGGGCTACGATGTCCGGCTGGCTCATCGGCTACGACGCGCGCGAGCGCAGATGGTCGCGCCGCCAGATGGACGAGCTCGGCATCCCGATGGAGATCCTTCCGCAAATCGTGAAACCGTGGCACATCGTCGGCTTCCTCTGCCCCGAAGAGGCGGCGAAGATGGGGCTGCGAGCCGGCATACCGATAGCGGCCGGCGCGGGCGACACGATGCAGTCGGCTCTCGCCTCGGGGCTGCTAGAAGCGGGGCTCGCGACCGACGTGGCGGGCACCGCCTCGATATTCGCAGTCGCGGTCGACGCGCCAGACGAACGAATCACGAACGCGCCGGGCATGATGTTCGCGACGGGAACTCTCGAAGATTCCTATTTCTACTGGAGCATGATACGCGCGGGCGGCCTTTCGCTGCGCTGGTTCCGCGACCGCGTCGCTGGACGCGCGGGCGACCCGCTCTTCTACGCTGAGATGGATGAACTCGCGGCGAACGTTCCCGCTGGGGCGAACGGCCTGCTCTTCTATCCTTACCTACAGGGCGCAGGTCCGGACACGCCTGGAGCCTGCGGCGTCTTTGCGGGGCTCTTCGGCTCCGCGGACCGCGCCTCGATGTGGCGCGCGATACTCGAAGCGATAGCCTTCGAATACGCGCAGATGATTAAAATATACCGCGAATGCGGAATCCCGCTCGACGAGATAATCGGCACCGAGGGCGGCAGCAAGAGCCCGCTCTGGACTCAGATCAAGGCCGACATCCTGCGCGGCGCCTATAACATCCCGGCACGCAGCGAGGGCGGCCTTATGGCGGACGCCGCCGTCGCGGCCTACGCGGTCGGCGACATCTCAGACATCCGCGAGACGATGCGCGAGTGGATAACCTTCCGCGGGCGCTTCGAGCCGGACGCGAAGAACGCGGCGAAGTACGAGAAAATATTCAACGAACGCCAGAAACTGCTCGCCGGGCCGATGCGCGAGCTGTTCAAAGCGATGGGAAAGATACGCGAAATATAACCGGCGCGCACGCGCCGCAAAAATCCGAAGACAGGGCGCGCCGTTCCGTCGACGACGGGGCGACGCGCGTTTATTAAAGACATGACGGACATCCTTTCAGACAAAAAATTTTCAATCCAGATACAGGGCTGCCGCACGAACCAGTACGAGGGCGAGGCGATAGCCGCTGCGCTCGAAGCTCGCGGCGCGAGGCGTGACGACGAATCGCCGGACGTCGTCGTGATAGTCACCTGCGCGATAACAGCGGTCGCCGACCGCAAATGCCGCAAGCTCATCCGCCGCGCGAGGCGCGAGCACCCGGACGCGGTCGTCGCGGCCTGCGGATGCAGCACGCAGAAGATGACGGCGCGCGAGGCTGAAGAACTCGGCCTCGACATCGCGATAGGCAACAGGCGCAAATATACGCTGCCGCGGCTGATCGCGGAACGGCTCGCGGGCGCGCCGCGCTTCTGCGAAATCAACGAAAAAATCATGACCGACGAAAACTGGGACGCGCTCTCGCTCGACAGGCCGCGACTGCACACGCGCGCCTTCCTCAAAGTGCAGGACGGCTGCGCGCACTGCTGCGCATACTGTATAGTCCCGTTCGTGCGCGGCAGGCCGGTCTCGCGTCCGATGGACGAGGCCGTCGAGGAGGCGCGGCGCATAACGGAGTCCGGCTGCCCGGAAATCGTGCTGACCGGCATACATCTCGGCCTTTACGAAAACCTCCCCGAGCTCGTGCGGCGCATAGGCGCGCTGCCGAAGCTCCGGAGGCTGCGTTTCGGCTCGGTAGAGCCCTTCGCGGTCGACGGCGCGCTGCTCTCCGCGCTCGCCGAGACACCGGCCTTCTGCGAGCACCTGCACATGCCGCTCCAGTCGGGAGACGCGGGCGTGCTCGCCGATATGAGGCGCGGCTACACGCCAGACGAATTCGCAAAAATAGCGGAACGGGCGCGCGACGCGCTCGGTGACGCGCTGCACATAAGCACAGACCTGATGATAGGCTTCCCGACCGAGAGCCGCGCGGCTTTCAAAAACAGCCTAGGCTTCATAAAATCCGTGGGGTTCGGCAAAATCCACGTATTCCCCTACTCGCCGCGCGGCGGCACGAAGGCGGCTTCGATGCCGTCCGTTCCTGAGGCGGAGCTCAAAGAGCGGACCGCCGAGGCGCTCGAAGCGGCGGCGGAGCTTCACGAAAAATTCTGTTCGCGCTGGCTCAGGCGCGAAGTGACGATACTCGCCGAAGAAATCAAAAACGGCGCGGCGCGCGGCCTCACGCGCAACTACATACGCGCAGAGGCCCCGGCTTGCGGCGCGCGCGTGAACGAAGAACTGAGGCTGACGCCGGCGCATTACGCGGACGAGACGCTCTTCGCCGCGGAGACGCCGCGCGCGGGCTTCTCCGAAGAAATTTCCGTAATTTAGGCGGAAGGGGGATTTTCTGTGGAAGTGTCAAAAATTCTCGCCGAGTACGACGCGATGCTCGCGGCGGGACGGAGGCGCGAGGCGGGCGAATTTTTATCCGAGGCCGCGGACGCAGCGTCCAGCGAGGACGACGCGGCTGCGGAGGCATCGCTGCGCGGCGAGCTGACCGGATACTGGCGCGTCTTCGGCGAACCGGAGAAGAGCTTCGCCTCGGCGGAGCGCGCGCTTTTCCTGCTGGAATCGCTCGGCCTAGCCGAAAGCGGCGAATACGCGACGGCGCTCTTAAATTACGCGACCGCGAAAACGGCCTTCCGCCAAACCGGCGAAGCCCTCGCGCTCTACGCCCGCGTCGCCGAAATCTACGAAAAGACGATAGCGCCGGACGACTACCGCTTCGCGAGCCTCTACAACAACATGGCGCAGGCCCTCATGCGCGCAGGACGCGCGGGCGAGGCTCTGGGATATTTCCGCCGCTCCCTCGCGCTGCTCTCGCCGGCCGGCGACGAGATAGAAATCGCAACCTGCTGCACAAACATGGCATTCTGCCTGCTCGCTCAAAAAAATCCCGACGAGGCGGAAAAGCTGCTCGCGCGCGCCGAAGGGATATATGCCGCTGCCCCAGGCGACCCGCACGCCGCGAGCGCGCTCTCGTGCCGCGGGCAGCTCGAATATATGCGCGGCGAATACGCGCGCGCCGCGGAATATTTTGCGAAGAGCGCGGAGGCCGTAGAGCGCGTCTTCGGGCGCACCGCGAACTACGCCGCGGCCTGCCGCAGCTGCGCGAAGTGCTTCGAAGCCGCGGGCATGGCTGACGAAGCGGCAAAATACCGCGCGCTCGCCGGTCCCTCGGGGGGCGTGCGATGAAGGGGCTCGAACTCTGCCGCGAATATTACCGCCGCTGCGCGCGCGAAGAGCTGCGGCGGCGGTTCGGCGCGCGCGCTGAACGCATAGCCGTAGGGCTCGCTGGCGAAGGCTCCGAGTGCCTCGGCTTCGACGATGAAATCTCGCGCGACCACGATTTCGGCCCCAGTTTCTGCCTCTGGCTCACCGACGAAGATTACGCGGAATTCGGCGAAGAGCTGCGCCGCTTCTACACGGAGCTGCCGGCCGAATTTATGGGCTTCCGCCGCATAGTCACGCCGCAGAGCGCGGGCCGCGTCGGCGTCGCGCGGATAGGGGACTTCTACGCGCGCTTCACAGGCTGCCGCGGAATCCCCGAAAGCGAAGCCGCGTGGCTGCGCGTCCCAGAGCACGCGCTTGCCGCAGCGACAAGCGGCGCTGTATTCGACGACCCTCTGGGCGAGTTCACGCGCATGCGCGAAGCGCTGCTGCCGTGCTACCCGGAGGAAGTCCGGCTCAAAAAGCTGGCCGCGCGCCTCTTTACCATGGCGCAGGCGGGACAGTACAACTACCCGCGGACGGCGAAACGCGGCGACGCCGTCGCGGGGGGGGGGGGGGGGGGCCGCAAGAGAAGAGAACCACCGCCACCACCCCCACAACCGAAAAACCCCCGAATTTACGAAGGCCGCGCTCTCCGCGCTCCATCTGCTGAACCGCCGCTACGCGCCATACTATAAGTGGCTTTGGCGCAGCGCTTCGGAACTGCCTAAGCTATCAGAGGCGGCGGCCGAAATCTCCGCGCTTTACGAACCGGGCGCGAAACACGAAAACCTGATAGAATCGATATGCGCGCGTGTGCGCGCGGAACTTGCGGCGCAGGGGCTCGCGTCCTCCGACGACCCGTTCCTCGTCGCGCAGGCCGTAGAGACGACGCGCCGCATAAAAAGCGAATACTTGCGAAAACTCAGCGTAACGGCGGGATGATTATGGAAGATCTGATAAACGAGATAATCGCGCTCGAATGGGCGTTTTTCGACACAGTACAGAACGAAGGCGGACGCGCGCCGTGCCAGGACGATTTCAGGACGTTCCGGGCGATGCGCGGAAGCCAGTACGAGGCGTGGAACGAAGCGGCGCTTGAAAGCTGGCGCGCCGATTTGACGGCGGCGCGCGCGGCTGGGCGCAACCCGCTCGCGGAGAAGTACGGCTACATGATGTGCATAGACGCGCCGGAGGAAAACCGCGCGCTCGCCGCGCAGCTTCCGCCGGTCTCCGAAGAAAAACTCTCGCTCGCCCGCGCGATCGTAGAAAAGCTCGCGCCGCAGAACGAAGCGTTCGCCGCGCGCTATCCGCTCGTCGCGTCGCATGCGCGCCCGCTGCACAGCGGCGAGGGCGAAACGTCGATAGAGACCTACCAGCTCGGCGAGCTTCTGACATATTCCGAGAAGACGCTGCGCCTGCTCGGCGCGCACATAGCGGAGCTTGAAGCACGCGGCGTGAGCTACGCAGAGCTGATTATAGAGAACGGCCTCAAACGCCGAGGCTTCCGCGGGCTCGACGACGCGGAGAAATTTCTGGAGGAGCGCCGCTGAAGCCGAATTGTCGCGTTTGTGATTATTGACAAAACCTTTATTTACCCCACTTAATATGCAGATATTATTTTCGCAGAGATTGAGATCGGGCGGATACTCTCAGACATTTCGCTTAGGTGTTGATCCCCAGCTGAACGAAAGGGGGGAATGTTGATGACCACCGTAACTAGACGCGACAATGAGTCGATAGAAGATGCCCTCAAGCGTTTTAAAAGAGAGATCCGGAAGGTGGGCGTGCTTCGTGAGGCAAAGAAGCATGAACATTACGAAAAACCCAGCGAAATCAAGAAACGTAAGAAGGCCGAGATGGCACGAAACAGAGGCAGGAGGTCTGATTATTAATGTCCGACCTTGCGGTTAGAGTGCAGAGCGACCTAGTCGCCGCTATGAAGAATAAAGACGAGCTAAAACTTTCCGTCCTCCGTATGCTCAAATCCTCGATACAGCTTATGCAGGTAGAGAAGGGAAAAGATAAGGAGCTGACGGACGAGGACGTTCTCATTCTCGTGCGCCGCCTTATAAAGCAGCGAGTCGAAGCCGCCGAGATGTACAAGAGCGGCGGGGCTGACGACCGCGCAGAGCGCGAGCTCGCAGAAGCGAAGGTTCTCGAGTCCTACCAGCCCGCGCAGATGTCCGACGAGGAGATCGCGCAGCTTGTGGCGAAAATCGCCGGAGAGGCGGGAGCCAAGGGGCCGAAGGACATGGGCAAGGTGATGGGAAAAGTAATGGCCGCCGTCAAAGGCCGGGCCGACGGCAACAGAGTCAAGGCCGCCGTGCAGCAGCACCTTGCATCGCTCGCTTAGAAAAAATTCATAGAAAAACGAACCCAACAACGAAGTGCCGGAGTGCAACGCTCCGGCGCTTTTTCTATATACGCGATATGCGTCCCGCCGCGCGCGAGACGCCGAAGGAGTGAAAGCGATGAAAACCTACAAAATACCGCTCGTTCCAGGACCGACCTCGGTGCCAGCCGAGTACCGCGAAACCTACATGACGGACTACGGCAGCAGCGACCTCGAAGAAGAATTTTTCGAGCTTCTCGCGGAGAACCAGAACCTGCTGAAAAAGATGCTCAACACGCGGAACGACGTAATCATCGGCTCGGGCGAAGGGATGCTCGCGCTGTGGGGCGCGATGAAGAGCGTCATAAAGCCCGGAGACAAAGTCCTCGCCGTCTCGAACGGCATATTCGGCCACGGCTTCGGCGAGATGGCGGAGGCTATGGGAGCGTGCGCCGAATACCTTGAAGCGCTCGACGGCGCGTTCGTAAGCGCCGAAGCGCTGCGCGCGAAGATTGCGGAGTTCAGCCCCGACGTCGTGACCGCCGTACACTGCGAAACGCCGAGCGGCTTGCTGAACCCGATAGCCGAAATCGCGCCCGCCGTCGCGGAGAGCGGCGCGCTCTTCATCGTCGACTTCGTAGCAAGCGCCGGCGGCACGGACGTGCGCGTCGACGACTGGCACATAGACCTCGGCCTCATGGGAAGCCAGAAATGCCTCTCCATACTGCCCGACCTCAGCATGATAACGGTCAGCACGCGCGCATGGGAACGCGCAGCCGAGGTAAACTACCCCGGCTACGACGCGATACTGCCGTGGAAGACCGCCGTCTCCGACAGATATATGCCCTACACGCACAACTGGCATGCGAACGCGGCGCTCAACCTCGCGCTTAGACATTTCTTCGCCGAAGGTGCGGAGAACGCTTTCAAACGCCACGCAGAGGCTGCGGCCTTCTGCCGCGCGCGCGCGAAGGAATTGGGACTCAAGCTCTACGCCGCGGACGAAGCGCTCTGCTCGCCGACCGTCACGGCGCTCATGGTCCCCAACGGCTGGACGTGGAAGGAGTTCGATGCGGCGCTGCGCGCAGAAGGGCTCGCCGTCGGCGGAAGCTACGGCCCGCTCGCGGGGCGCGTCTTCCGCGTCGGACACATGGGCAGCCAGGCGGATCTTTGCCTCGTCGGCAAAGGCATGGACGTTATAGCGAAAGTGCTGAAAAAATAAAGAGTCGAAAACAAAAAGCATCGGCGGCGCGCCCCAGACCTTCGGGACGCGCCGCCGTTTTCCGCGCGCAGGACGGCGCGCCCGCGCGTCTACGCCCCTACATACCTCCGAGCGAATCTATCAACGCCTGCAATTCAATAAAGAACCGCGCGAGATGAAACCCGTCGGCGACCGCGTGGTGGATGTTCATCGAGAGCGGCATGAGACATCTGCCTCCATCGCGCTCGTACTTTCCCCACGTTACGACGGGCGCAAGAAATTTTCCATCGTCGAAGACGTGCATGTCGAAGCTGCGGTAGCGCAGCCACGGAAGGCACGATACGTCAAAGGAATTCGGCGGCTGGTTTGCGACGAAGCCCCGGCTGTTTTTGTATTTTTCTCTGTCTTTCAGGAATCTCTCGTGAAAATCAAAAAGGTCGTCGGAATATTCCGTGACGGTTTTCATGCATTTTTCGTCGTCTTTGTGGAATTCTGCGTATGATGGCGAGACGAAGTCCCATCTTATCAGCTCTCCACGCTCGTTCCAGCCGTACTTGAATTCGTCGCGCGCGTTGACGGTCTTTGAGACGGCCCAAATCATCGCGGGATAGAACTTGAGGCAGTTCGTCTTCGTAAAGTTGAGCATCGGCGCAACGTTCACATCGGCGGTCAGGCTCATGACGACACGCATTCTTTCGATATAGGCTTCAAACAGCCTGCCCCTGTCCCACTCGTTCATGTCGATCTTCGTGTATTTCATATCATATTCTCCTTTGCGTTTTTATTTTTATAAAAAACGCAAGGCACAACGGAACGATCATCCGCTCCGCGCAGGACGTTCCGTCATACCCTGCGTGGAGCGTAGCCAAGTCCGCGTTTCATATCTCGCCGCCTCCTTTCATTCACTAAAATTTATATTCTCCATCAAAATATCCGCATATCTCGCGCGCTATGCGCTCGGAGGCTCCGCGGCGCAGATCCAGCGCGGCGTAGCCCTCGGCTATCCTGCGGCGGCGCTCCGGCGATTCTATCAACTCGGCGATGTAGCGGCAGGCGCTCTCGGGCGTCATCAGCTCGCGCCGCTCGGGCAGCAACGCGCGGCCCGCGAGCATGTTCGGCAGCGAGACGTATTCTTTTTTCGCGTTGTACCAGTGGACTAGCTTTTTCTTTATCGCGACGGCGGCGGCCCCTTCGCGCGGCAGGGCGCCGGGCAGGCCGTCGAGCGGGATGTTGTGCGCCTGGTTGAGCGGCGCGATCATCAGCAGCGGCACGCCGAGCGAAGCTATCTGAAGGTTGTTCGTGCCTGGGAAGGCGACGGCGAGCGACGACGCGGCTATCGCCGCGTACTGCCCCTCCCGCACGAGCGGGACGCGGCTGCCGTCGCGCAGGATTATCTCCTCAACGCGCTCGTCGCCGCGCCATGCGAGGCCGGTCTTCTCCAGCCCTGCGCGTAAAATTTCCTCGGATACAGTCGGCGCGACGGGAAGCACAGCCTGCCAGTCCGCATAACGCGCACGCACGAGCGCCGCGCACTCGCAGTAAAAGCCGAAGCCTAGCTCATATTCGAACGGGCGGCTGCCCGGCATGAAGGCTATTATGTTCCCGCAGCCGCCGCCGTAGCGTTCGCGTGCGGCGGAGAGCGCCGCGGCGTCGGGAAGTTCGACGCTGTCGAGTATCAGGTTGCCGACGACGGTATAGCGCTCCTGCGGAACCTTCGCGCGCTCAAACCGCGCACGCGCCGCGCCGTCAGGGATGAAGTAATGCGCGACCTTTCCACGCCAGCGCGGGCGCGCCGTGTACATCATCCAAGGGACGCGCAGCTTCGCGGAGAGCGCCCATCCGTACATCGGGTCGCCGCCGAGCTGGAGCACGAGCGAGCGCCCCGGCTCTTTCGCCGAGCGCATCGCTTCGCTGAAGTTCATCACGCGCTCGACGCCGGGCATCGTGCCCGCGTGCGCGCCCTCGCGCCCGCTCGCGTACGGGCACGGCAGAGTCACAGCCGCGGCGCGCTGCCCCGGGCGCAGCATGGCGACGGCGCGCGTCACCGGCCCCATCCATCCCGAGACCTCGCCGGGCGAGTTGGAAAGTATATACAAAAGCCCCATTGCATCGCCGCCCTTCACTAGCCGAGCGCGGTTACACGACCGCTTGACCGCATGATATAATTATAGCTGATTGGGGGACTATGCGAATGTTCATTCCTCTGGAGGGCGAAAACGTCCTCTGCCTCGAAAACGCCGTCGCGATATACAGGGAAGACGGCGCGACGGTCATTCTCAAACGAAACGGCGGAAAAGAACGGACCTCATTCACACCGCGAATCCTCGCAAAGCGCGGGGCGGAGCTCAGCGCGCGGTGGGCGGCTGACGCCGCGCTCATGAAAGAAGATTTGCGCAAAAGGAGCAATTCATAGATGGCAGACATGGAACTTCCGGTAAATCCGCAGAACGGCGAACACGCCTCCGACTACAACGAAAAAGACATACACGTACTCGAAGGGCTCGAAGCGGTCCGTAAACGCCCAGGCATGTACATCGGCGATCAGGGACAGCGCGGGCTGCACCACCTGGTCTATGAGGTTGTGGACAACTCTATAGACGAATCCCTGGCCGGTTTTTGCGACACTATCAGCGTAACGATACACAAGGACGGCAGCGTCAGCGTCGTCGACAACGGCCGCGGTATACCGACGGGCATGCACGAGTCGGGACGCCCGGCCGCCGAGGTAGTCCTCACGGTGCTGCACGCGGGGGGCAAATTCGACAAAAGCGCCTATGCGATATCAGGCGGTCTCCACGGCGTCGGCATCTCCGTCGTCAACGCGCTATCAGTATGGCTTGAGCTGACGATATGGCGCGACGGCAAGGAGTACCGCCAGCGCTACGAGCGCGGAAACCCAGTCACGAAGCTCGAAGTCGTCGGCGATACGACGCTTCGCGGCACACGCGTGCAATTCATGCCCGACGGGGAAATTTTCTCGACGACGGAATTTCAGGCCGACATTCTGAAGCAAAGGCTCCGTGAGCTCGCCTTCCTCAACTCGCACGTAACGATAAACTTCGAGGACCAGCGACCCGAAAAGCCGGAGAAGAAGCTCTACCACTACCCCGGCGGCATAGGCTCTTTCGTCGAGTATCTCAACAAAGGCAAGGAAGTGCTCTTCAAAGAGCCTGTCGTAATTCGCGGCGAGAAAGATAAAACGCAGCTCGAAGTCGCGATCCAGTACAACGACACATACCTCGAGCGTCTCTTCGGCTTCGTCAACCTCATCAACACCGTCGAGGGCGGCACGCACGTCGCGGGCTTCCGCAGCGCCGTCACGCGCGCCGTCAACGACGAGGCGCGCAAGCAGAAGCTGCTCAAGGACAAGGACGCGAACCTCACGGGCGACGACCTCAAGGAAGGGCTCACCGCCGTCATCTCCGTCAAGGTCATGGAGCCTCAGTTTGAAGGTCAGACAAAGACAAAGCTCGGCAACAACGACGTGAAGGGCATCGTCGACTCGCTCGTCTACGAAGGCTTAAAAAACGCGCTGGATGAACGCCCCGAAATACTCAAGCCGATAGTCGAAAGCGCGCTACGCGCGCGCCAGGCGCGTGAAGCCGCGAAGAAGGCAAAGGATCTTGTGCGCCGTAAGTCAGTCATGAGCAGCCTCTCGCTCCCCGGCAAGCTCGCCGACTGCTCAAACCGCAACCCCGCCGACTGCGAGATATACATCGTCGAGGGAGACTCCGCGGGTGGCAGCGCCAAGCAAGGGCGCAACCGCGAGTTCCAGGCCATCCTGCCGCTGCGCGGAAAGATACTCAACGTCGAAAAAGCTCGTCTCGAAAAAATCCTGAGCAGCGAGACGATACGCAACATCATACTCGCGCTCGGCTGCGGCGTCGGCGACGAGTTCAACGAAGACAAGCTGCGTTACCACAAAATATTCATCATGGCGGATGCCGACGTAGACGGCGCGCACATCAGGACGCTGCTGCTGACGCTCTTCTTCCGCTACATGCCGCAGATAATCGAGAAGGGCTACCTTTACGTCGCGCAGCCGCCGCTTTACCGCGTGCAGTGCGGCAAGGAGATAACCTACTGTTTCTCCGACAAAGAGATGAAAGAGGCGCAGGAAAAGGCGAACGGCAAAAAGGTCGACGTACAGCGCTACAAAGGCCTCGGCGAAATGAACCCAGAGCAGCTCTGGGAAACGACTATGAACCCTGAGCACCGCGTCATCAACCGCGTCGAGGTGCAGGACGCCGTAGAAGCCGACGAGCTATTCGGCATCCTCATGGGCGACGTCGTGGAGCCGCGCCGCAAATTTATAGAAGAATTCGGCAAAGAGGTCAAAAACCTGGACATATAGAGCGAAACATAGCGAAACGTCAGCCCCGGCGCATACCGCCGGGGCTTTTTGGTAACTTATATCCAGCTTGACACCAAAAGAACAAGTATAATAAGATACGCTCAGTTTTGGATTTTGCTCCGGAGGAGAGATTGGATGTTTTTATTATATAAATTCGTAGGTTCGCTCGTCGTCCCCCCAGGCTGCTTCATAGTCGCGATACTCGTCATCGCCGCGCTCGCGATGCGCAGGCCGCGCAAGCCTTTCCTCGCAGGGGCGCTTTGCGTTCTAGCAGCCGCTATGTACGTTATGAGCTCGCCCGTTTTCGCTTTCTACATCAACAGGCCGCTCGGCACTGCATACGAAAAGCCGCAGCTTCCTCCTAAAAACGCGAAAGCCGCGGTAATAGTCCTCGGAGGCGGCTCGTCGCTCGACGAAGACGGCAAACCGTTCCAGCCATCCGCCGCCGCGATGGAACGGCTATACGCAGCCGTAAAAATATCCAAAGAGCAGCCGTGGTGCTCTCGTCTCATATTCTCTGGCGGCGACGTTTATGGGCGCTATAAAGTCTCCGAAGCGGCTGTGATGAAATATGCGGCGAAGATAATGGGCTGCCGTAAGAAAATCATACTTGAAGACCAGTCGCGCAACACGGACGAAAATCTCAAATATTGCGCCGAGATTGTCAAGAAACTTGGTTTCAAAGATGTAGTCGTCGTCACCAACAACTTCCACATCGAGCGCGCGATGGACTTCGCCTACCAGTATATGCCGCGCGGCGTCCGTCTCTACGCCTATCCGAGCGGCGGCGTCCGCCAGAAAGAAATCGAAGTGACGCCCGAAATGCTCATGCCAAGCGTAGGCTCACTAAGCGCGTCATGCACCGGCATCAAAGAGTGGATAGGCATGGCGGTGGCCAGCCTCGCGCCCGAGCAGCAAAAAAAGAGGACGCTGTCGTAAAATCGAAGACAAAGCATGGCCCACACGCCCGAGCAAAATTGCAGGGCGCGCGTTTTTCATAAGAAACGGCGAAGTGTTGCATAGGCACTCCGCATACTGTCGTTGCCATTTGTTGGCTCAAGCCGGATATAATTATATCCGACAATAAAAATTGGAAGCTGCCGCAGGATGTTCGCACTCTATAAAATTATCGGCGCGTTCGCCGCGCCTCCGGGACTCTTCATAATCATACTGCTCGCCGTCGCGGCGGCGCCGGCCTTCAAAGCGTGCAGGGCGACCTGCCGTTACACAAAATCCGTGACGATTCCGCTGATCATTTCAGCCGCCGCGTTATACGCAATGAGCACGTCGGCAGGCGCGCTCTTGATAACCGGCCCGCTCGAAGCAAGATACGAGACGAAGCTTCCGCCTGACGGCGAACCTGCGGCTTTCCTCGTCCTCGCGGGCGGATCGTCCTACGACGATACAGGTTCCTCGGTGCAGCCCTCTCCTCTTGCGCTCGAGCGCCTCTACGTCGCAGTGACGTTCGCCTCCATGCGTGAAGGAAACGCAGTGCTCGTCCTTTCTGGCGGCAACGTTTTCGGCGACAACGACCGCTCCGAAGCCGCAGCGCTGGGCGACGCTGCGCGCGCAATGGGATGGAGCGGAGAGATAATTTTGGAGGAACAGTCGCGCACCACCGCCGAGAACATGAAGTACAGCGCCGCCATGCTTCATACCAGAAATCTGCAAAACGTCGTCGTAATAACCAACGCCTTCCACCTTCCGCGCGCGATGCGCTTCGCCAGGCAATTCATGCCAGACGCGACGCTCTACCCAGTCGCCACGCCGCGCCAAGCCGACCCTATAATCCGCGGCCTTTCGTCGTTTCTTCCGAACGCGCAGAGTCTGTACCTCTCGTGCCTCGGCGCGAGGGAGCGGATAGGCGCGGCCTTCGCGTCCGTTTCCGCAGCGATAAGATGATATTATTCAGCAAGCGTACAATGAGAGGAGCAGCAAAACAAAAATACCTGTAAGGGCAGTTTATAGGTTTTACGCGGAGTTTTGCGGTTATTCGCCGAAGATATGGCGGCGCTTATATTGCGACGGAAGCGTCACGATGGCGTACTTCGGCTATATCTTTATGGCGATGTTCGAAATGCAGGCGAGCCATTACTTCGCATTCGACGTACCGCACATCACGAACTTCGACCGTCAAATGGCTAAAAGAATACCGGACTTTGAGCCGATGAAAAACGCGTACGACGACGGCGGCATCTGTCGCATTGAGCTCTCCGCCGGGGACAAATTCGATTTCGGCGCGGACTTCCCGAAGTCAGAGAGTCGGAGATTCTCGACGCCGCAGCAGAAAGGCTGCACAACATACTGCCGGAGGCCGGCGACCGGGCACTTTTCACATACGACTTAGGCGACGGCTGGGAAGTCGGGCTGCGAGTCGACGAAATTCTGCGCAAAAGCGAAATCCCCGCGAGCGACCTTCCCAAGGCCCTCGCAGGCGAAGGGCGCGGCATAATAGAAAACTGCGGCGGTCCGGACAGCCTCAAAAAAATAGCCGTAGCCCTCAAAAGAAAGCGCGGCCCTCAGTATCAAAATTTCTGCGCATTGCTCGACGCGGACGCGCCGGACCTGGCCGCCTTCGACATCGACGACATTAACTTCCACCTCAAAAAAGTGCCGATAATCTACCGAAAAATCTACGAAGACAACCGGCCGCCGTCGAGGCATGCGGCAGCGATACTGGAGCGGAGATACAAGAAATAATAGTTTTGTAATTTAAGACTGCGGCCTTACGATGCAGACGGAGACTGCCCGGATTCAACTCCAAGTCCTAGTATAGTTTCACGCAGCGCCGCTCCCTCAAGTTCTCCGGATTCGGCCTTGCGGAGGATTTCTTCGACTTGGGGAAGAATGCAGACGGCTTCCGGCGTCAGCTTAGTTTTGAAGATTTTTGCGTGGGCTGTTGTGTCCACATGGCTCGGGTCGTAGAAGAGCTCCTCGTAGAGCTTTTCGCCCGGGCGTATGCCGCTGTACTGTATGTCGATGTCTTTGTACGGCTCATAGCCGTGAAGGCGGATCAACGTCTCTGCCATCTCGGATATTTTTACTGGCGCGCCCATATCGAGGACGAAGAGCTCGCCGCCCGTCCCCATAGTTCCAGCCTGTAGGACTAGGCTGACGGCCTCTGGTATGAGCATAAAATAGCGCTTCATGTCGGGATGCGTGACTGTGACCGGCCCGCCCGCCGCTATCTGGCGTTCGAACTTCGGCACGACGCTGCCGCGGCTGCCGAGGACGTTGCCGAAGCGCACCGCCATGTACTTCGTTTCAGGAAATTCCCTTTGGACGGAGAGCAGCAGGCGCTCAGCGGCGCGTTTAGTCGCCCCCATGACGCTGGTCGGATGGACGGCTTTGTCGGTCGAGATCATGACGAAGCGCTCAACGCCGTATTTCCCGGCGAGAGTGGCGATGTTCCACGTTCCAAAGGCGTTGACGCGCAGCGCCTCGCGCGGGTTGTCTTCCATGAGCGGCACGTGCTTGTGCGCCCCCGCGTGGAAGATGACCTGCGGGCGGTGTCTCTCGAAAAGCATAGCCATCGTCTTCTCGTCGGCGACGTCGGCTATGACCGGGACAACCGGTATCGTGTTGCCCGAGTCGTTCAGAGATTCGAGCAGCAGGTATATTGACTGCTCGCCATGACCAAGCGCAATTAGCTCCTTAGGACCGCGCGCGAGCACCTGACGGCATATCTCTGAGCCTATCGAGCCGCCGGCTCCAGTGACCATGACGGTTTTGCCTTTGATGACGGCCGAGATGTTTTCGTTATCCAGCTTTATCGGGTCGCGGCGCAGCAAGTCTTCAAGGTTGACGGAGCGAAGGCGGCTGACGCTTACGTGCCCGTCGGCAAGGGCGAGGAAGCTCGGCAGCACACGCACCGTGACCTTTTCCCGATTGAGTATGTCGACGTATTCGCGTATCTGCGCGCCAGTCGCAGATGGTATGGCGAGCAGCACAGTATCTACCGCGTAGCGTTTTATGACGGACGAGATATCGTTCTTAGTGCCGAGCACCTTGAGCGAGGCGACAGTCATGTTGCGTAGGTTCGGGTCGTCGTCTATGAACCCGACCGCTTCGAGAGCCGACTGGTTTCGTAACAAGTCGCGCGCAATAAGCGTCCCGGCCTCCCCGGCGCCGACGATGAGCGCCCTTTGGGTTACCGCCCCGTGTTTGTGGCGGCTGACCGCCGCGAGACGCCATGCTGCGCGCATTCCGGTCATGAACATTAACGCCAGCAATATGGATATGAGGAACGACGAGCGCGGCACATTGACTATCCGCATGAAGTAGTTAAAAATGACGAACACGGCGACGCCTATGCAGTACCACTGCGCGAAGCGCGTATATTCTTCGATGCTCGCGCGCGTCCAAACAACCGTGTAGGTTTTGCCGATAAAGAGCGCCGCAAGTACAATGGTTGAAAAAGCCGTGAGCGTGAACGCAAACCCGTCACCGCCGTCGAGGCTCAGGAAGAAATATGAGAAGCGCATCGAGTAACCTATGAATACGGCGAGAAGAATACAGCAGAGATCCACCAGCATAACGCGGCGGTTGCGCATTCCAAGCCAAATCAACATTTGGAGTATTTTACGGTACATGTAAACGCCTCTCTTATATCAGCGGCCGAGTTAAGCTTTAGTCTTGAGGCCGAGCAGCTTTCTGAGATATTTTTTCTTTTCCGCCGTCTCTGCATCCCCCGGAGCGTTCCAGAAATGGCGCATAAAAGCCGCGGTCAAAGCGCAGAACAAACCTAATAGGGCCGCGAGGACGACTATCTTTCCGCGGCCCTGCGGCTCCTTTTCGTCCGGCATCGACGCAGGAGAGACTAGCTGGAGCACCATAGGGCTCTTGTCTTTTATACGCTGGTTTTCGTTGTATTGGGAAAGCACGGAGTAAAGCTCAAGTATCGAAGAGATTTTGGAATTCGGGTCTGTCTCCGCGTCTTTAGCGTCTATTTCGTTAAGCTTGTCTCTTATCGTTTTTTCAAGAAAAACGTCACGGGTCTCTGTAGTAGAGGTAACGCCCATCGCCAGCAGCATTTCAGCGGTCCTTTTGTAGATGAAATCTGCCATCCTCATAGACTGATCCGGCGAAGGCGATTTTACTGAAATTGTGACGAGGCCGTTTTTCCCCATGTTGACGCTTACGTTCTTCTGAAGATTCCGCAACGCAGCATCTTTTGAGATTTCCACGCCATCCGTCTTAGTGAGATCGAATTCAGCTATCAGGGCGTTGCGCATAGAGTTGCTTGAGACGACGGCGTCGATCATATTGCCTGGCAGGTACACCGACAATTCGCCGTCGCCTGTGATGCGCGAGTTGACCGTCATCATCTGTATCTCGCTTTTGTACTCTGGCTTGACGAACAGCAGCGCATAGGCAAGTCCAGCGAGCGCGAAGATCAGCGTGACCGCCGCTATCAGTTTTTTTTGCTCCGCAAGGACTATGAGTATGTCAAGAAGAGACAGTTCTTCGTCCTCGTCCTGAAACATTTCCATATTTGTACGCTGTTCCATGTCGTTCCCCCACGATTTAAAACTTCCAGCTTTTGAAAAAGATATAATGCCGCTGATAAATTCAGCGACATTATATCAGAGCTCTTATGATAATGAAAGATTCGCGCGCCCGGTATCGATACGGGCGCGCGGTATTGTATTATCCGAGGTAGGCGAGCAGTATGCCGCCTGCGAGGACGGAGCCTATCTGGCCCGCGACGTTCGCGCCTACGGCGTGCATGAGAAGGTGGTTGCCGGGGTCGGCCTCCTGGCCGAGGCGCTGGATGACGCGCGCGGACATCGGGAAGGCGGAGATTCCAGCCGCGCCGACCATCGGGTTGACCTTCTTGTCCTTCGGCATGAAGAGGTTGAGAATCTTAGCCGTGATGACGCCGCCAGCAGTGTCAAGGACGAAGGCTATGAGGCCCATGCCGATGATGGCAAGCGTGCCGAGGTTGACGAACTTCTCGCCGGTCATCGCAGCGGAGATCGAGAAGCCGAGAAGTATCGTCACGATATTGGCCATCTCGTTCTGCGCAGCCTGCGAGAGGCGCTCGGTGACGCCGCTGACGCGGAGCACGTTGCCGAACATGACAAAGCCGAGCAGCGCGACGGAGGCCGGCGCGATGAGGCCGCCTATTACAGTTATCGCTATCGGGAAGAGGAAGAGCTTGGTCTTGGAGACGGGACGCGGCGCGTAGGGCATGCGCATTTTACGCTCTTTTTCCGTAGTGAGGGCCTTGATGACCGGCGGCTGGATGAGCGGGACAAGCGCCATGTATGTGTAGGCCGCTACAGAAATCGGCCCCAGCAGATTCGGTGCGAAGCGCGTAGAAACGTATATCGAGGTCGGGCCGTCGGCGGCGCCGATGATGCCTATCGAGGCAGCTTCATATATATTGTAGTCGAAGATGAAGTAGGCGATCCCCATCGTAAGGAAGATGCCAGCCTGCGCAGTGAGGCCGAAAAGGAAGACCTTCGGGTTCGCGAGCAAAGGCGTGAAGTCGCACATAGCACCAACCGCGATGAGTATCAGCAGCGGGAATATCTCCGTCGCTATGCCGAGGTCGAAGAACATCTGCAGAGCGCCGTGCACTACGCTGCCGCCTTCGATTATCTGGTCGAGCGCCGAGGAAAGCGGAAGGTTGACGAGTATCGTGCCGAAGCCCATCGGCAGCAGCAGGTTAGGCTCAAAGTCCTTCTTGACGGCCATGTACATAAGGAAGCCGCCCACACATATCATTACCAAGCTCTGATAGGTTATAGCTTGAAAAGTCGCCACAAATGATTCCAATCTAGCGTCACCGCTCCTTTAGGGTTATTTAATACGCAGGCTACTATATCATAAAACCGCGCTAAGCGCGTCCGGTAATTTCTCCATTTGCGGGTAAATCATGTAAAATAAATTTTGTAGGGAAGGTGGAAGAAATCTTGATACGTTTGCGTGCACTAGGCTTCGTTATATCTTTCCGCCGCGGCGGGCGCACGTTCGCCGTTCCGGCTTACGTGGATTAAAAATGCAGTTGCCCGACGCGCTACGCGCGCTGAACTCGCGCAATTACCGTCTCTTCTTCACGGCTCAGATGATTTCGATGACGGGGCTTTGGATGTATCGCGTCGCTATAGGCTGGCTCGTCTTCCGCCTCACGAATTCAAACAGCGCGCTCGGCCTGATGGATTTCGTCGCGTCGTTGCCGATTTTTTTTCTTTCGCCGTTTGCGGGCGCCGTAATCGAGCGGCTAGACCTCCGACGCCTCGTCTTCCGCACTCAGACCGGCTGCATGTGCATCGCTTTCGCCTTCGCTTTTCTTACTTTTACTGATTTGATAACCTATAAGATAATTCTCGTCCTCGTCCTTACGCGCGGTCTGCTCGACGCTTTCGAGATGCCGGCGCGCTATTCGCTCGTTTCGTACATGGTAGACCGTCCGGAGGACGTAGGCAACGCCGTCGCGCTGAACTCGACGCTCTTCAACACCGCGCGCATGATCGGGCCGACGGTCGGCGGCTTCGTCATTCACGCTTTCGGCGAAGCGTTTTGCTTCTTTTCCAACAGTTTCTGCTATCTCAGCACGCTTTGGGCGCTCAGTAAGATGCGTCTCTCGCGCCCGCCGATAGGCAAAACGGGCGGACGCAGCCGCCCGCTCCACGACATGATGGACGGACTGCATATCGCAAGCGATTTTGCGCCGTACAGGTACTTTCTTCTATTGATAACTACGACTGGATTTTTCGCCTTCCCAAGCATAACTCTGATGCCGGCGATGGCGAAGAGCGTGCTTAACGGCACGTCTCGGACGCTCGGCTTCCTGCTGATGGGCGTCGCCGTGGGCGCGCTCGCCGGCTCAATGCTGATGGCTTCTCGCAGGAACGCCGCGCGCCATTCGTGGTGGTGTACGCGCACATGCGTCGGCTTCGGTGCGGCTGTAATACTTTTTTCGCTTTCGCGGAACGTCTGGCTCAGCGTCGCGCTCGCCGCGCCCCTAGGCTTCTGCCTCGTCACCTGCACGATAGCCTGCAACACTCTGCTCCAGACGATGACGGAGCCTGCAAGCCGCAGCCGCATCATGGCGCTCTACACTCTCGCGTACATCGGCATTCCGCCCTTCGGGAGTATACTCGCCGGAAAGTTCGGTGATTTCACCAACACCGGCTGGGCGCTTTTCGCCTGCGGCGTCTGTTGCGCCGCCTCTGCGTTTTACTTCATGCGCAAAATCGACCGCATCGGCGGCGAAGTGACGGACGTGCTGAAACGTCAAGGCGCGATATGAAAAGCTGTCTCCCTCGCATAAATTCTGTCCTGGCGGCGGACCTTACGCTCGCGTTAGTCGCGCTGATATGGGGCGCCGGCATTCCGCTCTCGGCGCTGCTTGCACGCGGGCTCACGCCGCTCTGGGCGGTCGCTCTGCGTATGCTGCTCGCGGCTTTCTTCCTCATAATAATGTTCCGCCGCACGATAATTGCATCGACGGCTCGCGACTGGAAAATTTCTTTCATACTCACTGTGGTGCTTACGGCTGTCTTTACGTCGATGACTTTCGGGCTAGTATACAGCACCGCGAGCAAGCAGGCTTTCATCGGCGGGCTCAACGTCATACTAGTACCCGTCTTCGTCTGGATCATCTACCGCAGGCGTCCGCCTGCGCGGCTTTTCGCGGGAGCCGGGCTGACGACTGCCGGGCTGCTCGTTATGGGTTTTGCGCCGGGGATGGAATTTAACTTCGGCGACTTTCTCTCGTTCCTGATGGCTGTATTTTACGCGCTTCAGGTGATTTCAAGCGAATACTGCGCGCGGCGCGTCGACCCAGCGCGGCTGGTCGCGCTGCACATCATCATGCTGTCCATCGTGCTGACGGCGCTCGCGCTGATATTCGAGCCGCTGCCGGAAATTTCGGACTTCACGCCCAAGATATGCGGCGCGCTGCTCTGCGTCTCACTCTGCAACACGATACTTTGCTTTAATTTACAGTTCCGCGCGCAGAAAAAGACGAGCGCCACGCACACGGCCGTAATCTTCTCACTCGAAGGGCTTTTCGGCTACGTGCTGGCGGTCGTGAGCGGGCAGGACCCGTTCCACCTACAGGGCGCGGCGGGAGGGCTGCTTATAATCGCGGGCATGCTCGTGACTGAGCTGGAAGGCGCTGTTCGCGCAAAGCCCGGGCGCAGCGAATGAAAAAACGGCGCTCCGCACGGAACACCGCAGTTTTCCTAAATTATGAACCTACCAGAACAGCGCCGACCAGTAGGCGAATGTGTCGGTGAGTATCGCTACGCCGGCAGCGGCGAGGATTCCGCCGGAGACTTTTTTTATCGTCTGGCCGTGACGGCGCAGCCATTGGAAGATTCCTTTAATGCGAGTAAAGAAGAGCGCCGCGAGGATATAGGGCAGTCCGAGCCCCATTGAGAAGACGAAGAGGTAAAACACGCCCTCCGCGACTGTTTCGCGCGCGCCCGCGAGCATCAGCGCAGAGCCGAGGAACGGGCCGAGGCACGGCGTCCAGCCGAGCGAGAAGGCCGCGCCGAAGAGCAGCGCGCCTATAAAGCCGCGCCGCTTGACGCTTACATCGAGCTTCTTTTCAACGTCGAGGAAGCCGATTTTGAAGACTCCGAGGAAATGCAGCCCGAAGATCAGAATCACGAGGCCGCTAGCGCGTTGGAGCAAAAGCCTGTGCGCGTCGAGCGCCGCGCCTATCGCTGTCGCCGTCGCGCCGAGCGCCATGAAGAGCAGCGTGAAGCCCGCGACGAAGCCGGCGGTGTTCACGACGCTCGCACGCTTGCCCTGCTCCGTCTCCGCCGCGAGGTACATCAGATATACCGGCAGCATCGGCAGCATGCAGGGCGATACGAACGCGAGCAGCCCTTCGAGGAAAAGGAGCGGCAGCTCTCCCCCCACTATTTCTTCTCCCCGCGCACGAGTTTCAGCACGGCCTCCTTAGTCGTCGCGCCTTGTATCTGTCCTATAAGCTCTCCGTCCTTGTCGAGGACGAAGGTCGTCGGTATGTAGCGCACGCCGAAGAGCGACGCCGCCTCCTGCGTCTCGTCGAGCAGCACGGTCATAGTGTAGCCCGTTTCCTTGAGGAACTCCGCGACGCGCTCCGGCGTATCGCGCCGTCCGTCTGTGAGATTCACGGCAAGCAGCACCGCTTCGCCGGTCTTTTGAAATTCTTTATTGAGCTCGTCGAACTCCGGCATCTCGCCGCGGCACGGCGGGCACCACGTCGCCCAGAAGTTCAGCACTACGGTTTTTCCCTTGAAGCTGTCGAGCGAGACCTGCTTGCCCGACATATCCGTAAGAACTACGTCGCGCGCAAGTCCGCCGTTTCCGGCCGCAAACGACGGAAGTGCGAAGAGCGCCGCCGCAAGCAGCGACATGACAAACGTAGAGATAAATTTTTTACGCACCTTAAAATCATCCCCTTGAGATTATTTTTGCTTTCCGAACGTATTATATCATGGACGCAGCGTTTTGAAGGACAATAGCACGCCTCATCTAAAAAGAGAAAAATTTAACTTCTTCCAGCCGCTTTGCGCCGCATTCTACAAGTATGCGCCGTCCGGATAACTCCGCGCACGCTCCTCGCCGCGCAGAACGCGCAGCGCGCCGAGCGCGAGAGCCTCGAGCTCGTTCTCGCCAGGCAGCGCCATGACGCGGCCCAGGAATTTTATCTTCTTCGTAATGCGCGCTACAAGCTCCTGAGAGTGCGCCATTCCGCCAGTTAATATCACCGCGTCGATATCGCCGTCGAGCGCCGCTGCGAGCTCTCCTATCCCCTTCGCGACCTGGTAGACGAAAGCGTCGAGGACGAGTGCCGCGCGTCCGTCGCGCAACGCGAGCGCGAATATCTCTCGCAGGTCGCGGGTGCCGAGGTAAGAGACGAAGCCCCAGCCAGAGAGCAGCTTGACGCGCAGCTCAGCCTCAGTGTATCTGCCGCTGAAGCAGAGTTCGATAAGAGCGTCGGCCGGCAGCCCGCCGGCGCGCTCGGCGGAGAACGGCCCGTCGGCCTTTGCGCCTATCACGTCGACGATGCGTCCGTATTCGTGCGCTCCTATAGTTACGCCCGTGCCAAGATGCGCGACGACGAAACGGCTTTCCTCGTACCTTTTGCCTAAAGACGCAGCGGCCCTGCGCGCCATAGCGCGCTGGTTGAGCGCGTGTACGAGGCTGCCGCGCTCTATCTCCGGCGCGCCCGAAACGCGCGCGACTGCGGAGAGTTCGTCTACCGATACGGGGTCTACGATATAGGCGGGCGCGTGCGATTCTCCGGCGAAGCGCAGCGCGATGAAAGGCCCTAGGTTCGAGGCATGCTCCCCGCGAGGCGCGCGCGTCAGCCAATCCGTCATCGCGCCGTTGACGAGATACGTGCCGGACGGTACGGGTGCGAGCAGCCCGCCGCGCCCGACAGCGGCATCGAAGCGGCTCGAGCCGAAGCCCGCTGCGCAGAGCGCTGGAGTTATGGCTGCGTATCTCGCTGGGAGCTGAGCGAGTATCGTCCCATATCGCGCGCGCTCCGCGTCTGGAAACGGGATGTTTTGCTCGAATACCACACGCTCATCTGCATAGACGGCGATTTTGGTCGATGTCGAGCCGGGATCGGCGGCGAATATCAGCAACGGTGCATTCCTCCCGCGACAAGGCACGAGAGCGCGATGGCGTTGAATTTCGTTTCGTAGTCGTCGGTGCGCGATACGAGGATTATCGGGGCTTTGGCTCCGAGGACGACGCCAGCCGACTTCGCGTGACAGTAGTGGACGAGAGTCTTGCAGTGGACGTTGCCGCACTCGATGTCCGGCACTATCGTGAGGTCCACCTTGCCGGCTATGACGCTGCGAATGCCCTTGCGCTCCGCCGCCTCCTTCGATGCCACAACGTCTATCGCCATCGGCCCCTCTATCGTGCAGGTGCAGGGAAGCCCGTCGAACTCGCCCGCGCGCCACGCCTCTACGAGCGCGGCCGCGTCCACGGTCGCGGGCATGGCGGGGTTGACGCGCTCGTTAGCGGCGAGAATCGCGACGTTGACGTGCTCGTAGCCGAGCGCGTGTATCGCGCGCAGTGAGTTCGCGATGATGTATTTTTTCTCTTTCAGCCCCGGCGCTATTATGAAGCCGCTGTCCGCGCAGAACGAAAGGTGATGTTCGCCCGGTATCTCGAGCACCGCGAGGTGGCTCAGTATGCGCCCGGTGCGCAGGCCGTTCTCCTTGTCGAGCACCGCGTGCAGGAAGTCTTCGGTGTTGATGAGCCCTTTCATAAGCGTGTGCCCCGTGCCCTCGCGCACTATCGCAACGGCTTTGCGCGCCGCCTCGGCGGGCGTGCCGGCGTGTACGACGCAGGCTCGGCCGTCCACTCCGAACTCCTCCATCGCCGGGCGTATCACGGCCTCGTCTCCGACGAGCACCGCGCGGCCGAGGCCGTGGTCGAAGGCAAGCTTTATCGCCTCGACGGTCTCGCCGTCCGCAGAGGCCGCCACCACGTTGCTGCCGCCGAGACAGCCGCAGCAGTTTATCATTTCGTCGAAAGTCTTATACATGAACAGGCCTCCATTCGTTTCGTCAGCCGCGCGGGGCGCGGCTGTATATTTACTGATATTATTATATAATGTCCTGAGGCTCCGCCGCTTTACGGAGCCCGGAGGTAATGTGATGAAGTTTCCAGCAAGGGCGAAGAGCATACTTTTTCATAAGGGCCCGGTGGACTTGGGCGGCGGGCATGTGCTTTCGGCGCTGGCGCGCCTCTCCGTGCCGTCTATCGGCATGGTGCTCTTCCAGACGCTCTTCAACCTCGTCGATACGATTTTCATTTCATGGCTCGGAGAGAGCCACATGGTCGCGATTTCTTACACCTTCCCAGTGCAGATAGGCGTCTTCGCCATACTTGAGGGTGCGGGCAACGGTGTTACTGCGCTCGTCGGCCGCCGCCTCGGCGAGAACGACATCGAAGCGGCGCGGCGCACGGCGCGCTGCGGCCTTGCCTTCGCCTACGTGCTGAGCCTCGTCTGGCTTCCGTTTTTATTCCCAGGTCCGTCGAACGCTTTCTTCCGTATGCTCGGGGCTTCCGACCCAGAAACTCTGCGGCAGGCGTGGCTCTACAACATGTGGATACCGCCGATGACCCTCGTCATATCGTTCACCTACATTGTGAACTCCATCTTCCGCTGCCAGGGCGATACGATGACGCCTTTGCGTTTCTTCCTAGTCGCGAACAGCCTTAACTTCGTGCTCGACCCGCTGTTTATCTTCGTTTTCGGATGGGGCATGACGGGCGCGGCCGCGGCCACTTTCATCGGGCGCGTCGCGGGGGCCGTCTACCTTATAAGAAAGATGCGCCGCGACAGCACGATACAGATTCCGCTGCTCGCAGCGCCGCGCCGCGATATGTTTCCGATATGGCGCGCCGTCGCCGCTATCGGCCTGCCGGTCACTCTCTCGACCGGAAGCGTCGCGCTCGGCATGGGCTCGGTCAACCGCGTGCTCACAGAAGCCTACGGAAACGTCGCGATAGCCGGCTGGATGATTTCGCTGCGCGTGGAGGACATAGCCTTCGGCACGCTGATGGGCGTCAGCAACGCGCTTGTGCCGTTCATCGCCTTCAACTACGGGCGGCGCAGCTTCGTCAGGATAAAAGAAGGAATACGCGTCGCGTTCATAATCTGCTGCTGCGTCACGCTCTCGCTCTGCCTCCTGCTTGCGCTGTGGCCGTGGCCCGCGATAGGGCTCTTCCGCCCCGCGCCAGACGTGGCGCACGCCGCGGTGCGCTCCCTGCGCATTACGATGGCGGGCTACCCGTTCGCGATGTACTGCATGATTTACAACGCGCTCTTCATCGCCGTCGGCAGCTCCGTCTACGGCTTCCTCGTGCAGATAAGCCGCTGCATCGCCTTCCGCCTGCCGATGGCATGGTTCCTCGCCGCGTCCGTCTCGATGAGCTGGGTCTGGCTTTTCCAGCCGCTTTCGTTCGTCTGTGCCGCGGCTCTGACCTGGGGCTTCGCAATGCGGCTCATACACAAGCTAAAAGGAGAGCTTGACGGCGCGCCGCCTAGCTCTTACGAGGAAACTGAGGCGCAGATATGAGAAGCGTCCTGAAGGAAGTAGACCTCGGCAAGGACCCGGTAGGCCGCCTGCTTTTCACTCTAGCCGCGCCTGCGATTGCGTCGCAGGTCGTCAACGCTCTGTACAACGTCGTCGACCGCATGTACATCGGCCACATCCCGGGCGAAGGGGCCGCGGCCCTGACGGGGCTCGGAGTATGCTTCCCGCTCATCATGCTGATATCGGCGTTCGCAAACCTCATCGGCATGGGCGGCGCGCCGCGCGCGAGCATAATGATGGGCCATGGCGACGAAAAGGCAGCGGAACGCATACTCGGCGGCTGCTTCGCGACGCTCGTCGCGCTTGCCGTTTTCCTCACGGCGTTCTCGTTCCTATTCATGCGCCCGATGCTCATGCTCTTCGGCGCGAGCGATGCGACGATAGGCTACGCGACGGACTACATGGAAATATACGCCGCCGGCACGATCTTCGTGCAGCTCACGCTCGGCATGAACGTCTTCATAACTGCGCAGGGTTTTTCCAAAATCAGCATGATGACGGTCGTTATAGGCGCGGTAACAAACATCGCGCTCGACCCGATTTTTATCTTCGTCCTCGGCATGGGCGTGCGCGGCGCGGCGTGGGCGACGGTCATATCGCAGGCGGCTAGCGCCGGCTGGGCGCTGCGTTTCCTCTGCGGCGGGCGCACCGTGCTAAGGCTGCGGCGCGAGAATATGCGCATATCGCGCTCCGTAATCATGCCATGCGTCGCGCTCGGCCTCGCGCCCTTCATAATGCAGTCGACGGAAAGCCTGCTGGTGCTCTCGTTCAATTCGTCGCTGCTGAAATACGGCGGCGACCTCGCCGTCGGCGCAATGACGATAGCCTCGAGCGTCATGCAGTTCGCAATGCTTCCGGTCCACGGACTCACGCAGGGCTCGCAGCCGATAGTGAGCTACAACTACGGCGCGGGCAACCCAGAGCGCATGAAACAGGCCTTCGTCCTCCTGCTCAAATCCAGCCTCGCTTATACCGCCGTGCTCTGGGCGCTGTCGCTGCTCTGCCCCGGCATCTTCGTCATGATATTCACAGGAGACCCTGAACTCTCCGCTGCGGCGCGCTGGGCGATGCGCATCTACATGGCGAGCGTCGTGCTGATGGGCGCGCAGACAGCCTGCCAGCAGACATTCGTCGCGCTCGGCAACTCAAAAACCTCATCGTTCCTCGCCCTGCTGCGCAAGATAATACTGCTCATCCCGTTCATCTATATAATGCCGCACTTTTTTGACGATAAGGTCTTCGCGATATTCTTAGCCGAGCCAGTAGCGGACTTCCTAGCTGTCGCAGCGACTGTCACGCTTTTCAGCCGCGAGTTCCGCCGTCTGCTGCGTTCCATGCGCGAGCGTCAGGCGGAGAGAAGCGCCTGCGCTTGACACATCAGGCGCGAGCAGTTATAAATTATTCTGGAAGAGGGAGGGTAGCCTTCCTCGCGCGAGAATAGACAAGACGAGACAAGCTGCAAGATTAGACGAGTGTGTTGACTGCTTAGACATTCAAGGCTCTGTCGTGCGCGGCGGAGCCTTTTTTATGATTTTATACTTCTTCAAAGCTTGGGGGAATTTTCATGGTCCGTAAGGTCTGTATGGGAAACGAGGCGATAGCGCTCGGCGCGCTCGCCGCTGGGCTCAAGCTCGCCGCCGGATATCCCGGCACTCCTTCGACTGAAATCATCGAGACTCTCGTGCGCGAGCATCGCGCCGGGGTGGACGTACAGTGGTCCGTCAACGAGAAGGCCGCGCTCGAAGTTGCGGCTGGCGGCGCATATGCCGGCGCGCGTACGATGTGTACGATGAAGCAGGTCGGCCTCAACGTCGCATCCGATCCTCTGATGAGCCTTGCCTACATCGGCGTCAAGGGCGGAATGGTGGTCGCCGTCGCGGACGACCCTGGGCCGTGGTCGTCGCAGACCGAGCAGGACACGCGCAATTTCGCAAAGCACGCCAACCTCCCCGTCTTCGACCCGTCGTCGCCCGAGGAAGCCTATGAGATGGTCCAGACGGCCTTCGACTTCTCCGAAAAATTTGAGCTTCCCGTATTTCTGCGCCCGACGACGCGCGTATGCCACGCGAGCGCGGAGGTCGAGCTGCGCGAGCCGTCGCCGGTCAAAGAAGCCGGCGGCTTCGAGCGCCGCCCCGAGTGGTGCATCTTCCCCGCCCTCTCCTACCGAAAGCACGGCGAGCTCGAAGTCAAACAGCGCGAAATGGCGCGGGCTTTCGACGAAATGCCCTACAACAGGATAGAAAAATACGGAGCCGGCAGCCGCCGCGCGATAGCCGCCTCCGGCATATCATACCTCTACGCGAAGGAGGCGCTCAACGAACTCGGCGCATGTGCAACGCTATACAAAGTCGGCACGCCCTACCCGATGCCCGAGAAGCTCACCCGCGATTTCCTCGCGGGCGCGGATTCCGTGCTCGTACTCGAAGAGCTCGACCCAGTCGTCGAGGAGCAGCTTCTTATCGAAGCGGCGGGCCGCGTGCCCGTGCTCGGCAAGCGCAGCGGCGACATGCCGTGGAACGGCGAATATTCTTTCGAACTCATAAAAGCGGCGCTCGCAAAATATCTCGGCCTCTCCGCCGAAGCGGAGGCCTTGCCCGAGCTCCCGCAGCTTCCAGTGCGCCCGCCGGTCCTCTGCGCAGGCTGTCCGCACCGCGCTTCGTTCTACGAGGCGAAGGTTGCGACAAAGGACTGCAAAAAAGCCATATACTGCGGCGACATCGGTTGCTACACGCTCGGCAACGCCGCACCGCTCAACATGGTCGACACCTGCCTCTGCATGGGCGCGGGCATAACGCTCGCGCAAGGGCTCGCGTTGACCGAGCCCGGCGCGAAATGCCTCGCCTTCATCGGCGACTCGACCTTCTTCCACACCGGAATCCCAGGCGTAATCAACGCGGTCTACCAGGGAACTGACATTACGATTATAGTCCTCGACAACCGCACGACTGCGATGACGGGTCACCAGCCGCACCCCGGCACGGGGAAGCGCGCGCTCGGCGGCGACAGCATAGCGCTAGATATAGAAACCATCCTGCGCGCCTGCGGCGTCGAACACGTCGCGCGCGTCAACCCGTTCGATTTTGAAAAATCTGTCGCAGCGATGAAGGAGGCAGTCGCTTACAAAGGCCCTTCGGCGGTCATAGCCGAAGCGCCCTGCATAGCGAATGTCAGGGAAAAAGCGCCGGCGCACTTCGTAAACGACAAGTGTATAAAATGCGGCAGATGCGTGCGCGAGATAGGCTGCCCCGCGATAACGCCAGACGCTGAAGGGCGCGCCGTCATCAGCGCGTCGCTCTGCACCGGCTGCGGCCTTTGCGCCAACGTCTGCCCGGTCAACGCGATAAAGGAGGGCGTAGCCCATGCTTAGCAGCATAGTGATAGCCGGAGTCGGCGGACAGGGGACGCTGCTTGCCTCGCGCATACTCGCGGAGGCCGCGCAGGCGAAGGGGCTCTTCGTCCGCACGTCGGAGACTATAGGCATGGCGCAGCGCGGCGGCTCCGTTTCAAGCCACCTGCGCATAGACGCGCGTGAAGTCTCGCCGATAATCCCGGCGCGCCACGGCGACGTACTGCTCGCCTTCGAGCCGGCCGAGGCGGTGCGCATGATCACGAAGCTGAAAAGCGCGGCAAAATGCGTCGTCAACACGGACGAGATAATCCCAACCAACGTCGCGCTCGGCAAGGGCGCGTACCTTGGAAAGGAATACATAGAGACGATGAAGCGGCTCTATCCAGACACACTCTTCCTAAATGGCGCGGAGCTCGCGCTCGAAGCGGGAGACATCCGCACGCTCAACGTCGTGATCCTCGGCGCCGCCTGCGGGGCGGGAAAGCTCCCCTTCACGACCGAAGAGGTGCGCGAAGCGATAGCGCGCTGCGTCAAACCGAAGCTCCTGCCGATGAACGAAAAGGCGTTCGCGCTCGGGATAGACGCCGCGTCGCGCTGATGGTGAAACAGCGACGGCACTTTCGGGCGATAGGGGGGTTGCGCATCGCCGCCCCTGATTTACTGGCCGGGACCTCCGTCCCGGCCGCGCAACCGAATCAACAGAATAGACCAGACTTAGCGAAGACAAGACAAGGAGAATAAAAATGAACGAACTTACGATAATGAGCCAGTGTTTCGCGCAGGTGCGCCGCGTCGCCAAAGAGAGCCCGATGTACCGCGAGAAATTCAAGGATATACCGGTCAACACGATGATGACGCGCGAGCAGTTCGAGACGCTGCCCTTCACTACGAAGCAGGATCTGCGCGACGCCTACCCGATGGGTATGCAGTGCGTGCCGAACGATAAAATAGTCCGTGTCCACTCGTCCTCCGGAACGACGGGAACGCCGGTCATCATGCCCTACAGCGCTCAGGACATCGAGGATTGGGCCGTCATGTTCGAGCGCTGCTACCAGTTCGCGGGCGTCACGCCAGAGGACCGCGTGCAGATAACCCCGGGCTTCGGACTCTGGACAGCGGGCCTCGGCTTTCAGGCCGGAGCGGAGCGCCTCGGCGCGATGGTAATACCGACCGGCGCGGGCAACACAGACCGCCAGCTCCAGCTCATGCGCGACTTGGGCGCGACCGTGCTTTGCAGCACGTCCTCCTACGCGCTCGTCATAGCGGAAGAAGTGGACAAGCGCGGCATGAAAGACCAGATTCGCCTCA
>URAG01000015.1 GCA_900545755.1 uncultured Cloacibacillus sp. | reverse complement strand
AGCCATTTCGAACCATGACTGTGTAGTGTCAACTTGGAGGGCTTTTACTATGTCCAAGTTATGGGGCGCTGTTCAAATTGCCGGAGAGCTGACAAAGCTGCCCAGACGTGCGGCTTTTCTCTGCTGTCCACATAATTCAATGAAGTAAACAAAGTCAAAAAATTTTTGATGAAGAAGGCTCATTGACTGTATTTTAGTTTGTCGTTATTATACTATAAACCAAGATGGAAGGAGGTAATGTGCTAGGAAAATAGTTATGTGTATCGCAGACAGTAGTGGCACAAAGCCGCTGAAAATAAAAAAGCAGTGAGAGGCTGTAAAGAGCTTTTCTTTGATGTGGGGCCCAGAGTATATGACTGGAACACCAATACAAGGAGTAATCTTATTAACATCTACATTAAGAAAAACATGTAATGCAGACGGTTGTTTCGCGTTTATTTTCTCTTCAATAGGAAAGGAGGCTGCTTGATGGATGTTATCGATATGGTTCGTATCGATAAAGAGCTGCTTAACGCAGAGGATTATTTGAAGCTGATGCAAGACGACCCTGGCGCAATCAAGAGGACAAGAATTGTTCCTGCAAGACTTGGTGAAGCGGGTTTTGGAAAAATCGAAGTTACATACAAAGCAGCAAAATATGTAGTAGGTGACTAAGAATGGCGCAAGATTCAGTTTCTTCAATCCGAAAAAGGCAAACTAGTGATATGCTGCCTCTCTCAGAAGAGACGATGGTGCAGTTATTAGATGTCCAAAGAAAAGAGTTTGAGTTTAAGACGAAAGAACTGGAACAGCGCAAACGTGAAGATGAGCATAGTTTTGAGTTCGCCAAAAAGACGCTTGATGCGCAGATTGAAGACCGGCGCGAAGAACGTATAAAATTTGGAGAACGACTAAAAGTCAGGTATTTTTTCATTTGCGTTGTTTTGCTGATGGTACTGATATTTTTGGGCTATGCCTTGAGTCTTGGAATGGGCGAGCTTGTTGCTAGGGTAATTGAAAAGGTCGCCTACTACGCTTCTGGTGTCCTCTCATCGTATGGATATGTAAAGTTCAGAGAGTCCAGGAAAAGAGAAAAAAAATAAAAAGAAAAAAGAGAAGAAATAAAAAGATCCATTCTGAATATGAGCCGCCCTATCAGGGCGGCTTTTTTATTGGGGGCTGGCTTTATGTGAATGGGAACGAAAATCTTTGCTCGAAGAAAGTCGTAGCCGACCTGCTCAATCTCTCCGAGCGTCGTATAGAGCAGCTCGTCGCCAATCGCATCCTGCCGAAGGCCGCGCGCGGGAAGTTTGACCTGTACCAAACAGTGAAAGCCTACTGCATGTACATGCAGCAGAAGCTTTCCGGCGGCGACGAGGTCATCGACATCTCAGAGTATAAAGACAGGTTGCTTCGAGCGACGACGCTGGAGGCCGAGGAGAAGGCGAAGCTGCGAGAAATCGCGCGCCGAGAAAAAGAGGGCGAGCTTATGGAGCGTGACGAAATAACCGCCCAGTGGGCCGCGCGCTGCGTTGAGTTGAAAGCCGCGCTGCTCGCTATCCCGGTGCAGGTCGGTTTCCGCTTCCAGGACCCGGAAACGCGAAACATTGTAGAGGAGGAGGTCGAGGCGGCGATATATGAAATCCTCAAAACGTACAGCAGAGACGGCATCGGTGCGGGCAATGTGGACGCCGGAGGAGCTTCGGGCCCTGCGCCCGCCGGAGAAGATTAGCGTCAGCGAGTGGGCTGACCGCAACCGTATCCTTACAAAGGACTATTCCGAGCTCGCCGGCCCGTGGCGTACCGACCGCACGCCGTACCTGCGCGAGCCTATGGACATGTTCACGGCCCGCAGCGTCACAAAGATAACGCTCGCTTTTGCAACGCAGCTTGGGAAAACCGAGTGCGAGTACAACATGGTCGGCTACGCGATAGACCAGGACCAGGGGAGTATGCTGTTCGTACTTCCGACGGATATGCTTGCAAAAGACGTGAGCAAAGGGCGATTCAGGACGTTTATACGCAGTTCTCCGCCTCTTCACGCACATTTCGACTATGAACGCTCCGAAATCCAGCGCCTTTATTTTCCGGGGATGGAGATTGCTTTCGTCGGCGCGAACAGCCCTTCGCAGCTCGCTTCGCGTCCTGTGCGCTATGTCTTTTTCGATGAGGCGGACAAATTTCCGCTACGTGCCGGCAACGATGCCGACCCGTTCAAGCTGGCCGCCGAACGCACGAAGACGTACTACCGGCGCAAGGAGGTCGAGGTTTCAAGTCCGACCATCGAGGAGGGACACATCTGGCAATCCTTCGTCAATGCGGACATTAAAAAAAAATACTTTGTGCCGTGCCCGCACTGTAACGAGATGTTCGTCATGCGGCTGAAGCACATAAAATGGCCGGAGGAGCTCAACGAATATGAGCCGTCCGTCCGCCTCAAAGAGGTGACGGAGCGCGCGTGGCTCGAATGTCCGAACTGCCGCGGGCGGATATTGGACAAGCACAAGCACATGATGCTGCTGGCCGGCGTATGGCGGCCGGTCGAATATGACAAGGACGTCGACGACTGGCTGCCGACGGTTCCGCTCATAACGCGGCCGCGTCACATCGCCTATAACATCTCGACGATTTATTCTCCGTGGAAACGCTTCGGCGACGTGGCCAAGGAATTCCTTGAATCCAAGGACAAGCCTGAAAAGCTGATGAATTTCGTGAACGGCTGGCTCGGTGAGCCGTGGGTCAATCAGTCGGCGCGAATGCGCTCCGACATCGTGATGCAGCGCCAGCAGGGATATGAACGCGGCACTGTACCGAAAGAGGCTCGCATGCTCACGGCGGCGGTCGACGTGCAGAAGGACCATTTCTGGTGGTCCGTCCGAGCCTGGGGCGAAAACATGACAAGCTGGCTCGTCGACTACGGAGGCGGCCCGGGTATCTGCGAGACCTGGACGCAGATAGAAGAGATGCTCGACCGCGAGTTCAAACAGGACGAGACCGGCGAGACGTACCGAGTGTATTTCGCGCTTATCGACTCCGGCTACCGCACGGAAGAGGTTTACGAATTCTGCGCCGAACATCCTGGGCTGACCGCGCCGAGCAAAGGGCTCGACGAAACCTCGTCGAAAGGCATCCCTTACAGGGTCGGCACCATCGACAAGATGAAGTACACAGACCTCAAGCTCATGCTGCTCGATACGGAATTTTACAAGGATATGATTTACGGCCGCCTCAACAGAGAGACCGGCGCGCGCGGCAGCTTCAACGTCTTTTCGGGGCTTCCGCGACAGTACGCCGACCAGCTGTGCAGCGAGCATAAGGTGACGGAGTACGACCGCAAGGGCCGTGCGAAGCAGTTTTACAAGCCCATCATGGACGGCATAGACAACCACATGCTCGACTGCGAGGTCGGCAACTTCGCGGCCGCCGAAATCGCAGGAGTGCGCACTTTATAAGCGGAGGAATAGGAGGAATGCAATGCGAACAGTTGAAGAGATACGCGAGGAACTCGACGACGTCATCGCAGCCATGCGCGCGATCGCACGCGGCGCACAGAGCTATCAGATTGGTTCGCGGTCCGTAACGAAGGCTGACCTTGCGCAGCTTCGGGCCTGGCGCAACGACCTTGAGACGGAGCTCGGCGCCGCGCAGCAGGGCGGAACAGTCACATTTATGGGGTGGAACGGACGATGAGCGGGCTTACAGCGTTGGACCGTATATGCGGATGGCTGTCTCCGCACTGGGGATACAGACGCGCGCAGTACCGGATGGCGCTGCGCAGCTATGACGCGGCGCGTGTCGACCCGCAGGGCGGCAACTGGTTTCCGCTGCAGAACGCGACGCCCGAGATGACTGACGCGCCGCACCGTGGTCTAGTCCGCGGGCGTATGCGTGACATGGAACGCAACGGAGACGTAACGGAGGGCATCATAGACGCCGTCGTTCGCAACGTCGTCGAGGGAGGCTTCGGGCTTGAGGCGCGCGCCATGAGCGCGCGCGGGAAACCGCTCGACGCGATAAACGACCGTATCGAAGAGCTGTGGAATAAGTGGTCGCAGGCAGAGAACTGCGATGTGACCGGCGACAGCTCTTTCGGCGAGCTGCTTGAGATAATCGTGCGCCGCTGGGAAGTTGACGGCGAAATCTTCATCCTCAAGGTGGTAGATCCGGAAGGCTTCCTGCCGCTCAAGCTCCAGCTCCTTGAACCGGATATGCTTGCCGAGGATGTTTTCCAGAGCAATGGGCATTATGTCTTCGGCGGCGTAGAGGTGGACGAACATATGAAAGCGGTCGCATATCACTTCAGGCCGGACCCTATGCCGTATTTCCGCGACCAGACGATAGTCCGTTATCCGCGCGAGGACGTCATACACATACACACGAAGAAACGCCCGCAGCAGATACGTTCAATGTCCGACATGACGGTTTGCTCGGAACGGGTGCGGAACCTTCAGGAGTATGTCACGAACGAGCTGGAGGCGTCGCGCAACGCGGCGGCCATTACCGCGCTCGTCAGCCCCATGCCGGGCAACCCGGGCATAGGGCGGCGCAACACCACGCCGAGCGGGAAAGTGATTGAAAAAATCCAGCGTGGACAGATCAATTACATCAATGAGGGCAATCCGCTGTTTCCAACACCGGGAAGGCCGAACGTGAACGCGAGCGGCTTCGTATCGTTCCTGCTCCGCATGATTGCGATGGCGCGTGGTCTCTCCTATGAGACGGTTTCTCGCGATGTCTCACAAGTCAATTATTCGTCATTCCGAGGCGGCCAGCTCGAGGACCGCAAGACCTTCCGCCGCCGGCAGAAGAAAATAACGACGGATTTCTGCGACCGCGTCTACGAGTGGTTTATCGAAGCGGCGTTGCTGTCCGGCAAGCTCTCTCTCCCGGGGTATTTCGAGGACGAGAAGGCGCGCGACCGTTACCTGCGTCATCAATGGAGCACTCCAGGCTGGAAGTGGGTAGACCCGCAGAAAGAAGCCGCCGGTGTCGAGAAGCAGCTTGCGCTCGGCATTACGACGCTCCGCGAGGTCTGCGGCGAACAGGGGAAAGACTGGTATGACGTATTGCAGCAGCGTAAATCCGAAATGGAAGCGGCGGAAGAGCTCGGCATAAAGCTCTCATGGATGAACGGCCAGGAGACGACCTCGCCGGAGGAATATGAGCAGTCAATGAAAGACGAGGACAACCCGCCGGGCAAAAAGAAGGAGGGAGAAGATGGCAGTCAGGAAGAATAAGCCCGCCGCGACGAAGGAGTTATATCTTTCGCCGCAGCAGGAGCATTTCAGGGACTTGCAAATAACGGCTTCGCCGGAAGAGGGCTCGCGGTCTGTAGAGCTCTCTTTTTCGTCTGCGGCCGGTATCCGCCGGTATGACTACTGGGATGGAAGCTGGTACCGCGAGATACTTGACCACTCGCCTAAAGCGGTCGACCTTACCCGTCTCAGCGAGATAGGCGTCGGCCTCTATAACCACGACATGGGGCAGGTCATAGGCCGCGTGGACGACGTCAGGCTCGACGCAACGGCGCAGAAATGCTCGTGCAGGCTGACCTTCGACGAAGACGACGCCTCCGACGCGGTCTTCCGCAAGGTCAAAAGCGGCTCGCTTCGCGGCGTCTCGGTCGGGTACAGAGTGTACGAGTGGGAAGAGGTGCGCGAGGGCAAAACGTCGCGCGACGGCATTGAAGGCCCGGCAATGATAGCGCGTAAATGGGAGCCTTACGAAATCAGTATCGTAAGCTGCCCCGCAGACCCCACGGTCGGCGTAGGCAGGAATCTTAAAGAAAGGGATGATCCACAGGTGAGCAAATTCAGGGAACAGGTAATGCAGTGTGTTCGCGACTTCGGCGCGGATAAACTAACGCAGGCCGGATTCGACGAGAAAATCCGTGCGTTGCTTGACGGCGTTGAAGCAGAGGAGCGCGCTGAAGCGCAGCGCTTCATCGACGACATCCGCGGCGCGCTGAGGCGAGAAGAAGCGCAGCCGGCACCTCAGCCGGGCGTTGGCGAAAATAACGTAGACGCGGAGCGCGCGAGAGCCGCGGAAATCTCTTCGATATGCGCGCGTTACGGCGTCTCGCAGGAAGATACTGCGAAATATATCAAAGACGGCACCTCTGTCGGCGACGTCTGCCGCGCAATACTCGACGCCAGCGCGAAGCAGCGCAGCGGCATCAACGTGGGGCCGTCGGTGAGCATAAGCAGCGACGAGCGTGATAAATTCCGCGCCGCCGTGCGCGACGGTCTACGCATGCGCATGGGCGTCAAATCGGACAAGCTCGCGCCCGGAGCGGAAAAGTATCGCAGCATCAGCCTACTCGACCTTGCGCGCGAGTGCATAATCCGCGGTGGAGAGGCTGTGAGCTACAGCGACCCGGTTGAGGACGTTGCAAACCGTGCATTTTCGACATCCGACTTCCCTGTCATTATGACGGACCTCGCAAATGTGACGCTGCTTGCCGCCTACAACGAAGCGCCTACGACGTGGCGGCAGTGGTGCGGCATAGCGAGCGCCTCCGATTTCAAGGAAATTCATAAAATCCGTGTCGGCGAGATGCCGATGCTCGAACCGGTGCTTGAGAACGGCGAATACAAGATGGCCGACCTCATGGAGACGAAGGATTCCTTCAGCATTGGAACCTTCGGTAAGAAGTTCGCGCTCACCAGGCAGGCTATCATAAACGATTCGCTCGGGGCTTTCACGCGGATTCCGCAGATGTTCGGCAGCGCGACTGCGCGGACGATAAACACGAAAGTATATGAGATGCTTGTCTCCAATCCGAAGATAGCGGAAGACGGCAAGGCTATTTTCAGCACCGACCACAAAAACCTCGCCGCGACCGGCAGCGTACTCAGCATTTCGTCGCTCAACGACGCGCGCGTGGCCATGCGCAGACAGACCGGTCTTCGTAAGGACAGCAACGCGGTAAAGCTCAATCTTACGGCGCAGTATCTCATCATTCCGCCGGAGCTTGAAACGCTTGCGCGCCAGATACTCTACAGCGACACGGATATAAGCGGAACGAATCCGAACGTCATCAACCCGTTCAAGAACGCCTTCACGCCCATCGTAGAGGCGGAACTTGAGCCCTGGGCCTGGTACCTTATGGCTTCGCCCTCCACCATTGACACGGTCGAGGTCGCGTTCCTGAACGGCCAGCAGTCGCCGGTCATCGAACAGCGGCAGGGCTGGAACATCGACGGCATAGAATATAAAGTCCGCATAGACTTCGGTGTCTGGATGTACGAGTATCGCGGAATGTATAAGAACAGCGGCGCGGCTCCTTCGGCCGGCGCGTAAGGAGGAATGACGGATGGCAAGGCAGGCTATGCCGGTACAGACCGGTAAGGTAATCGACTACACAAACAGCGGCGCGGCGGCTATAAGCGTCGGTGACGTAGTGCCGCTCGTCAATATGTGCGGCATCGCAGAAATAGACATCCCCGTAGGCGCGACCGGCACTGTCGCGCTCTACGGCGTCTGGGAGCTCGCGGCAGAGACCTCCGTAGCCTTTGCGGTCGGCGACACGGTCTACTGGGACGCGACGAACAAGAGACTGACTAAAACAGCGACGAGTAATGTCTTCTTTGGGGTCGCCGTAGCACCGAAAGATTCGGCCGGCGCGACCGCCAGATGCAAGATAGGTTTTATCGCCCCTGCATCGTCCGGCGGCGGCAGCGACAGCTAGCCATGACGCTCAAAGAGCAGATTGAGCGGGACATTGACGGCGTGTTCCTTGAGATGGACGATTTTGCCGAGGAAATCGTCTTCGACGGTGAAAAAATGAAAGCGGTAGCCGAAGAGCTAAGCCCATCCGGCGAAGCGGCGGCAAGACAGAAGTACGAGGGAACGTTCCGGCGTTCCCTTTTGCTTTTCGTCCGCGCGCTCGCGAAGCCGCCGATTATCAATAAGCGCGTCGACATCGAACGCGCTGGCCGTGTCGGCCGCTGGACGGTGCGGAAGCTCATCGAGGAGGGCGGCATGATGCGCATCGAGCTTGAGATGGTGGATTCGTAATGGCGCGAAGCATTGAAATTAAGCTCGAAGGAGCAGACGATCTTCGCCGTTATCTTGCCGCGATGCCGCGCGAGACGGAGTCCGTACTGCGCAGCAGCGTAAACCGCGCGCTGAAAGCAGCTCATAACGAGGCACTTATACAGATAACGCGCAAGTACACGATAAGCATGAGCGGCGTTGAAAAGGACCTGCGCGAATTCACCGCGCGCGGCGGCAGCATCGTCGCTAGGCTTGTTGGAAGCGGCCGCCCGCGCGGAGCGCTGAACTTCCACGTGCTGCCGTCGGAGCGGAATCCAAGCCCGCATGCGTGGACCTCAAAAAGAGGCTACATCGCTGAAATCCTGCACGGAGCCGTCGAGGATATAAGCCGGGACTATTTCTGGATAAGGCTCAAAGGTGGCAACGTGCATTTAGCCAGACGCCGCGACACCACGGCGCGCGATAAAGATTCAAGTAAAGACCTGCACATCTTCCGAACAGTTTCGACGCCTCAGATGCTCGGCAACGAGGACGTATCGAAAAAGGTGTCGGAGGTAACGAAGGCGACGCTTGAAGAGGTCTTTGCCAAAGGCATGGAGCGGAGACTCCTGAAAGGGATTTAGGCCATGATAGAGCTGTTATTTGCGCTGCGTGAATTCTGCCTCGATGCAGTCAAAGACTTGAGCCTCGAAAGCAAAGACAGAGGCGAGCTCCCCGCCGTGAGAGGACATATTGGCGACATCCCAGGAGCAGAGGACATGCCCCCGGCGAGCGACTTCCCGCTGTTGATTTTCCGCCTTATTAACTTTGAAGACCCCGAATCTAGCAGCACATCGGTGCTCACTGTGCGTATCATCGCCGGTGTCTACTGCAGCACAGAAAGCAGCGACGATATATGCAGCCCCGCTTATCACGACTTGCTCAATATACTGCAGCGTCTTCGTCATGCGTTGCTCAAAGACGGAGATATGGGTGACCGATGGCGTCGGGTTGGGAAAGTTGAAGGCGGGCCTTTTGAGTATCAGGCATACCCGTATTTTTACGGTGACATTATCGTGCAGTACGACGAGCGGCAAATACAGGAAGAATTCAGTCCGGAGGAGGAAATACGAATATATGGAACAGGTTACGGAAACGACAATACCGAAAACTGGCAGTACCCCCAGCCAGCACATAAATAAAAAAGAGAATAGGACTGGCGAGCGCTTCAGCTTCACCGGCCCTCGCGTTTATCTCGGGCCGAACGCAGCGAAGAAGGGTCTGCGTTTCGGCATGGGCTTCCGCGACGGATTGACGAAAGACATGCTGGAAAAATGTGAGGCATGTCCGCCTCTGTTCGAGCTTATCGTGCCTCCGTCGGAGGTCATGGAGTGCCGCAAAAAACTGACAGAAAAAGGCAGCCGGAAGTATCAAGCTTTGCTTGCAGTTGAAAAATACCTGAAAGGCGGTGAATAGATATGGCCTTTTTTCATGGAGTGAGAACGACCGAATCTCCGACCAGTATAGTCCCCGCTGCGCCGTGCGAAGCGGCTATGCCGGTCTATTTCGGCGTTGCTCCTGTGCATAGGACGGAGACGCTGAAAAACAAGATAAACTATCCAATACTCTGCAACGCTTACGACGACGCAGTCATGGCGCTTGGCTATGATGCTGACTGGGCGAAATGGACACTTTGCGAAAACATCTACGCGCAGTTCGCGCTTTTTGCGACCTCGCCCTGCGTGTTTGTCAATGTCTTCGACCCATCGAAGCACAAGACAAGCGTGTCGACGGAGAGCGTCACGCTCGAAAAGGGTGAATGCAAGGCCGCCAACAAAGACGTAATACTCGGGACATTGCAGGTTAAGGACTCGACAGGAAGTACAACTTATCAGGCTGGGACGGACTACACCGTAGCCTATGATGAAGACTACTACGCTGTAATCACGCGTCTCTCGACGGGGACGATCGCATCCGACACGGCGCAGCTCACGCTCACATACGACTACGCTGATCCGTCGCAGGTCGATAAGGACGATATAATCGGCGGCATTAACGCCCAGACCGGAGATGAAGAAGGACTTGAGGTCATTGAACGTGTGTATCCCGTCAACCGCAAAGTCCCAGGGCTTATCGCAGCCACCGGGTGGAGCGATGATGTCGAGGTCGCAGCGGTCATGGCAGCGAAAGCCGGCAATATCAATGGCTTGTTCCGAGCGCTTGCCATTCTGGATATTCCGGTAAGCGGCGACGGCGCGCCAACTATATACACTGACGTGCCCTCGTACAAAAATGAAAAGAATCTCGTAGATACGCTGGAACACGTACTCTGGCCAATGCTAGGCTTGGGAGAATCTGAGTACCGCTACAGCTCTCAGTTCACGGCGCTCACCCAGCAGGTTACTCAAAGCATCGGCAACGGCGTTCCTTATGTTTCGCCGTCCAACCAGAATATTCAGTGCGACAGGCTGATTGTAGGTGAGCCCGGGGCTAGAAGAGAAGTGTCGCTGTCGCTGACCAAAGCTAATTACCTCAACGAGAACGGCATAACGACGGCTCTCAATTTCTCGCGCGGCTGGACGGCTTGGGGCAACAGAAACGCCTGTTATCCCGGCACGACCGACACTAAGGACGTGTTCATCACGAACCGCCTTATGTTCAACTGGCTCGAAGCGGAATTTATTCTTTCGCTTTGGCAGAAAGTGGACGCGCCTATAACCCGCAGGTTGATAGAGACTGTTACAGACAGCTTCAACGATCGCCTCAACGGGCTTACGTCGCAGGGCGCATTGCTTGGCGGGCGCATTGAGTTCCGCAAAGAGGACAATCCGGTCAGCAGCGTCATCGACGGCAAGATAGCGTTCAAACTTTACATCACGCCTCCGCCGCCCGCGGAAGAAATTACCGGAGACTTCGAGCTTGACCCGGATTACTTCGACGTGCTTTACAGCGAGTAAGGGAGTGTAAAGAATGATTGGAATACCTGAAAAGCTGATAAACTTCCGTGTCTACAGAAACGCGAGCGAGTTCCTCGGTGTCGCGCAAATCACGCTGCCTCAGATACAAGCCATGACGGCAAGTATCAAGGGAAGCGGAATCTCTGGCGAAGTGGACGCGGTCGTAACGGGACATTACCAGTCGATGTCCATGACGCTCCAGTTCCGCACCCCGACAAACGCCTGCGCCGTGCTGGCCGCTCCTACAACGCACGAGCTTGACGCTCGCGGCTCCATAGACGTAACCGAGCCGCTTACCGGCCTGCGCACCAAGTCTGGCATGAAAGTCTGGACGAAGTGCCTGCCGAAAAACACCAACCTTGGCAAATTCGAGCCGGGCACGACGATGGACAGCGAAATCGAAATGGAAGTCTACGCCCTGGGCGTATGGATAGACGGCACGGAATTGGTCTACATCGACAAATTTAACTATATCGCGCGCGTGCAGGGCGTCGATTACCTCTTAGACGCGCGCATAGCGGAAGGATTATAGGAGGTAAGGCTTATGGAGATAAAACTATCGAAGAAGTTTGATTTTGAAGGGAAAGAGTACGAATCGCTTGATCTGAAGCTTGACGAACTGACAGGCCAAGACATACTCAGCGCTGAAAGGGAGGCAACTGCCGTCGCAGGACGCGCCGTGTCCGATTTTTCAAAGACGTATCAGGCTGCCGTCGCAGCGAGGGCGGCTGGTGTGCCTGTGGATATGATAATCGCTCTTCCCGCCAAGGACTTCGTAAAAGTAACGTTGGAGGCCAGTTCTTTTTTGCTAGGAGACTAGGCGAGCGCCCGTGTGGCGTCGTCCGCGAGATATGCTGTCTTTTCCTTCGCGCTACGCAAACGCCGCTGTCTTTTTGGCTGGACATGACGCCGCAAGAATGGGAAGAGTGGGAAAAGGCGCTAAAGAAAACGGCGAAACGGAAGTGATAACGTTGAACAAAATGGTATAATACCGCTAAAGATTAGCGGTGTATTATAAAGGTAGGTGACAGTAGCAATGAAAGACGCAGACATGCGGGAATTTGAGAGGCTCGGTGTATTTGGTAGACCAGGCACATGGAAATTCCGTCTCACGTCAGTTGCCCTTTTCCTGCGAGTAGCCTGCACTTTTGTTTGGAGCGCTGCTACATTGGTCGTTTGCCTTCTGCTGCTTGCACTCGCTGCTGCGATTCTTTGGATTTTTGTGTGGCCTGCATAAATCTTTTATAACTTTACACGATACGCACGCCGCCCTTTAGGGGCGGCTTTTTTATTGTGTTATAGGTGGTGATCCAGATGCCGACGACGATGGAGACCGCAATTCTTGTGACCGGCGCGTTGGCGGCCAGTTTTGTCTCCACAATGAAAAGCGCTGATAAGCACGTAGATGCTTTCCGCGAAGACATCCAGAAAACCCAGCAAAAACTGAGAGACCTCGAACGGTTCACTGCCGGAGAAAGCAATCTCGAAAAACGAGCTAAAACGCTCCAGCAGGCGCAGGAAAAGCTGCTTAGGATGCAGAATAGGCTTGCCGCAGCACAGAAAAAAAGCGGAGAAGCCGAGGAAAGTCTTACAAGGAAACGAGACGAAGCTCAGGTACGCGTCGAAAAACTTGCGCGTGAGCTGGACGAGGCCAGGCAGAAACAAGAAGCCTTTAGGAAAACGCTTGAAGCGTCAGGCGTCTCGATTGACAAAATTACAGAGCATCAGGATGAAATGCGCCGCTCGCTGGAGCGGTTGACATCAGCTCAGGAAAAAGCCGAAGCCATAGAAAAAAAGAGACAGCGTTTTTCGCAAGCCTTTGCCAGTGGCCGAAACGGCCTTATGGCGACGGCGGCTACTGCGTATATGCTCTCTAACCCCATTCAGCAGGCTCTTGAAGCCGAGATGGTGGAATTCTATGTTGGAACGGTCGCTCCGAGCGACGACAGGGAAGGCACGAAGTCAGCCATACGAAGAGCCGCCACGGAAACGGCACGACAAGGCGTAACGGGATATAACCAGGCGACGAATCTTGGCTACATGCTTCTTTCTGCCGGCTTCAGCAGAGACCTAGCCGAGGCGTCTGTCCCCATTGTCGCTTCAACAGCTAAAATTACCCAAGGCGATGAAAAAGACGTGGCAGCCATGCTTGCTACGTCGCTCGAAGTTTTTCAGTCTCGGTTGAAAGGCACGGACAGCCAGAATATCGGGCGCATGGCCGACCTTTTCATGAAAACGCAGTTTAAGAATCAGATTGCGAACATGGGCCAGTTAAACGAAGGCTTCTTGAATGCAGCTGCGACAATACAGAGCTTGAAAATATCTCCGGAAGCGGCTCTGATGATGATAGGCAGGCTGAACAAGACACTCCCCGGCGGTTCTGCAGGTACCGGCTTCAATGCAATGCTTCGCGGCATAATGACCGGCACGGAAAATATCCAAGTCGACCGCGTATATGATAAAGAAGGCCGTCTCGACGTAATGGCGACGCTCGGAAATATCAAGCGAATGACGCGCGGTATGAACGCTGATCAACTTAACCGCTTTGCGCAGGAGCTTGCCGGAGACGAAGGCAATAAAGCTCTCATCCCGTTGTTGGAAGCCTTTGAACAGCTTGATGAAGAATTAAAAGATGTTGCTGAAGACTCCAAAGGTATTCGCGACCGTAACATGCAAGAGTACCTGAAAACGACGTCCGCGCGTGTCGAGGCTATGAAAATCTCACTGTCTGAGCTGGCGCGTGCGACGGGCAAGGCATTCGGCCCATCTATGGAGGTGTGGACGGCAAGAGTCGCCGGCCTGGCTCAAGGCTTGTCCGATATGGCCGAAGAGCATCCGAAGCTGATGAATTTGGCTGCCGACCTAATCGTTGGGGCACTAGGGCTTAAAGGTGCATTTTCTATAGGAAAAATGGTCTTTGGCGGTTTTGGCGGCGCGTTTACGATGGCCCAAAAGGGTTTGAGTTGGTATTCGCGTTATCGTGCATTGTCCGCTCCGGGGCGCGATTTGAGGCAGATGCCAACAAGCATGAAAGTGTTCAGAACGGCGGCCTCGTTTGGCGGCAGGGCGGGGAGATTTGCCGTGTCAACCGGCGGAAAAGCCGGGCGCTTTGTAGCATCGAAAGGTACTCAGGTGCTTACCAGGATACCCGCACTAGCAGGTAAAGCCATCGCTGCGCTTGGTTCTGTCGGCAAAGCGATGACAGTCTTTATGATGGGGCCACATGGCCTAATGATTGCTGGAATTGTCGCAGGTGCTGCAGCTATAGGCGGAGCCGTTTATCTCATATACAAGAATTGGGACTGGATTGCCTCAAAACTGACAGAGATATGGGCATCTATCCAGGAAAAATGGGAAGGACTCAAAGATAACTTATCTAAGATTCCAAAGGCCTTCGGCATAGGCGGGAAGCTTTCTCCTAATGATCCGGACATATTGGTCAATAACACTAAAGGCCTGCCGAAGATGGCTCGCGGTGGTTATGTCGGTGCGCCTACTATAGCCATGATAGGTGAGAAAGGTCCTGAAATGGTTGTGCCGCTTTCGGACAGAAAAAGCGGACTGGCTCGGCTTGCTCAGGCGGCCCAGGTGCTCATGCCTCAGTCAGCTTCAGGCGGCCCGTTGACTGATCGTTTGGGCGCATTGATTGCTGCGCCGGTTAACAACAGTAACGCCGCTAAAGCGCAGATTTCCGTATCTTATTCTCCGACAATCATTTTACAGGGTGGAGGAGACCGAAGGAGCGTATCTTCCGCATTGTCTGCCGCGGAAAAAGACCTACGCCGTATGCTCGAGGATATACTGCATGAGCGGGAGAGGACGGCTTTGGCATGAGGACGATAAGAACGTTAAGCGGCGACACTTGGGATCTCATCGCATGGCGCGAGTGGGGCGATGGAGCTGACCAGGCAAACACAGCCGCTCTCATCGAGGCCAATCTCCAGTATATCGACACTGTCATATTCCCGGGCAACGTCGAAATCGTCATCCCGGATGTGGAAGAATCGCCGCCCGTCTCTATCCCGCCATGGAGGGAATAACAGATGCCGGAGAAGGAAAAAGAATATATCCGACGAGTAGAGCTGCAGGTGACTCTCGAAGGCAAGGACATCACGAGAGACCTTGCTCCATACCTCATATCTTTTTCATATGGGGATAACCGGAGCGGCGAAGCCGACTCCATCATGCTCACGCTGGAGGACCGCGACGGCCTTTGGCGCGGCGACTGGTGCCCGAAGCGCAACTCGACAATTGAGGCTACCATCGCGCTGCTCGATTGGGAGAAAGCCGGAAACACAAAGTCGCTCAAATGCGGCACGTTTGAGATAGACGAGCTCGAAGCCACACAGGGCACGTTTACCATCAAAGCAGTTTCAGCCCCTGTAACAGCCGGCGGCCGGCGTGAAAAGGAAACGCGGACTTGGGAAAAAGCTTATCTCAAGACCATCGCGCAGGACGTGGCGGCGAAGTCAGCGCTTGAGCTTAGGTACACAGCGCCTGAGAATCCTTACTTCGGCCGAATCGACCAGAAACAAGAATCTTCACTCGAGTTTCTCGCTCGCATTGTGCATAAGGCAGGGCTTGCCATCAAGATAGTTAACGGTGCGATAGCTATATATAACGAGGTCGACGCAGAGAAAGAAGAAGCGTCGTTCTCAGTTGACAGAACCGGAGGAAGTATTCTCTCATGGCGTTTCCGAACACAGTCGGTTGACACCTACAAGTCCTGTGAAGTCACATATTTCGATAGCAAAACTAAACAAACATTTCGCGGCACGGCGAAAGCCTCCGGCGAAGACGACCCGAGCGGGCAGGTGCTGCGCATCAGCAACGAGCGTGTCGAAAGCGACGCCGAGGCGTTGACGCTTGCCGAAAAGAAGCTGCGGGATTTCAACAAACGCGAAGTTACCGGTAGCCTGACATGCGTCGGCGACCCTCGCATGCTGGACGGCGTCGTCTTCGCCGTGACCGGATTCGGAACTTTCGACGGCAAATATCGTATTGCAAAGTCGACGCACACGGTCAACGGCGGCGGATATACGTCGGCAGTCGACCTTGAGTCTGGGCCGCCTACAGTGCGGCAAGGTGGTAAAGGAGAGAGAAAAGCCGCTAAGCAAAAGAAGAAAGCTGACGAGAACGCTGACATCTATGCAATCATTGAGGAGAACATGAAAAAAGATGGCAAGTTATGAAGACCTTTTTCGCCTTGGCACAGTCGCATCAGTCCATCCTGAGCTTCACCGCGTCCGGGTGCGTTTCAGCGACAAAGACGATATGGTATCGGACGAGATTCCGGTGCTTGTACCGGGTTCTCTGAAAAATAAGGCTCAGTGTCTGCCGGATGTCGGTGAGCTGGTGCTTTGCGCGTTCCTGCCGAGCGGTGAGGAGGCCGGTTTTGTCCTGGGCTCGCTATACAGCGAGGCAGACAAGCCGCTCTCCGCTGATCGAGACGAGTACCTCATTAAGATACCGGGCGGCGGCTGCGTCTCTGTTCATCGCGCGAACCACACCATCACTGTCGTAGATTATCACGGCTCAAAGATGGTGTGGGCTGACGGCAATATCACGCTCAAAAGCGCGGCCAACATCTACCTCAACCCTGACGGCGACGTCGCCGTTCCAGCGCACATCAGCGCGCAATTTGACTAGGAGGTGTGTAGATGCCCGCGATAACGAGACAGGGCGACAAAGACACCGGACACGATGCCTGCCCGCCTCGACCGCTCTCTACCGGCAGCCCAAACGTATTTGTCAACGGCAAAGCCGCGGGGCGTGTGTCCGCGGACAGCTACGCCCTACACGGCTGCATCGTCCACTCGCCGCACAGCGCGGTCGTCTCATCCGGCAGTTCAAACACTTTCATCAACGGTTATGCGGCCGCTCGAATTAGAGACCCCGTAAGCTGCGGCGGCAGCGTTGCAGAAGGCAGCCCTAATGTTCTCGTAGGAGGTTGATTGGTATGGGATAGGTACTTTCGGCAGCGTGGTATTTACGTCAAGCTCCAATCTCGTCAGAACGTTCTCCGACCTCCGCCAGCGCAACGGGGCGAGGTACGCGGAGCACGAGGTAATAGGCAAAAAGCCGAAGCTCGAATTTGTCGGTCCAGGACTTGAAGAAATATCCTTCAAAGTTCAGCTCATGCGAGAGCTGGGCGTTGACCCTGACAAGGAGCTCAAAGTGCTGCAGGAGATGCGCGACAAAGGAGAAGCTGCGCTGCTCATCTTCGGTGAAACAAAAATCGGTAAGTTCGGGATTACCGAATTATCTTCCGAAGAAGGGCCTCGAAGCAATACCGGCGCTGCCACGTGGATAGACGTCGAACTTACTATCAAGGAGTATATCTAAGATGGCAGACATGTTTGAAATAGCATTGACAGGAGGCACGAATATATTCGCGGCGTCCGGCCTTGAGAATATACGCAACTGTCTCTGTGCCATTGCCGCAACGAGGGTAGGCTCCGTACCTCTGTACCGTCATTTCGGCACAGACTGGCAGTGGGTAGACCATCCCGAGCCGGCCGCCATGGCGCGCTTCCGCGCGGAGCTTATGGAGGCGATAGACAGATACGAACCGCGAGTAGAGATAACGAGTATCTCTTTCAAACCAGACAAAACACAGGCAATGGACGGGCGGCTGTACCCAGTCGTCAGATTTCGACTTCGGGAGGGCGTGGCGCAATGATAGACCTTAACGCTCTCCCGAAGATAACCTTCGCTGAGAAGGACGCCGAGACGATCCTCTCGGAGCTCGTAGCGCGCTATGAGCAGTACACGGGCACGACGCTTTATCCCGGCGACCCCGTGAGGCTCTTTCTCAGCACGATAGCCTATGAGCTTGTTTTGCAGAGGAACGCCATAGACTTCGCCGCGAAGATGAACTTGCTTGCCTATGCGACCAGCGACTACCTCGACCAAATAGGCGCGATGCTCGGCGTCTCGCGGCTTACGCCCACGGCGGCCACATGCATGGTCAAGTTCACGCTCTCGGCGGCGCAGACCTTTGCGGTACTCATCCCAGCCGGCACGCGCGTCTCTGCGGGGGGCGAGGTCATGTTCGCAGTTGGCGAGACGGCGCAGATAGACGCGGGCGATACATCGATAGAGCTCATCTGCACATGCACAAGCACAGGCGCAAGCGGCAACGGATTCGTAGTCGGTCAGATCAACACTCTGGTCGACCCCATCGCTTATATCTCGTGCGTGGCCAACACTACGGAGAGCACGGGCGGCACGGACACGGAAGACGACGAAAACTTCCGCGAGCGCATCCAGCTCGCGCCGGAGTCTTTCAGCGTCGCGGGCTCCGAGGGCGCGTACCAATACTGGGCGCGATCTGCTCATCAGAGCATCGTAGACGTTGCAGTCCTTGGCCCCAACAGCCCGGAAGATGAAAGCGGCGAGCACACCGTCCCCGCGGGCGAGGTACATGTCTTCCCGCTCATGTCGGGCGGCGAACTGCCGGACGAGACCATAATAGCCCAGGTGCTCGACACCCTCTCAGACGAGACCGTGCGGCCCCTTACAGATACGGTCAAGGTCGTAGCGCCGACGGTCAAGTCATACGAGCTCAATGTGACGTACTACATCGACCGCGCGAGCGCCACCGTCGCCGCCGGCATCCAGACGCAGGCAGAGCAGGCCGCCGACGACTGGATAGCCTGGCAGATGGAGGTATTGGGACGGGACATAAACCCATCCGAGCTTACGCGCCGCATGGTCAACGCCGGCGTCAAGCGCGTAGTAATAACAAGCCCGCCGTACACTGTAGTAGGCTCCTACGCTGTGGCCAAGTGCTCGACGAAATCCGTAACATTTGGAGGGCTTGAAGATGGCTAAAGACTTGATAGACCTGAGCCTCTCGGACATCCTGCCTGACTCGATAGCTGGCATCCAAGAGGTGCAGGATACCGCGCGAGCGATAGACCCCGAAATGATAAGCGTCTCCCAGTCTATAAGGGAGGCGCTTATTTTATCGCGCATCGACGAGCTGCCGGAGCAGGTCTTAGACCTGCTGGCCTGGCAGTACCACGTCGACAATTACGAGCCGCTGAGCTTACCGATCGAACAGAAACGCGCGCAGGTCCGCGACGCCATCCTTATCCACCGCAAGAAAGGCACGCCCTGGGCGCTTAAGCAGGAGCTCAAAAACATCGGCTATCCGGTCGAGCTTATCGAAGACACGGGAGAGCCGTACATTTTTGACCTCCATGTGCTGCTCAACGGCCAGGCCGACGTGGCGGAGGTTTACAACGCTGCGGTCAAGGCGGCGAAGCGGGCGAAAAACGCCAGAAGCAAAATCGGGACGATAGGGCTTCAGATGCAGACATCTGGGACGATGCGGGCTGCGGCTGCAGCAGTGTCCGGCGCTACGCTCACCGTCTATCCGTGGACGGAACGAAATATCGACTTAGGCGCGGATATACGCGTCGGTGCTGCGGTAACACAGCTGAGCGTCACAGTGACGATAGGCCCTAAGCCGCAGTGACCATATAAAGGAGGCAGAAAGAGGCCAACATGAGCGACCTGAAATACTATTCTGTCGTCACAGACATCGGACGCGCTCAAATTGCGAACGCTCTGTTGATGGAGACGCAAATCGAACTTACGCATATGGCTGTCGGCGATGGAAACGGCAGCGAAGTGCTGCCTAAAGGCAGCGAGACACAATTAGCAAACGAAGTTTACAGGGGGCCCGTAAACTATCTTGGGAAAGTTGTAAACGACCCCGCCCAGATCATTGCCAAGCTAATAATACTGCCGAACGTAGGCGGGTTCACGGTACGTGAGGCAGGACTCTTCGACGTAGACGGCAACCTCATCATCTACTGTTCGTTGCCCTCAATGGTCAAACCCGTACTGCCGGAAGGCACAGGTATGGACCTGACCGTCGCCATTCAGGCGCTAGTCGGCAACTCTATAGACGTCGTTCTTAAGATAGACCCGGGCCAGACGATAGCGTCTCTGCAGAATGTGAGCGACGCTATCGCGGCTCACGATGCGGACGAGGACGCCCACGAAGCGGCCTTCGGACAGCATGACGCTGACGCCGGCGCGCACGCAGCGGCGATAAACAAGCACAACAGCAATGCCAGCGCGCATGCCGCTCTTATGGAGGCGCACAACGCCGACGCAAACGCGAACTCCGCCGCGATCGCAAAGCATAACACAGACCCCAACGCGCACAGCTCAAACGACCTGACACAGTGGATAGACTGCGGCACAGTGACTCGGGTCTCAAACGACCAGATAAAAGTCACAGGAGACCAGTCTGCGAAGTTCCCGCAAGGCAAGCTCTTGCGCTTCAACTCGACCGACACGACCAAATGCCGCGTGCTCGGCCCGCCGGTCGTGAGCGGCGGCGTCACGACGCTGACCGTCTGGTTTGAAGCCAAGCAGAACGTGCCGGCGAGTATCACTAAGCTCGAGCGCAGCCCCTTGCCGCCGTACTCGACGGCGAACTATTCCGCGCTCGTTACAACAACGGAGTACGACGAAGAAATGCGTACAAAACTGAAAGCCAGCTACTGCTGCGGCAGCATTGGCATAAAGAGAGGGTGATAGATACATGGGCAAGCCAATGAGCACGGTCTACGTGCCGGACGAGTACGGCCGACTTGTTCCGACGCAGGTCCCGACCTGGGTAGGCTTTGTGGGCTGGTACGCAGGCCCCGAGCCGCCGGAAGGCTACCTCTACTGCGACGGCAGCGCTATCGGGCGAGAGACGTACAGCGAGCTATATGAGGCGATAGGGACGCTGTACGGCGCGGGGGACGGAATGAGCACCTTTGAGCTGCCTGACGCGCGCGGGATATTCTTCCGCGGCGACGGCGGGGAGAACAACGCGGCGATGGGTGTCAGGCAGGGGGATGCGATAAGAAACGCGGTAAGCACGATAATACATATTCGTTCAATCACTACGAAACAAGATACGCCGATAAAGTCGGGAGCACTCTCATGGAATACAAAGGACGGGGTTGGACAGGTGGGGCAATATCCAGCTGCGGTGAACACATCCCCAGGAGATGATGCAATCTGGTTTAGGGATTTAGTATTGGACCTTTCTCGCGCCGTTCCCACCGCCTCTGAGAATCGCCCCATAAACATGGCGCTCAAGCCCTGCATCCGCTACGTATAAGAAAGGAGCACATTACATGATAACCCCAAGAGTATGTAAACGGGGGGGGGCGCACCTCTCATAGTAGGCAACATATAGTATTCACAGCGCCCGCGCGAGGTGGCCGATAATGGCTCGCGCGCTGTATAGCGGAGTTGACGAATACGGCCAGCCCAGCGAAGTCATGCTCGGCTGCGCGATAGGCGACATCATCCCGCACTTCGGCACGACCCCGCCGCCAGGCACGCTCGTCTGCGACGGGTCGGAGGTCTCGCGCGAAGCCTATGCGGAGCTGTATCAAGAGATCGGCGCGCTGTGCGGACCAGGCGACGGGAGTACGACGTTCAACCTGCCGGACCTTCGCGACGTCTGGCTTGTCTGGGCTGGAACACAGCACGTAGCAGGCGAAGAAATTGCGGAAGGGCTTCCGAACATTACTGGAAGTTGCACGCTACATGGCGGCGATGGCGGGACCTTTTTTGATACGCGATATGCTGTCGGAGCTTTCATGGGAGCAGCAAAATCACTTGGAAAAAACAGATCGCTGAACAATGTCGGTACTACAAGTGGTACAAATACTTCATTTGATAGATTGGCAATGGATGCCTCAGATTCCAATACCATCTACGGCGCATCCACCCACGTCACGCCAGAGAGCGTGGCAGTCTTACCCTGCATAGTGTACGAATAGGGGGATTGAATAAATGTTTAGCATACTTATTGATATTGAACACGGGGGGGGGGTAACCCCCCGTAAAAGGTTACATAATGTAGCCATTCCGCAGTCGCCGGAGGCCGCGCTATGAACAGCACGACCTACGGCGTAGACGAGTACGGCAATGATGCAGGACTCGTCAGCTCGGGCTATGTCGGGGAAATCAAGATGTTCGGCTTCTCGGGCGTCCCGGCGCACTGTCTCGCGTGCGATGGCAGTCTTATCTCTATCGCGGCCTACCCGGAACTCTACGCTAAGCTTGGTACACTGTACGGCGGCGACGGCATAGCCACCTTCGCGCTGCCGACAGCTGAGGACGTTATCTACGCGGCGGGGAACGGGCGCGCGGTCGGGGCGGCGGTGGCGGATGGGCTGCCGGATATAGAAGGCGCAATTACAACCACTAATATCATTACATTTGCTACTCTCAATGGCACAAAGACATACGGTGGTTTCGAGGTTACAGTCCAGCCTGGCGGTTCATTGCCGGGGGGGCAGACGGACCGGCAGCAAATCAATGGCTTTAGGTTCAAAGCCTCGAATGCCAATCCTATATATGGTACTTCAACGCATGTTCAGCCCAAAGGCACGGCCTTCAACTTCTGCATAGTTTACGAATAATCGAAAGGAGACAACAAAATATGAGCACAAACCAGCAGGCGGAAAAACCCGCCGCACCAGTCTTATATGCCTATGACAAGGCAACGGGAGAATACAAACCAGACCAGACTCCGACCTCGCAGTGGAGTCCTCGCGAAAACAAGTGGCTTATACCGGCGTGCGCGACCACGACGGAGCCGCCGACAGCAGAAGAGAAGAAAGCACGCTGCTGGAACCCAGCGAACCAAGCATGGGAGCAGAAGCCCGACCACCGCGGCGAAAAGTGGTACCACAAGGCGACCAAAGAACTGCATGAGATAAAAGAGATCGGCGTCGAACCTGACGAGGCGGCATGGACGCAGGTAGAGCCGGCAGACATGTCCAGCGAGTGGGACGAAGACTCCCAGTCGTGGAAAGTCCCGTTCGCGACGCAGAAAGAACGCAAAAAAGCGAGCATCATATCATACTACGACGGCATCATGGCGACAACCAAACAGGGCTACTCGCAGGGTGAAATAGACACGTGGCAGCTCCAGTCGGAGGGCGCTGAAGATATCCTTGCGGGCAATACCGACACTAAGGCGGCGCTTTTCGTCACCGCGCTCGCGCAAGCGCGTCAGGCGGCGGGAGACACTCAGATGACGCCCGAGTACCTCGCGCAGCGTATACAGGTCAACGCGGCGGCGGCTGCTGCTCTGCAAGTGCCGGTTATGGGCAAGCAGAGCGCCGAGTGGGCGGCTGCGGCTGCCGCGACCTCACAAGACGAACTTGACGCCATAGTCCCAAGTTTTGACCTCGCTGCTTTTATGGCTGCACAGGAGGCATAAATCCTATGATAACCATACGTAATGCATACGGGGGGGGGCGCTCTGTGAGCAACACTTTCATAGAGTATGCAACCTAAAGCATAGCACGGATTCAAGGGAGGCGCGATAAATGGCCTCCCTTACTTATTACGCAAAAGACGAGTACGGCAACGACGTCACCGTCTGTCTGCCGGACTGGACCGGACACCTGCTGCTTGCTACGACCGACGAGCCGCCCGAAGGCACCCTCATAGCGGACGGAAGCGCGGTAAGCCGAGCAGTGTACCATGAGCTTTTCGAGAAAATCGGCACGCGGTACGGCGCAGGAGACGGAGTAAGCACGTTCACGCTGCCGGACTGGCGCGACGAGTTTCCGCGGTTCTCAGGGAGCGGCAGGGCGGTTGGTAGTAAGCAAAGTGATGCAATTCGTAATATAGTCGGGCAATTCGGCAGCATTCTATATCAAAAATTTACAGATGCAGAGCCTGATGAGGATGCTGGGCCATACGCTTATGGCGTTTTTTCTAACCCACAAGTTGAAGATTTTCGTATGGGTGTTCAGCAAGCAGTCCAACTGGCATTTTCAGCGTACGGTGACCAAATCAAATTTGATGCAAGTACTGTCGTTCCAACCGCAGACGAGAACCGCCCGCGGAACATCGCGTTCCTGCCCTGCATTATTTATGTGTAAGGAGAAATAAACCATGATTAAGTTTACTACTAGAAAATGTACATGGGGGGCAATCCTCCCTAGCTGAATCGTATTGTCATCATCGCCGCTCTCCAAAGGAGGGCTGCGTGATGGCGTACTATGCGACGTATATGCCGAACGAACTCGGCGAGCTGCAGAAAGTAGTCATCAACGCTGGCGTGGGCTTTGTGTTGCCGTATTACGGCGAGACAGCGCCGCCTGGGACGCTGGCGTGCGACGGCTCCGAGATAAGCCGCGAGGCGTACAAGGAGCTTTTTCAGGTGCTCGGCACCAAGGCGGGGGCGGGGGATGGCGTGAGTACGTTTAATCTGCCGGATATGCGCGGCGTGTTTGTGCGCGGGACGGGCGGCAATGCGGCGGCGTTGGGCGAGCGACAGGGGGATGCGATACGGAATATTACAGGATATTTTATTGACTATATATTCCAGCCAGAAGCTGCTATAGGTGGACAGTATGCGCAAAATGGGAGAGGAGTGTTTAAGCGAGGTAACGATATAAATAAATACGGTAGTAGCCTTACGATAAACAGTTCCGCGAGACAGGACCCAACACCGGCAGTTTCGGACGGTATGATTTTCGACGCTTCAACAGTCGTCCCCACCGCCGCCGAAAATCGCCCAGTCAACGTTGCCCTGCTTTGGTGCATAATATACGAGTAGGATAAGAGATAATATCCTCGGAGGTGGTCGTGATGCTCAGAGAAACATTGGACGAGTGTGGCAACTTGTGTGGCTTTGAAAAATATTACGCAGCGGGCGAGGTACGCGAAGAGCCTGCCGAGATAGCGCCGGGCTACGCGTTGCTTTGCGATGGCCGCGCCGTTAGCCGCGCGGAATACGCGGAGCTGTTCGCGGTCATCGGCACTGCCTACGGTGACGGAGACGGTAAAGAGACGTTCAACGTACCGGATTGGCGTGGCTTGGCACAACGCCGCTGTCTCACGCCTGACGTAACAGTACCGAAGATGAAGCTGTACATCACGTACCACTCGCACACGGAATAGACGGAGCCTCTTCGGAGGCTCTTTATTTTTTGCCTTGCGGAGCCCTTCGGGGCTCCGTCGCTTTTTGGGGTGATATATTTGCTTGAAAAAATCCTTTGTTTTTTCGCGTGTCTGTTCAGTGCCGGCCGCTTCGTACTGGTCTACTTTTTCGTCGCAGCGTCCCTGGCTTTCTGGGGTGTGGGCTGGCTCATAGCGTGGCCCTTCAAAACGCTTTCGAGGCTATGCGATAAAGTCGTTGATTTCGTAGGAGAAAGGGGGTAGACCGCAATGAAAACAGTATGCATTGACCCCGGTCACGGAGGTAAAGACCCCGGGGCTACAGGCGGCGGCGTCCGCGAGTCAGCCGTCGTCCTCAACGTCGCGAAGAAGATACGCTCGTACCTTGAAGCCAAAGGTTGCACTGTCATGCTCACCCGCGAGACGGACGTCTTCGTCGAGCTCTCCGACCGCGCGCGCATGGCGAACGAAGGCAAAGCAATCCTCTTTGTCAGCGTCCACTGCAACAGCGCGAAAGACAACGCCCGCGCAACTGGCATGGAGGTCTACCAATACACGCGCGCATCCGAGGCGTCCAAGCGCGCCGCGCGCGTCATCTACGACAAGCTGCTTCCCGTCTGCGGCCTCCGCGGTCGCGGCGTCAAGTCCAAAGACCTCGCGGTGCTGCGCGAGACCGCCATGCCTGCGGTGCTCGTAGAGCTGGGTTTTATCAGCAATCCAATCGATCGCGCGAAGCTGACGAATTTAGCCTGGCAGGACGACGCGGCGAAAGCCATAGCAGACGGGATAGTCGAGGCGCTGCTATAACATGACAGGAGTGATAGTCCATGAACATAACCCTTGAAAACGTGACAGTCTACATCGGGATCATCACGTTTGCGATAGCCCTGCTCAAAGCGCTTATCATCAACCCGCTTAAAGAGTCCATAAGCCGACTTGAAATCTCCATCGAAAAACTGAGCAGCCAGCTTGCGCGGCAGGACGAGCGCGTTGACAGGCAGCAGGAGCGCATCGCCATGGTGGAGCGTGACGTTAAATCGGCACACAAGCGTTTAGATCATCTGGAGAGCGGCGGCTGTGCAACGGTGGACAGTTTTCATCACTAAGCCGCTTCACGACATAGCCTTGACGCTCTACGACGATTTAGAGTTCAAGGCTATGTCTCTGCCGCGCATAGCCTGTTTCGCGCTCACGACGACCGTCATAGCCGTGACGGTCTACTGGTGCAGGACCGGGCTTATGTTCCCGTCATACACAGAGCTTTGCACTCTGACGGGCGCGGTCTGGGGCTGCTACACCGCAAAACGCTGGCGCAACCCGCCGGAAGGAGGACACGGACACAATGGACATCAACAGCCTGAAAAACTGGGTAAAGGACAAACTAAGCCTGGCGGCTGACTGGCTCGCATCTCACAAGTGGTATATCGTTGGCTTGGCTCTCATAGCCCTGCTGCTCTGCGGAGTCTGGGCGCGCGAGTCCTCGACCGCGCGCGAAATATCCTCTCTACGCTCGGCCTACGCGCAAAGCGTTGAGCAGGTGCGCCAGCTCGAAGACGACGTGACGAGCCTCCGCGTCGCGCTCGACCGCAAGCGCGAGGAGATAGTCCGGCTCCAACAGGAGCACGACCGCGCGATAAGGGAGGTGACGTCCGATGCGTACCGCAAAGCTCGCACTCTGTCTGACGATGAGCTGCTTGCTGCTTATAACCGTCTCATATCCGGCGCACGGAGCCGCAACGCTGACCGAGAGCGGGCAACAGATACAGGCTCCGAAGAGTGATATACGCGAAGTCATATCCGACAACGCGGCGCTCGTGGCCGAGGTTGAAGCCGTCCGGCAGGCGCTCGCTGCGGAGCGCAAGAGCACGAATGAGCTCGTCGACGAACTCAACGCCTACGTGGCGGCCAGCGGCGAAGAGCGCCGGCTCCTGCGCGAACAGAACGAAATCCTCAAAGATATATCCGACGCCTACAAGCGCCAGGCGCAGGCTGAACGCGAACGCGGCTTCGGCCGGCTGCTGTTGGGGCTCGTCATAGGCGTGGCCGCAGGTGCCGCGGCGAACTGAACAGGGGCGGGGAAACCCGCCCCGATTTTTTTATTATCACTTGACTTAACACGTTAACGAGTTAAACTACCACACGACAAGGGCGGAAGGCCCAGCGACAGGAGGAAACGATATGTGGATCAAGTGGTTTTATAAAGGTAAAGATGGAGAATATGAGTACCAGGTCAAGTGCTTCGACGAAAGAAGCGAGTTCGGCATCGACGGCGGCAGAATCTCAAAGCTTTGGATCAGCCTGAATGGCAAAACCGTCTGCAACTACGACAGGGGGTGGGATGTCATGCCAATGACACAAGAAACGAAAGAATTGTATGTAAGATTGCTAGAACAATATAATTAGAAGTCGTCGGCATGAGACTGGAAGCGGAGTTGGTGCCCAGGAATTACGGTATCATCGGTCATCTTCGTTCGAAACTCCGAGTTACTTTTCCAAACCTTTTCCTTCTCTGGAATTTCAAGCAGTGCAGCTGGCTTTATTACACTTTTCCCGCTCTCTCTATTGATCTTGTCTATCGCAGCCATTGCCTTTTTTCTTTTTTCCATATTCGTGTCTGCAAATAGGCTTCCCTGTTCTCCATGGGACGTATCTACAAATCGCGACAGCACTACGCCGCATTTCTTATATTGCTTGCCTTCAATATATATCTTTTTAAGAAGAGACGTTGATGCCCGAATAATCTCACTGTCAAGACTGACGGGGTCTGTAAACTCACATCCAGCCGTGTTCGCGTAATAATCCTGTGAAAAACGGTTAGTAGATAGGAAGACGTCTATGCGCCGAGCTGTTTGCTTTGAGCGTCTCAGTTGTGCCGCTGCTGAAACGGCGAAAGAGATAAGTGCATCGTTTACATCCGCAAAGGTGTTGATGGGTTCACCAAACGACCGTGAGACCATGATGCTCTGTTGTGGCTTATGTGCATCCTGAACAGGACTGACCATATAACCGCGGAGTTCCCAAACCGTATTGAGTAAGGGAATATGGTATTTATCTTTTATCCAATCATCATTTTTTGCGACAATCTGCGGTATAGTCTTAATCCCTATAAGATTAAGGCTGTTAGCTACTCTTGGACCAATCCCCCAAACATCGGCACACAGGAACTGCTCCATAAAAGCGTCGTCCTTATAGTGCATCATATCCATCCAGAATACCCCGTTTGTCTCCTTGTGTTTCTTGGCGTATTCCGTTCCGAGCTTAGCTAACGTTTTTGTCGGAGCGATCCCGATAGAGACGGGAATCTGGCAACAGCGCCACAACTCCTTTCTAAGATTGATGCAGTATGTGACAGGATCGGGAATGCTTGGAATACCTAAATTAAAAAAACATTCGTCTATAGAATAAATTTCTTGGACATCCGAGTACCTATTTATAAGTGACATGACCTCTGAAGATATGGACTGATACAAGCGGTGGTTAGCTGAACGTATGGCCACGCCATGGTAGGCGAGAAAATCCTTAACTTTGAAATAAGGTATGCCCATGGCAACACCAAGAGCTTTGACTTCATTTGAGCGCGAGATGATGCAGCCGTCGTTGCCGCTGAGCACAACAACAGGGCGGCCATTGAGCTTTGGATCGACTCTGCGCTCGCAAGATACAAAAAAGTTATTGCAGTCTGCCAAGGCGATTCTTCGGTCGTTGAGCTCGGTCTTACGCATATGGTGTCCTCCGTCCTAGGTATATATTTACAATATGTAATCTATATAACATATAATTCAAAAATATGTCAATACTGAATGAATAAAGTTATCTCTCAGAAAAAATAATATACTGGGTGAGTAGGTTCTTATTTAATACGGAATCAGAACGGGGCGTAGGAGACGCGCAGAATTTTTATGCTTATATGATTTACAAAATAGCCCATATAGGCTATAATATAATCAGATCGAACGGGGAGGGAATAGAGACAAATTTCCTCCGAAGAGAGGAGCATAAAAAGATGAGATTTAGTGATGAGGATAAGGTCAGGTTGACGTTAGCATTCGTCGAAGCAGAGCGGTTGGCACAGGAAAAACACGTAGTTGTAAACGTGTATTGGGATAACGGAGCAATAAGTGTGTCTGCGGATAGGCTGAGTCAAAAGAAAATAACAGAGTTTGACGGTACTGCTTTTGATATTCGCGACCTAGATGAGTCCTTTGAAAATCTGGATTTTGACACATTGTGGGAAGAGTATACAGGTTATTATGCCGGTGATATCGCCGCTGACTATGTCGAACGTATCGCGAAAGCGTCAGAAGTGGAGTAGGGGGCTAACTACGTGCCGCAGAACTTTGACTTATCGGAAAAATATGTTTCGACCACAGAGGCCGCTGAGATAAGCGGCCTTTCGTCCAGACAGATAAAAACGCTTTGCTTGAATGGCTGTATTCCTGCGCAAAAAATTGGCCGAAATTACGCTGTCTCTCGCGAATGGGCAGAAGAGTATAGAGATAGGCATTTGGCCGGAATATCCGTACAGGACGCAGCGCGCATTGCCGGAGTTTCGCGAACTGCAATTTATCTGGCTTGTAGGCGTGGAGAGATAATAAAAGAAGGGAATCTTATATTAAGAGACTCCTTAATGCAATATATAGAGAAGCGACCACAACCTAGAGGGTGAAGCGGAAGCCATGCACGAACCTCGAAAAAAGTCGGACCTTCTTAAGAACGCTCTTATACGATACGGGAAACTGAACTACTCAGATAACGGACGACTAATGATGTGGTTTTCATGTGCGGCGCTTGCGAAGGGGGGCCTGCTCAACGCGCTTCCGGCTATGATACGAGAAATGGGGCTAAAATGCAGCTCGACGAACGGGAAGCATTTATATATACAGATGAAGGCGGCACGCGAGCTGCTTGATAGGCTCGAATTAAGTGAGAATGATTTTATTCCGCCCCGTCCTAGGTCGTATACCAGACTACGCTACGAGCGCGACGGGGATTTTATATGTTTTTCGGCGGTCGTTCCGGTTTCTCATAAAGAGCGGCAGACTGTCAAATGGCGCGTCCGCCTTGACGAGTTGGTGACAGCTCTTGCCGAAGGAGACATTGCCGACGTCAGAGCGCTCATGCCTTTAAAGATTAGCTTTGAAATGCGCAACCGGCTGCGTCGCGACTTAAAGGCTATGGGTTATGAGACTGATAAACGCCAGAAAAGAGAAATAGAGATGGAGAAGCTGGCGGCTCGGAATCAAATCTTTGATCTCACAATCCCGTCGCTTGCCTACTGCGCTGGCTTTATAGCATCCGTTCAGGCGCAGAGCAGGAAGCTGCAGATCAAGTTGAGCGGTCCTTATGACTCTTTAAGGTATGTGTCGGACACTCTCGGCCTGGGAGGCACGGTACACGGCAACTGCACGGAGCCGGCCTGTAATGCACGCTTAAGCATCGCAACGATGCCCGAAAAGCTTAAACTGGAGCAGTTTATAGGTGTATGCGGAAATGACATTGCACTCCGGCATCACGAGAAACGGTCTCCTCAAGTTCCGGTGCATGAACCATCTTTTATGGCGGGGTATTTAGACGCCTGCGGCTACTCCGGAACCGGCATACATAACCGCACTGGTAAGCCAAGGTCGTGGGTTGTATTCTACGGCAGCAAGGAGATGTTAAATTATATCGGAGAGCAGCTTGAGCGGTACGCGGGCGCGAAGCACGTCGTTCCTCGTCCGGCGTCTAAGAAAAATTCGAACACTAAGGTAAGCAACATATATTACTCAAACAGTAAATGTGTGCCGATCGCGAAGTGGCTGCTTGAGAAAGCCGCTTTTATCTCGGCGAAGAACCGCCCGGCGCTTGAGCGGATAGTTAGTACATTTTAAGAGGCTTAGAAAATGTCTAAATATTAAGTTAATTATATAAATCTTCCCCTCATATTAAGTAGTGCCTGGACGAACATAAAAACAGGGGTATTTTTGTGAGACGTTAGGGACTGCCATCATAAAGCTGAAGCGGAATATCGAAAGATTTTCCGCTTTTTGCGTTTTTGGTGTTTAATAAAATTTACAGAAATCGCCAGTCTGTTCAGTGAGAAGCTTTCCCGCCGTGTTTCACCTTGTATGCAAATCGTTTGACTTTGTTCTAAGGACTAAAAAGAGAAAAAATATCAGGGCGCTGGTTTTGTGCGTGAAGCTGCGAGTGGAGGAATTCTTGTCAAGAGTCCTGCGTGTAGCGGCGGAAAGCAGCTAGATTTGAAGTACCCTAATGCATTTTTTGCAAAGGTCAATCCGCATAAATTACGAATAATTACTTCTTTAGTTAAGTAGATAGAGAGAAAGACCTTTTTTAATGAATTTTCATGCGAATTTAATTATATCGTTTAAGACGGGCAGTATTTGTGTTATTGAACGTATAAAAAGAGCTTTTTTGTCACGCGGCTATATTTTATACTAATGTGTGAAAATTGACGCAATTTAAGATTGCAAGTAGAATTTTATACTGTACTGCGAAATATCTTCTGATTTATAGGAGTATGGGAGGAGGTGACTTGATTGGCGGATAATCTTGCACAGGAAATTCGCGAGCAGGAAGCCGCGGCAAAGAGCATCGTGTCAGACGCGAAAGCGGAAGCCGCGAAGATAATCGCCGCCGCTCAGTCCGAAGCGGAGCAGTCTGTCAAGAGCACAAAACAGCAGTGCCACAGACAGTGGCGCGAAAGAGTCGCCGCAGCCGAAAAAGAGGCCGAGGCGAAGGCTCTTGAGATAACGAAAAAAGGCGAAGAAGACGCGAAAGCGTTTTACGCAGGTAAGAAGAAGGACACTGATGAGGTTGCAGACTGGCTGGTAAGAGAGGTGATGGCGTCTTATGGCTCTCGCTGAAATGTGTAAGGCTCGGATTGCCGTCCATAAATCCGTAGCCGATGAATTAGCGGCCAGCCTTCAGGCGCTGGAGTGCTGCGAGTTCACCGCCAAGAGCGGCGAGCAGGTGCCGCAGGCCGGAGCCGTCGAACCGCTTCGTGAAAAGAAACGCCGCATTGAGGAACAAATCGGCGAGGCGAAATTCGTAATTCGGCTCATGGAGCCTTACGAAACGCGCGAAGGCGGTCTCGGCAAAATGTTGAGCGGCGCGCCGTCGCTCACCTTCGGCGAGCTGGCCGCGAAAATTGACGAACAGAAATTTGCGAAAATGACATCTTCACTGAGGGAGATAGAAAAAGACCTCACGGAGACGAGGGCCGAGCTCTCACGCCAGAAAGGACTTCTCGCCCAGGCGGTTTTGCTCGGCAAAATTAAATATCCGCTTGAATTTTTTACAACTGGAACTGAAACGATAAGTGGCGCCATCTACAGCGTTTCAAAGAACGCAGCCACGGCTTTACGTGAAAAGATTTCCGCAGAGCTGGGCGAGATGGCGGAACTTCAGGAAATTCCAGGCGCGGAGAAAGACCCTAACACCGTTTTTGCGCTGCTTTACAGGAAGTGCGACTCAGATAAACTTCAGGACGCTCTGTCTGAATCCGGGGTGTCGCGCGTGGAAGTCCCTAAGGATTTCACTCTAACCTCTGCCGAAGAGGAGAAGCGGATAGCTGCCAAGATAGCTGACTGTGAGGAAAAAGAGTGCGAATTGACGGAAAAGCTGGCGGCTCGTGCGGATTCTGCTCTTGCCGCGGCGCGCGACCACTGCGACTACTGGAACATCATGGCGCGTAGGCTCGAGGCGATGGAGTCTGGCGAGCCGACCGACGACGTGCTTATCTGGGAGTTCTGGACGCCTAAGTCTGAGCTCAGCCGTGTGAAAGCCGTTGTCTCTCGCTACGAGAAGTACACAGAGTTTGCTGAGATCAGACCTGACGATGGAGAGGAGCCTCCGACGCTTCTCAAGAACCCGCGCTGGTCGTCGTCTCTCGAACCGCTTACGATAATGTATGGCACGCCGACCTACGGCAAGGTAGACCCGACGACCCCTATGGCTCCGTTCTTCTTCCTCTTCATGGGGATGTGTTTCGGAGACGCCGGCTACGGCCTCGTCGTCGCAGGTATACTCGGCTACTTCCTTGTGCGGTACCGTTTGCCGGACACTCTGCGCAAATTCTTTATCATGGTGACGGTGGGCATGGGCTTCTCCGTCGCTTTCGGAGCGATAACGCTCTCGTGGTTTGGCGATTCGGTCACGGCTTTCCCGTTCCTGAGCGGAATCGCCCCAGCGCTTGAGAAGATTCAGCTGCTCAACCCGATGGGCGACCCGATGACTCTGTTAATGATTTCGCTAGCGCTAGGGTTCATCCAGATTCTCTACGGGCTTTTCATAGCTTTCATGGAGAACTGGAAGGCTGGAGACAAGTTCGCAGCCTGCGCGGACCAGGGCGGATGGATACTCTTCCTCTGCGGCCTCGTGCTCTTCGGCTGCGCCGCCGCCGGATATTTCCCGGCGTCGCTGTCTCTGCCGGGTAAGGTCGTCGCGATAGCCGGAGCGGTTATTCTCGTTGCTACGCAGGGAAGAGAAAAGCCGAGCATTTTCGGCAAAATATTCTCCGGCGTCATGAGCCTGTACAACGTAACGAGCTACCTTGGCGACGTTCTGAGCTACAGCCGCCTATTGGCCCTCGGCCTCGGTTCCGCCGCCGTAGGCATGGTTATCAACCTGTTGGCGAAGCTCGTCGCAGATGTCCCCTACGTCGGGATAGCGCTTGCTGTACTTCTTTTCGTCGTAGGACATCTTTTCAGCATTGCGGTGAATCTCCTCGGCGCGTTCATCCACCCGCTGAGGCTTCAGTACGTCGAGTTCTTCGGCAAGTTCTACGACGCGACGGGGCATGATTTCACCCCGCTGAGCAACGCGGCGCAGTACTCACAGATTACCGATAAATCTTCAACAAATTAGCTGACAAGCAGCACAATTTTTCAAGGAGGTAAAGTTTATCATGGAAACAATTCTCGCAACAATGGGTGATCAGCTTGGACAGATGCTCGTTATCCTGGGCGCCGCTCTTGCAGTCGGCTTTGCAGGTTCGGGTTCTGCGTGGGGCATAGGGCTCGCTAACGAAGCGGCGGCCGGCATTATGACCGAGGATCCGAAAAAATTCGGTTACGCGCTCGTCCTTCTCGCTCTCCCTGGAACGCAGGGTATCTACGGCCTTCTCGTCGCGGTTCTCGCCATGCAGAAAGCGGGACTCCTCGGCGGTGGCGTTGATCTGAGCGTATGGCAGGGCCTCGGCATCTGCTTCGCCTGCCTCCCCATCGCGATAGTCGGCTTCTATTCAGCCATCTGGCAGGGTAAGTCGTCCGCCGCTTCAATACTCATGATAGCCAAGCGCCCAGAGCAGATAGGTAAGGCCGTCATCCTCCCCGCCATGTGCGAGACCTACGCGGTCTTCGGCCTCCTTATAAGCATTCTGTTGCTCAACGGAATCCAGCTCTAAGCAAAGAAGACTGAACGTCATGTCTTTAGCTCAGATTACAGAAAAGATAAGGAACGACGCTCAGAAAGAAGCGGACGAAATCATTTCCAAAGCCAAGGCTCAAGCGGCTTCCATCACGGATAAAGCTGAGAAGGAATGCGCGGAGATACAGGCTGGATTTGATGACCGTTTCGGAGCGGAACGTCCGGAAATACTAAAACGCAGGGAGATAGTCGCCGACATCGACGTCAGCAAGATGATGCTCAGCGCAAGGCGCGAACTTATTGAGGATGTCTATCGTGGCGCTCTTGAGAAGATGAAGGCTCTGCCGAAGGACGAGTATCTCGCATTTTGCTCGAACCTTCTAGACGACGGAGTCTCGACGAAGGACGAGCAGGTTGTAGTCGGTGAAAACGAAAAGTACATCGACGGCGCGTGGCTCGACTCATACAACACCGCCCACGGCACGAAGCTCGCCCTTGCGGACGAGCGTGCCGAGATATCGGGCGGGTTTATCCTCAGAAGAGGCAGAATAAGCGTAAATTGCTCGTGGGAGATGCTTCTGAAGGTCTCTCAGGAAAAACAGGAATCTGACGTTGTAAAGCGTTTGTTCCCGTCCGCGTGAAGAGGGAGGTGGTCTGATGCCATATAAGGAGGCTTACGGATATGCCGTAGCGCGTATACGCGCTATGGAGCTGCGCCTTCTTGACACCTCGGTCTTCTCGAGGATGCTCGACGCCGACGATACTGCTTCAGTACTGAAGGTTCTCGGCGAGACTTCCTACGCGGCAGCGCTGACATCAGTCTCCGGCGAAGGCGGAATCGATAAAGTCCTTGAAACAGTGCTGCACGACACCTATGAAGAGGTAAATTCGTTCGTGCCGCAGAAGGAGCTTGTCGCGCTGCTCCGGCTGCCGTATGACTTCAGCAACGCCAAAGTCATGCTGAAGAGCGTCTTCAGCGTGAGAAGCGGCGGAAAGAAGAGATGGGACCTTCTCACCTCGCTCGCGTCTTACCCAGTGGACAAGCTGATTTCAGACGTAGAAACGGAAGACTATCAGCTGCTCCCGTTCGGGCTCAGCGCGCTCTTCCCCAAGTGCCTCTCCGCGTGGGAGCAGAGCCATGACGTGCTCGAGGCGGAAAGGCTTCTCGACAGGCAGATGTTCGCCGTAATGCTTGAAGAGGCTGAAAAGCTCTCCATTCCGGCGATAACCGCGTGGGTAAAGCTGCGTATAGACGGAGAAAACATCCGCTCGCTTATGCGCCTCAAGCGCTTCGGATTCGATTCGGCGCGCGCGGCATCCTTCCTGCACGAAGGCGGCAACGTGGATGCCGGAACGCTCGCCCCGATGATCACAGAGCCTTTTGAAACGTGGGGAAGGATGATAGATTACTCCGACTTTGCGGGCCTGCTCTCGTCGTTAGACGCGGGCGCGGCGTTCGCGGATATTACGATGGAGCTGGAAAAGGCGCTCGACGACTACTATTTGAGCTCCATCTCAGGAAGCCGCTACAGCCCCAACGCCCCCGGCAACATAGTCGCGTACCTCTGGGCGAAGGAGCTCGAAGTCAAAAATATACGCATGATCGTTGTCTCAAAGTCGACAGGCAAGGACAGCGATCAAATAAGGAGGCTTCTGCGTAATGTCTGCGCATAAACAGAGAGCCCCGATGGCGGCGGTCGGCAGCTATGAATGCATACTGCCCTTCAAGGCGATAGGGTTGGACGTCGTGGTGGTCACTGAGGAAAACCACGCGGCAGTCCCGCAGACGCTGAGCAAATTCTCGCGTTTGGGCTACGCTGCGCTTTTTCTTGAAGAGCCGCTCTATGCCGAATACAGAGAAACCGTCGATGAGATAAACGAATATTCTGATATAAGCATAATACCAGTGCCCAACCAGACAGGGTCGATGCACGTAGGGCTTCAGTCGATACGCCGCAACGTCGAACGCGCGGTTGGAATGGACATATTCGGTGATAAATGATGATTATGATGGAGGCGATTTAATTTGACCACACCAAACGCCGTTACCGGATATATTGAAAAAATATCCGGACCGCTTGTAATAGCCGGCGGCATGGCCGGAGCCTGTATGTTCGACGTCGTTAAAGTCGGACGTGCCGGTCTTGTCGGCGAAATAATAGAGCTCAAAGACGACCAGGCGTCAGTCCAGGTCTACGAGGAAACGTCTGGACTCGCGCCCGGCGAGCCCGTCGTCAGCACAGGAGAACCGCTCTCCGTCGAGCTGGCTCCCGGGCTCATTGAGGAATTTTTTGACGGTATCCAGCGCCCGCTCGAAGCCATCCAGGAGAAGGCGCAGAGCCCGTACATCCTCAGAGGCATCAGCGTTCCCGCCGTCAGCCGCACGCGCAAATGGAATTTTGAACCTAAAGCGCAGGCCGGAGACAAAGTCGCCCCAGGCGACGTAATCGGTATTGTAAAAGAAACCGTCCTCGTCGAGCATAGGATTATGATCCCGCACGGGGTAGCCGGTACCGTCAAGGAAATAAAGAGCGGCGAGTTCACAGTCGAAGAGACGATCGCCGTCGTCACGGACGCTAAAGGGCGCGACCACGAGGTCAAGATGCTCCAGCGCTGGCCGGTCCGTACCCCGCGCCCGGTCGTCAAGCGCCTCCCGCCTGAAGTTCCCCTTACGACCGGACAGCGAGTCGTCGACACATTCTTCCCGATAGCGCGCGGAGGCACCGCATGCGTCCCCGGACCGTTTGGCTCGGGTAAGACGGTCATTCAGCACCAGCTCGCGAAGTGGGCGGACGCAGAAATCGTCGTCTACATCGGATGCGGCGAACGCGGCAACGAGATGACGGACGTTCTTCTCGAATTCCCCGAACTTGAAGATCCGCGTTCCGGCCAGCCTCTTATGAAGAGAACTCTGCTCATCGCGAATACCTCGA
>URAG01000014.1 GCA_900545755.1 uncultured Cloacibacillus sp. | reverse complement strand
CTCGGCTGGCTTGTTAGGCCTCATAACGTCTTGTCCCTCGCGGTCGCGTGAGTTGAAACGGCTCGAGCGTGCCGAACCGTGCTTATAAGATGTCGCGTCCCTCGCGGACGCGTGAGTTGAAACCCGGGGCTGGCGAGGTTGAAGTCATGACGCTGACGTCGCGTCCCTCGCGGACGCGTGAGTTGAAACCAGCCTTGACGGACATTATGGCTATGAAGGTAAGTCGCGTCCCTCGCGGACGCGTGAGTTGAAACACCGTTAAAAGCGGCGTGGCGAGCACGCCTTAGTCGCGTCCCTCGCGGACGCGTGAGTTGAAACGCAAAAGGCGGCGTGCCGTCGCTGAGCGACTACGGTCGCGTCCCTCGCGGACGCGTGAGTTGAAACTCCGCCCATGCGGATTGACGTCCGTCAAGCGACGTCGCGTCCCTCGCGGACGCGTGAGTTGAAACAAAGACTGTGACATACAGCCCGGCGAGGTGCTTGTCGCGTCCCTCGCGGACGCGTGAGTTGAAACTTTGGGAGCATTGGGAAAATTTCAATGGACAGGAGTCGCGTCCCTCGCGGACGCGTGAGTTGAAACTGAAATTGCTGTTAATAGTGCTCGTGCGCAGGAAGTCGCGTCCCTCGCGGACGCGTGAGTTGAAACTTCCTATAATATCTAAAGATACAAAAGCACAGAGTCGCGTCCCTCGCGGACGCGTGAGTTGAAACATCAAGGCGGCATCACGTGAGCCAAGCGTGTGCTCGTCGCGTCCCTCGCGGACGCGTGAGTTGAAACTTTTCTGAATGTTAAATGTTTCCAATGATATTGGTCGCGTCCCTCGCGGACGCGTGAGTTGAAACTCGCATATATCGCCGCGCCGGAAGCATAGCCGCGTCGCGTCCCTCGCGGACGCGTGAGTTGAAACGGCTGGAGCCCCGCAACGCCGCCGGAGTGGTAGGTCGCGTCCCTCGCGGACGCGTGAGTTGAAACTGCCTGCGCGGCACGCTCGCGGAGTGGCTCGACGGTCGCGTCCCTCGCGGACGCGTGAGTTGAAACACTCTCGACTCGATAGAACTTGACGGCTACGAGGTCGCGTCCCTCGCGGACGCGTGAGTTGAAACCTCGATTCCGTATTTCGGCGTGAGCTGAGAGGGTCGTCGCGTCCCTCGCGGACGCGTGAGTTGAAACATCAAAATCTAGAGGACGCTTAAAAACAGGCTTGTCGCGTCCCTCGCGGACGCGTGAGTTGAAACCATACGACGCGGAAGTAACGCTAGTTCACGAAGTCGCGTCCCTCGCGGACGCGTGAGTTGAAACCAGAAGTCCGGGGAGCATCGTCAGCGCCGCTAGGTCGCGTCCCTCGCGGACGCGTGAGTTGAAACGTCGGTTTCGATTATTTTGTGTTCAAATATCATCTTGTCGCGTCCCTCGCGGACGCGTGAGTTGAAACCTGAAAGGCGGTATTTTTTAGCCCACTGCGCGCGTCGCGTCCCTCGCGGACGCGTGAGTTGAAACCAGATGTTAAATACTTATCATTGTCAAAATCTGGTCGCGTCCCTCGCGGACGCGTGAGTTGAAACGCGAGGGCGTGCGCACCGCCGAGAAAGACGGCAAGTCGCGTCCCTCGCGGACGCGTGAGTTGAAACCCGGCTGTGCGGAGGTTCATCAGCAGCGACGCTGTCGCGTCCCTCGCGGACGCGTGAGTTGAAACATGTCCGGCAAGGCAACACCACGCCCCGGCGAGTGTCGCGTCCCTCGCGGACGCGTGAGTTGAAACAACAATGATCCACTTGAGTTTATAGCTTTTGTCCGTCGCGTCCCTCGCGGACGCGTGAGTTGAAACATCCAAGATAATCCTCCAGTTGATCGTGTTATAGCGTCGCGTCCCTCGCGGACGCGTGAGTTGAAACTCCGCCGTCATCACCGAAGTTGTCGGCGAACTCAGTCGCGTCCCTCGCGGACGCGTGAGTTGAAACTTATAGGCGCTGTTAAGAGTCCCAGTCGTGATGGTCGCGTCCCTCGCGGACGCGTGAGTTGAAACATAACTGCATCGACGCTCTCCGCTATGCCCTTGACGTCGCGTCCCTCGCGGACGCGTGAGTTGAAACGTTAATAAAGATGGCTAGCTTATCATTTCGTCTGTCGCGTCCCTCGCGGACGCGTGAGTTGAAACCAGCGCGGCGTTCGGGTCGTCCGTCAAAATTGCGTCGCGTCCCTCGCGGACGCGTGAGTTGAAACTTTTAAATCTTACGTCGTCAAACTTCATTTTCGTCGCGTCCCTCGCGGACGCGTGAGTTGAAACACAGATGATGTAGTAACATATGCCGTTGCGGCAGTCGCGTCCCTCGCGGACGCGTGAGTTGAAACATCAACGCCGGGATGAGCATGACCGTTATCGCCGGTCGCGTCCCTCGCGGACGCGTGAGTTGAAACGCGGCGATAGAGGTCAAAGCACTCGGAGGGCGGCTGGTCGCGTCCCTCGCGGACGCGTGAGTTGAAACCGGTAGTTATATGCGTGGACAAGGTCAAAAATTTGGTCGCGTCCCTCGCGGACGCGTGAGTTGAAACATATTACCAACACGCAAACAGGCGGGCTTGTGGGTCGCGTCCCTCGCGGACGCGTGAGTTGAAACTTGACGAGACGCGGATTTTTCTTCGCGCGTTCGAGTCGCGTCCCTCGCGGACGCGTGAGTTGAAACGCCGATGACTGCGGCGGAGAGAGCGCCATATGATGTCGCGTCCCTCGCGGACGCGTGAGTTGAAACCCGCGCCGACGTTATCGCCGCGCTCTCGCTGCTCGTCGCGTCCCTCGCGGACGCGTGAGTTGAAACACCATCAGCCCGCGCGCCAGTCCCCAGACAGAGAGTCGCGTCCCTCGCGGACGCGTGAGTTGAAACCCTAACCCGCGCATACTGACGATAACGGCAGACGGTCGCGTCCCTCGCGGACGCGTGAGTTGAAACATTACTATCTCTATTATTACCAGTGCCCGGATTGTCGCGTCCCTCGCGGACGCGTGAGTTGAAACATCTTCGGTTAAGAGCGTCCACAGCCCTTGACGGGTCGCGTCCCTCGCGGACGCGTGAGTTGAAACTCCGCTTCTCTCGCCGCGGCTTTCGCGGCCGCCGGTCGCGTCCCTCGCGGACGCGTGAGTCGAAACTTGAGCGTGATGCTCGCGGTGGCACTCGCTACAGTCGCGTCCCTCGCGGACGCGTGAGTTGAAACTTCGAGCATCTTCGCAAAGCTCTGTGAGTCGACGGGTCGCGTCCCTCGCGGACGCGTGAGTTGAAACCGTTGTCATCACGCGCCCGCCGCACCACTCGCCGCGTCGCGTCCCTCGCGGACGCGTGAGTTGAAACCATGATGCCGCCGAAGCGATCTCTCATGCCGGTGTCGCGTCCCTCGCGGACGCGTGAGTTGAAACGTCCTATTCATGCTTGGCTCCCGCCAGAAGGTGGTCGCGTCCCTCGCGGACGCGTGAGTTGAAACACGCGTCGGCTCAACACCGAAGTGCTCGCGATTATGTCGCGTCCCTCGCGGACGCGTGAGTTGAAACTTGGCTTTGAGCGTTTGATGATTGAGACGACTTTGTCGCGTCCCTCGCGGACGCGTGAGTTGAAACTTACCGACATCCTTTATTCCTCCACTTTTTTTGTCGCGTCCCTCGCGGGTGTGTGAGGGAAGATAGCGCAAAAGTGCGGTGGCGGAATATAATATGGTGTCGCATTAACGCGTAGTGTTGAAACCATATTGTGTTTGGAAGGGCTGCTTTCAGTGAAGAAGGCGGCCTTTTTGTTTTTATTGAGTTCTAATATTACAAACACAATATGGAAATGATAATAAATATGATATAATACATTCGTTACGGTTATAGGATCAACAGGGAGGATTTCGTGATGGAATGCTTCGCCCATATCAGCAAGGATTTTAGAACGCAGACGCTTAACGAGCATCTGGAAGAAACCGGCAAACTCGCAGCGGAGTTCGCCGCCGTTATAGACGAAACGCAAAGTGCTGACTTTTTAGGAGAAATTCACGACATAGGCAAAGCAGCTGCCATGTGGCAGAACTATTTGAAAAAGTCCTCTGGCTACGCCGAAAACATCCCAGAAAATGAATGTGACAAAGGTTCGCACTCGTCCGCTGGCGCCGCCTGGGTTCTGAAAAATTTGCCTGAGCCGCTGAATCTCCTGCTCGCTTACATAGTTGCTGGGCATCATGCGGGTTTGCCAGATTTCTACGATAGTGGACACGGAGAGAGCATCCTTAAACGATTCTTCGCTGATGGCGGACGGTTAAAAACGGAACTGCTTGACGCTGCGGAAGAGTACGCGCGCAAGCCTTTAACAGAGTGGACTGCGCCGTACACGCTGACCAGATACTGTGATGAGTATATGCATATGTATGTGCGCTTCCTGTTTTCATGTCTCGTAGACGCGGACTGGCTCGACACGGAACGTTTTATGGCGTCTGAAGATTTTAAATCGCGGCGGAAATTTATCTGCCTCGCCGAGTTGAAGCGGCGCTTCGACGCATACATGGAAGAGAAACGACAGACGGCACCCGATACCAAAGTAAACAAAATAAGGAGTGAAATCCTTGCCCGCTGCATTGAGGCGGGCGGTCTCGAGCCGGGCTTTTTTTCGCTGACTGTGCCGACGGGTGGAGGTAAGACGCTTTCCTCACTCGCTTTTGCACTTGTTCATGCTCTTGCGCACGATAAACGGCGGATAATCATAGCTGAGCCTTATACTAGCATAATCGAACAGGTTTCTAAAATTCTCAAATACGGCACGGACGACGAAGAAGAGATAAAGCTGCACAAAGAACGCGGCGAATTCCTTTTCGGAGAGGAGAACGTGCTCGAACATCATAGCCGCGTTGACCCGGATAAGGAACTTTATTCGAACCGGCTCGCTGCGCAGAATTGGGACGCTCCGATTATAGTAACGACGAACGTACAGCTCTTCGAATCGTTGCTCGCCGCATCGCCGAGCCGCTGCCGCAAACTGCACAACATAGCTAACAGTGTGATAATCCTCGACGAAGCGCAGAAGATACCGGTGGCGCACCTGCGAGCAGTCCTCTCAACCCTCAAGGGGCTTGTGAAGCACTTCGGCGTCACTGTGCTGTTCTGTACCGCCACGCAGCCTGCGCTGAATGGCGAGATAGGTGGAAGCCGTAATATGATTGAGGGCATAGAGTGCTGTCATGAAATAATACCGGATACAGAAGCGCTTTACGATGACCTGAAGCGCGTAGAATACAGAATTTATAAGGACGATATAAATTACCGTTCGCGGTGGGAAGAGATAGCGGGAGAACTGGCGCAGGAAAATCAAGTGCTCTGTATAGTCAACAAGCGCAAAGACTGCCGCGAACTTGCAAAGCTCATGCCGGAAGGTACGATTCAGCTTTCGGGCTTCATGTGCGGAGAGGAAATAAGCCGGCATATCTCAGAAATAAAACGAAAACTGAGGTGCGGCGAGTCCGTCCGCGTAATTTCAACGCAGTTGGTGGAAGCTGGAGTCGACGTCGACTTCCCGTCCGTATGGCGCGCGCTCGCACAGCTCGACTCCATCGCGCAGGCGGCGGGGCGCTGCAACCGAGAAGGGAAACGGAAGAGCGGCAAGGTCGTCATATTCAACCCAGAATCAGAGCCTTTCGGCGAAATAAAGATAGGAGCGCAGGAGACGTGCAGCATGGCTGCGGAACTGGATTTTTCCGCTAAACTATCACCGGAATCCTTCGGGAAGTACTTCGAAAATTTTTACAGCGATTTTGATACGCTTGACAAAAGCAGGTATAACAAACTGCTCGTCAGCGAAGCAGATGAAGGGCGCATACAGTTTCGCGAATTCGCCGAAAATTTTAATCTTATTGACACATCGGGACAAAAGGCCGTATTCGTCCCTTACGACGAAGGAGAAAAATCCGGGTCGGCGCTGCTCGAAGAGCTCAAGGCAAACGGCTCGAGCCGCGCACTAATGGCGGCACTTCAGCGTTTCACAGTGAATATTCCAGTCAAGCTATTCGAAGAAATTTTCCGAAAGGGCGGAATCGAAGATATCCACGGCTATTATGCGCTTGAAAAGAGCTTTTACAGGCCAGGCGAGGGCGTTATAACGGATTTGTATTTCAACTACGATAAAGACAATTTCATGTATTGATAAGGAGGGATGCCTATGGAGTATCACGACCCGCTGTACTGCCTTGAAGTGTGGGGCGACTACGCCTGTTTCACGCGACCTGAGCTCAAAGTCGAGCGCGTGAGCTACGACGTGATTACCCCGTCGGCGGCTAGAATGATTTTCCAGGCCGTCTTTTGGAAGCCAGCGATACGCTGGCAGGTCGAACGCATCGACGTACTGAATCCATTGCGCTGGATTTCTGTGCGTCGCAACGAGACGGCAAAGCTCTGTTCGCCGAACGTCAAAAGCTTCTATATAGAGGCAGAACGGCAGCAGAAGGCGGGGCTCTTCCTGCGTGACGTTAGGTACAGACTCTACGCTCGGCAGATTTATCTGCCGCCGGACAGGAGGCCGAAGCTTACGCGTGCGGTGTTAGAGGATTTCCCTGACGCTGAAGAACAACCGGCATACGGGAAGGACGAGAACCCAGGCAAGTACCACGCGATGTTTGAACGTCGCGCAAAGAAAGGACAGTGCCTTTTTCAGCCGTACTTAGGCTGCCGCGAGTTCAGCTGCTACTTCAAATTTGTCCCCGAGCCTTATGGTGCGCCCACAGGCGGAGAAACACGCGAGCTTGGCCTGATGCTCTACGACATGGACTACACGGACGAATCGGATATCAGGCCTATGTTCTTCCGCGCGCGCATGGAGAAAGGCACGATAGCCGTGCCGCCGCCGGAGAGCGAGGAGATTTTCAGATGATTTTGCAGTCGCTCGCAAATTACTACATCCGAAAATCGCGCCGACCGAAGGGTGAGGAAAATGTCGCGCCATACGGCATGGAATATAAGGAGATAAAGTACCTTATAGAGATAAACTCCAACGGAGATTTCGTCAATCTTCTAGATATGCGTGCTGACGGCAAGCACGGCATCATGATGCTGGTGCCGAAATCCATCGGGCGTTCCGGTTCGGCGAGCTGGCAGACTGCGAACCTGCTCTGGGATCATTACGGCTATGTGCTCGGTCAGCCAAAGGCCGGAATGGAAAATACCAATGCTGAAAAGCAATTCGGTTCGTTCACCGCAAAGATAAGAAACTTGCCGGAAGATTTAAAACAAGAAGAGGACATCGCCGCCGTCATAAAATTCTACAATAAAAACGAGTATTTAAAAGTTCTCAAGCATACGAACTGGCCCAGCTGCAACAAGATCGCTGGCTGCAACATGACGTTCAGGCTTAGCGGCAGAAGGCATGCCGTCACGCAGAACGCTAGGCTCATCGAGTGGGTTGCTTCGGCAACAGAATCGGAACCTAAAGATGGCAGTATCGTCGGACGATGCCTCGTTACCGGTGAGATAGGCGAGATTGCACGCACGCATGCGAAGATCAGTTTGGGGGCCAACCAGGCGAACTTAGTCGGTTTTCAGAAAGACAGCGGCTATGACTCCTACGGCAAGGAGCAGGGCTATAACGCACCGGTCTCTAAAAAGGCCGAGTTCTACTACACTACTGCGCTCAATATGCTGCTAAAGTCTGATGGGAACCGTGTCAGGCTCGGTAGCGTGACGCTGCTCTTTTGGGCGGAACCGAACACAATCTCTGAAGAAGAGGCTGCGGACGCGGAATCGGCGGTCAAGGCGCTGGTATACGGTTCCAAGTTAGGACGTGAGAAGAAAGCTGACTTTGGCGTCGCAAACGCGAAAAATATATTCGAAGCGATTTTCACGGGGCGCGTGCCGACAGGTACAGGAGATAAATTTTGCGTCCTCGGTGTAGCGCCTAATAAGGCACGAATCAGCGTCGTGTTCTGGAAGCACGGCACCCTGAAAGAAATCGCCGGAAATATTTACCGTTATATGGCAGATATAAAACTTGATAGTTATGGCGAGGAGATTACGCCGTCTGTAATTGACGTTTTGCGCTCGTCGGAATATCAGGGCAAAATGGAGAACGTTCCCTCTAATATGATACCGGCGATGGTCTATTCGATATTCAACGGGACGTCTTTTCCTTCGTCCGTGTACGGCCACGTTATGGAGCGGATACGAGCTGAGAGGAATCCAAACAGCGTGCGCGTTGCGTTCGTAAAAGCATATCTGAATCGAAGATATAGGAACACAAAAGGAGCTGAGATAAAAGTGTCGCTAGATAAAAATTGTCAGGATATAGCATATAGGCTTGGCAGGCTTCTGGCCGTCCTGCAAAAAATACAGGAAGAGGCAAACCCCAACATCAACTCAACAATAATGGATGGATATTATAGTGCCATGTCATCGTCGCCTCTATCGGTATATCCAACACTTTTAAGGCTAAAAAACCATCACCTGTCAAATCCTCGAATTTCAAGATATAGAAAATATTATTTCGAGAGGTTAATCGGCGAAATATCAGATGAATTAGCATCTGACAAAATTCCAAAGCATATGTCGCTTGAAGAGCAGGGCAATTTTGCAGTAGGTTATTATCATCAGCGCGAGGATTTGTTCAAGAGTAAAGAAAATAAAAGCACAGACAAAAACGGAGACGAATAAAACAATAAGGAGGAACAACGATGACCGAGCTTAAAAATAAATACGACTTTCTCCTCTTTTTTGACGTTAAGGATGGCAATCCAAACGGCGACCCCGACGCGGGAAATTTGCCGCGTATCGACGCAGAGACGGGCGACGGCCTTGTCACAGACGTCTGCATAAAGAGAAAGATACGCAACTACTTCCAGATAACGGCGTACGACACGCCGGGTTTCGATATTTTTGTAAAGGAAAAAGCCGTACTCAACAATATGATCGCCGCTATGTATGACGAACAGAACGGCGGCAAAACGCCTGAAACTCCCGCGGAAACGCAGGAATTTGAGGACAAGACGCAGGCCGGGATGTGCAGGAAGTATTTCGACATCAGGGCCTTCGGCGCTGTGATGAGCACGGGCAATAAGGAAGAAGCCGACGCGGGAGAAACAGAGGCTGCCGAAGAAGGCGGTAAAAAGAAAAAGAGTTCCGGCAAAGCTAAAATAGTGAAAAAGGCCGGACAGGTGCGCGGCCCCGTGCAGATCACGTTCTCGCGTTCCGTCGAGCCGATAATAGCGCTGGAGCATGCGATAACGCGAATGGCTGTCACGAACGAAAAAGATGCTGAGAAGGAACGCACGATAGGCCGCAAGTACACGGTGCCATACGGCCTATACCGCGGCTGCGGCTTCGTCTCTCCGTACTTTGCCCAAAAAACTGGCTTCTCCGAGGAAGATTTAACGGAGCTTTGGAAAGCTATGGAAAATATGTTCGAGTTCGACCATTCCGCGGCGCGCGGCCTCATGTGCCTGCGCAAGCTCATCGTCTTTAAGCACGACTCGGCGCTCGGCGACCGTCCCGCATACGAGCTTTTCGACCGCGTCGAATGCCGCCGAGTCAAGGAAGGCCCGGCGCGCAGCTTCGGCGATTACGAGATAACGATAGACGGAAAGCCCGCGGAAGGGATATTCATCGAGCTTTCGGCAAAATAACGATGTCCCCCGAAGACGACTATCTTCTCATCTCCGGCCTTCAGCATCTTGTGTTCTGTGAGAAGCAGTGGGCGCTCATTCATCTTGAAGGGCTTTGGAACGAGAATGTTCTTACGGTCGAGGGGGAGCATCTGCACAAGAATGTGCATAGGATAGGGCGCGAGAGCCGGGGCGAGGTGAAGCTTGCTACGGACCTTCCGCTTTGTTCGCTTCGGCTTGGCATTCGCGGCGCGGCGGATATGGTTGAGTTCCGTCACGACGAAGAGCGCGGCGTCCACGTCGCTGCATTTGGCGGGCGGCGCAGGTGGCTGCCATACCCGATCGAATACAAGCGGGGGAAAAAGCGCCCGGACCTCGCCGATGAGATGCAGCTCTGCGCGCAGGCCGTCTGCCTCGAGGAGATGCTGGGCGTCGATGTGCCGGAAGGCGCGCTCTTCTACGGCGAGCCGCGGCGGCGTACGGAGATTGAGTTCACTCCCGCGCTGCGCGCGAAGCTCGAAGCGGCCTGCGCCCGCGCACGCGAGCTTACGTGCGGCGCGTCTGCGCCGGTTTACAACGCCGGCCGGCGCTGCAAAAACTGCTCGCTGAACGAATTTTGTCTGCCGGAGGAGACTGGCGCGCGCGACCGCTCCGCGCGCTACGTCGCCGGCCTCTACAGGATGCTCGCCGAGAAACCGGACGGGGAGGACGAACGATGAAACATGCGCTCAACACGCTTTTCATTACGACGCCGGGGACGTGGCTATCGCTGAGGAATAACAACGTCGTCGTAAAAATCGACGGCGCGGAGAAAGCGGCGTTTCCCGTGACCAATTTCGAATCAATTCTATGCTTCGGGCAGGTGAACGCCACATTCCCGCTTATGGGCTACTGCGCGGAGAAGGGCGTCAACTTCGCCTTTTTCGGCGAGAACGGCAAATTCCTCGGCCGCGTGCAGGGCCCCGTCCACGGCAACGTCGTGCTGCGCCGCGGGCAGTACAGGATCGCGGACGACGCGGCGCAGTCCGCATCGATAGTCCGCTGCGTTTTGCTCGGCAAGCTCGCTAATACGAAAGCCGTCCTTCGCCGCTTCATGCGCGACCATACGCCAGAGGGCGCTGCGGGTGAGCGAATACGCTCCGCGGTCTCTATGGTCGAGGCGCTCGCGGCGCAGATAAAGGGCTCCTGTGAAGTTGACGAAATGCGCGGCTTCGAAGGGACGGCGGCGCGCGCGTACTTCGACGCTTTCGACGGTATGATTCTGCATCAGAAAGAAGGCTTCAAATTCGCGGGGCGCACCAAACGTCCGCCGCTCGACGCGGTGAACGCGATGCTCTCATTCGTCTACGCTCTGCTTGCAAACGAAGCCGAGGCTGCGCTCGAGGGCGTCGGCCTCGACCCTGCCGTCGGCTTCCTCCACCAAGACAGGTCCGGCCGTCCGAGCCTTGCGCTCGACCTCATGGAGGAGTTTCGCCCATGGCTCGCAGACAGGCTTGTGCTCTCGATGATAAACACGAAACAGGTGAAGCCCGAAAATTTCAGGACGGCCGAAAGCGGCGCGGTCACTATGGACGACGGCGCGCGCAAGAAAATATTGGCGGAATGGCGCGAGCGCAAGACGGACGAGATAGCGCACCCGTACACCGGCGAAAAAATGCCGCTCGGCATGGTTCCGCACATGCAGGCGATGCTGCTTGCGCGCCGCATACGCGGAGACATGAAGGAGTATCCGCCGTTCGTCTGGAAATAGGGGGACTTGGAATGATGCTCGTTGTAGTCAGCTACGATGTGAACACGCAGAGCGAGGGCGGGCAGAGGCGGCTGCGCAAGGTGGCGAAGCTATGCGAAAGCCGCGGCCAGCGCGTGCAGTTCTCCGTATTCGAATGTCTTATCGACCCAGTGCAATGGGAAGAACTCAAATTCCAGCTGGAACAGGCCATAGATAAGGAAACCGACAGCCTGCGCTACTACTTTCTCGGCAGGAACTGGAAGAACCGCGTCGAACACTGCGGCGCGAAAGAACCCTACGACCCGCAGGGGTTGCTTATACTGTAAAGTTGCGGAACGGGGCGCGCGGCGAAAGGCTCGCAATTCCGTCCGCTATAAAGACTGACGAAAAAATCCACACGCACGGGAGGCGGCGTAATGATTCTAAAAAACAAGCTCGGTATCGACGATCCTCTTGAGCTCGCGCGCGAGGAAGAGCGCGTCAGCAAGACGAAGGCGGCCGAGCTTTTCAGTTCCGGGATGCTCGACAGACTTGAGTCTGGGGCCTTCGCAAGCCTCGCCGCGATACACGAATATCTCTTCGGCGATGTTTACGAGTTCGCCGGGAAAATCCGCTCCGTGAACATAGCGAAGGGAGGCTTCCGCTTCGCATCGGCGCTCTACTTGGAAGAGGCGCTCCGCCGCGTCGAGCTGATGCCGCAGTCGAACTTCGACGAAATTATAGAAAAGTACGTCGAAATGAACATAGCGCATCCATTCATGGAGGGCATCGGGCGCAGCATGAGGATATGGCTCGACCAAATTCTAAGGAAAGAGTTGAAAAAAACCGTCGATTGGAGCCACGTCGGTAAAGAAGACTATCTTCTTGCAATGGAACGCAGCCCGATAAAAGACGTGGAAATCAAGGCTCTGCTCAAAGCCGCGCTGACTGACGAAATCAACGACGCGGAGACCTACATGAAGGGCGTCGACGCAAGCTACAGCTACGAGGGCTACTGCGTGTACAAGACGCGGGATTTAAGCAAGAATTAGAAAGTTCGCCGCCGCGCAACGGCGTGAATTGAAATTGAGGACAAGGTAAGCAGCTCGTTAAGTATTCGCGTCGTCCGCGGTATTTGCTATTTCCTTCGTGCAAAATTCAAGAGCATGGCGCAGTGATGCAGCGCCATGCTCTTGAGTTCTTTTTTATTTTTCCCAGCTTACTCTTCCTGCGGGTCGTAGAGGCAGTAGAGCGACTGCGTGCCTTTGTTCTCGAAGCCGCCTTCGGCGAGCTCTTCGTAGAGTTCGCGCGTGAGGGTGAGCGCGGGTAAGTCGAGATCCATCGCGTCGGCCGCCTCTTCGGCTAGCTTCATGTCCTTGATGTAGTGCTTGACGAAGAAGCCGGGCTCGAAGTCGCCTTTGAGGATGCGCGGGCCGTAGTTAGCAAGGCTCCACGTCGCTGCGGAGCCGCCGCCGACGGCTTCGATGAATTCCTTGAGGTCTAAGCCGCATGATTTTGCGAAGGCGAGCGCTTCGCACATCCCGGTCATTGTGCCGGCTATGACTATCTGGTTGCCGAGCTTCGCGTTCTGCCCGTCGCCAGCGCCGCCCATGCGCTTTATGGTGCGGCCCATCTTTTCAAAGTAAGGCATTGCTGCTTTGAAGTCAGCCTCGTCGCCGCCCGCGAATATCGTCAGAGTCGCTTCGCGCGCTCCGCGGTCGCCACCCGTTACCGGAGCGTCTAGGACGCCGAGGCCGCGCTTTTTGCCGGCGTCGTAAATCTTGCGGGCGAGGCTCGGGCTTGAGGTCGTCATGTCTATGAGCAGGGCGCCGTCTTTGGCGTTGGCGACGAGGCCGTTTTCGCCGAGGTATGTTTCTTCGACATCTTTCGGGAAGCCGACCATCGTAAATACAACATCGCATTTCTTCGCTATTTCTGCGGGCGAATTTTCCCATATCGCGCCCCTTGCGACGAGTTCGTCCGTTTTAGCCTTCGTGCGGTTGTAGACGTGGACTTCGTTGCCCGCGTCGAGCAGGTGCCCCGCCATGCTGTGCCCCATTACGCCTATTCCTATGAATCCGAGAACTTTTTTGTCAGCCATGTCTATCTCTCCTATTTGATGATTTTTTCTGCTTTGTCCGAGTCGCCGTCGCGAAGCAGCACGTTGAGGTACGGGTAGTTCATCTCTACGCCGTGCGCCGCGTAGGTCTCGGGCACAGCCTCTATTATGTCCGAATATAGCTCCCAGTAGTCCTCGGAGCGGCACCAAACGCGCACTGAGTATTCGACGGCCTCTTTGTAGCCGCTGACGCGGATGAAGGGCGCTGGGTCGTCGAGGACTTTCGGAAATCTCGCCACCGCTTCGCGCAGAGCGCTCTTCACCTCCTCGGGAGGGCAGGCGTAGTCCGCCGTAAATACGAAGTCTATGCGGCGCTTTTGCTCCTTCGTGTAGTTGACTATCTTTGATGTAGCGACTTCATTGTTCGGAACGTAGATTATCTTGTTGTCAGTGGTCGCGAGCTTCGTGTACATAAAGCCTATTTCCCGCACCGTCCCGCCTACGCCGCCTATTTCGACGTAGTCGCCGACCTTAAACGGCTTGACGGAGAGCAGCATTATGCCGCTCGACACGCTTGAAAGCACGTTCTGAAGCGAGAGCGAAATGGCCAGCCCCGCGACGCTGAGCAGCGCGACGAACGATGTTATCTGTATACCGAGCGTCCCAGCGACTGTCATGAATAGTATGAAGTACAGGACTATGCGCAGTATCGTGAGAATGAATCTATGTAAAGTCTTGTCTATCGATGAACGCGCAAGCGCGCGCGTCATCGCTGACATCGCGAAGCGGATTATGACTAGGCCGCATACTAGGTAGAGCAGAGCCGGGAGAAGAGAGGCGAGAGTCACCTGCTGCAGCATAGTTGGCAGCCCTTCGAGGTTTACGTTCAAAGCTGTCGCTCCTTTCCTTCGCCTTGGCGAATTCCTGTTTCATTGTATATTCGTGCGGCGGCTTTGGCAACGAGCGGCGGACACGAAAAAAGCCCGCACGGTTGCTCCGCACGGGCTTGAAAAGTCTGGCTCCCCGACGAGGACTCGAACCTCGAACCTAGTGATTAACAGTCACCCGCGCTGCCGATTGCGCCATCGGGGAATAACCTGCCGAAAATCTCGACAAGGGACATTATATCATGCAAATTTTATTTAGCAAGCCCTTTTTTCGCCGGAGCTGAAATGTTTCCTCAGCCGGCGGAGCCTCGCGCTAGCCGCAGCTCTCGCAGTAGCGGACTATCGTCTCTACTGCGCCGTCGATGCCGCACTTGTCGGTGCAGATGCAGAGGTCGTAGTCCTCCATACGGCCCCACTTGCGATCCGTGTAGAACTCATGGTATTTCGCGCGCTTTTTGTCGACGTCGATTATGCGTTTGCGTATCTCGTCGCTCGTAAAATCGAGCCCCTCGGGAACCATCGACATTTTTCTCTTCACGCGCTCTTCGAGGCTGGCATAGATGAAGCAGTTGATAGGGTTCATGTTGCGCAGTATATAGTCTGCACAGCGTCCGACGACGACGCACGGGCCGCGTTCCGCGAGCGTGCGTATGAGTTTCGACTGCCCCTTGTATATGAGGTCCGAGGGGAGGTCCTGGTAGAAAACCGGCATGGCGAAGCCCGGCATCACGGGACATATCGGCGGCGAACACTTTTCCTCGTGCGCTTCGATGAAGTTCACGTCGTACTTTCCGTCCTTAGCCAGGAGGTCTACGAGCTCCTTATCATAGAATTTTACGCCGAGACGTTTCGCAAGCTTTACGCCTACCTCGTGTCCGCCGCTTCCGAACTGGCGGCTTATCGTAATTATCCGGTTGCCCATGTCCTCACGTCCTCTCGCTGAATTTGCCAATATTATACAGTCATTACGCCGCAAGCGCGCGGCGGCGGCGCGGCAAATCGACTAAAACGGCGCAATTTATACGCAACGCCCGCGCTGTGCGTGCGGCTTGTGCGCGCGGCGCGGCGATGCTAGACTATATCTGGAGTAGCGTAGCGCGGAGGGAGCGCGATGATTTACCTAAAAGAGGCCAACATGGAGTGTGCGGCGAAGGAATACGCCTTCGTCAGCCGTCTGCCGCTGTGCGAGAACGGCTTTGCGAACGAGTGCCCCGGCATCTCCGAAGCGGAGTTCACGGAGCGCGTGCTGCCTCGCATGATGGCGTTCGCGCGCGGCGAAGGGCTGCCGGTCGGCTATGTGCCGGAGACGAGCCTGTTCCTATGGGAGGACGGTGAAATCGTCGGCCTTTTCCGTGTGCGCCACGCGCTCACCGAGCTGCTGCGCGAGGGCGCGGGCCACATAGGCTACTCGATAGCGCGTGAACGCCGCGGCCGCGGCCTCGCGACGAAGGGGCTGGCGCTTGCGCTTGAATTTGCGCGCACCGTAGTCCCCGAGGATGAAATATATATGTCTGTCCTGAAGGATAATCCCGCCTCGCTGCGCGTGCAGCAGAAAAACGGCGCGTATATCCATCACTCTGACGAGAAACAGTACTATACGCGGATAAAGCTGTGAAAATCCGAACCCCGGGCATAAAACGAGCCGGGCGGCGCTGAATCGCCGCCAGGCTCTTGTCATGCGTTGCGGCTCGCGTCAGCGGCGCAGCAGCAGCACAGTGAGGTCGTTGACGTTGGTTCCGGTCGGGCCGGTGATTATGAGGCCGCCGCACTCCTTGAGCGCGTGGTAGGCGTCGTTGTCCGCGAGCACGGACGTTACGTCGATCCCTTTCGCGCGCAGCGCAGCCATCGTTTCACCGTCGCAGCAGCCGCCAGCGGCGTCGGTCGGGCCGTCCGTGCCGTCGCTGCCGACCGAGAATACTGCGGCGTCTTTGAGACCGTCGAGCAGCGGCGCGGCAGCGAGGGCTATTTCCTGGTTGCGGCCGCCGAGACCCTTGCCGGTAAGGTGGACGACGGTTTCCCCGCCGGCTATGTAGGCGAGCGACTTTTTCGTATCCTTGTGCGTGCGCGCTATCGCGCCGAGGAAGCTCCCTGCGTCGCGCGCGGTGCAGCAGAGCTCCGCTGTGAGTATGATCGGTTCGTAGCCGAGGCCGCGGCATACTTTTTCCGCGGCGGCGCAGAGCTGGCGCACGCTGCCGGTGATCATCGTCTCGACGTTGTCGAGGCTCTTAGGCGTCTCTTGCGCTATGAGGGCCGCCGCTTCGGCGGAAATCTTTAAATCATAGCGTTTTACTATCGCCTGCGCCTGTTCGCATGTCGAGCTGTCGGGATAGGCCGGGCCGGAGGCTATCATGTCTAGCGGGTCTCCGATAATGTCGGAGAGGACTACGGAGAAGACTTTCGCGGGGGCGCAGAGCTGCGCGAAGCGCCCGCCCTTGACCGCCGAGAGGCGTTTGCGCAGGGTATTCATCTCGACTATGTTCGCGCCGCATGCAAGCAGCTGCTTCGTTACGTCTTCAAGTTCCTCCGTCGGAATGAGCGGCTTTTCAAAGAGCGCAGAACCGCCGCCTGAGAGCAGAAAAAGCACAGTGTCATCAGGCGTGAGGTTTTCGACGAGCTTTATCGCCTCGGCGGTCGCGGCGAAGGAGTTGGCGTCCGGTACGGGGTGTCCCGCCTCGAAGATGCGCGTGTGAGGCAGCTCGCCCTTTGAGTGGCCGTACTTTGTTATTACGACGCCGTCGTCTATTTTATCGCCGAGTATCGCGCATGCGGTGCTTGCCATCTGCCACGCCGCCTTGCCAGCGGCTACCATGACGAGCCGTCCGGGGCCGAAGGAGCGTCCTTCGAGCGCCTTCGCCACCGCTGTGTCTGGCAGCGCAGCGCGCAGCGCTTCGGCTATGATTTTATCTGCGTCTTCTCTGATTTTGCTCATTTCGAAAAATGCGTCTCCCTTCATAAAATCCGCGCAAGCGGCATATATTCCACCAGAATTATAAAATAAAAAAGGCCGCCCGAAACGGACGGCCTTTTTTATTTTCGCTGATTTTGCCTAGACGAGGAACAGCGAGACGATGTAGATGATGACTATCATCGTGATGCCCATGACGGCCGTCATGCCTGTCTGGCAGCGATATGCGTCGCCGGGCTTCATATCGGAGAACTGTGAAACGACCCAGAAGTAGGAGTCATTAGCGTGCGAGGCGACCATGGAGCCGGCGCCTATCGCCATTACGACGAGGACGCGCCCGAGCGGGCTGCCGTAGCCCATCGTCTCGATGAGCGGGGCCATCATGGCGGAGACCGTTATCATTGCGACTGTCGAAGCGCCCATCGCGAGCTTCATTATCATAGCGATGAGGAACGGGACGATGACGCCGAGGCCGGAGGCGAGCAAGCCGGTGGTCGCGTCCGCTATCGGCAGCAGGCTCAGTATGGCGCCGAAGGAGCCGCCAGCGCCCGTGATGGCTATGATGGCGGCGGAGTCGCTGACGCCCTGCGTGATCCATTTGAGCGTATTTTCTTTCTCGCTCTTAGGAATGAGCGTCATGGCGAGGAATACGCCGAGCATGAGCGCGACGACTGGGTTTCCTATGAAGTTGAGGAACTTGAAGGCGAGCCCTTCGCCGAGCGGGCGGCTCGGGAACGAGACTACGGAGGCTATTCCGATAAGTATTATCGGAAGGAATATCGGCGAGAAGCTGTGGAGCACGCCTGGAAGCTTTCCGTATTTCTGGATGAGCTCTTCCATTGTGTACTGCGAGTTGGCTGGGATGTCCACCTTGCTCGAAATCTTGCTGGCGTAGAGTATCGCGACGGCGACGCCGGGGATGGAAAGGAGAAGGCCGACGATTATCGTGAGGCCGAGGTCCGCGCCGAGGGTTCCAGCCATCGCTATCGGTCCGGGGGTCGGCGGGACGAGGCAGTGTGTTGCGTAGAGTCCGCCGGAGAGAGCCGTCGCCATGACGGCGAGCGACTTATTGCTCTGCGCGGCGAGCGCGCGGCTTATCGGGGAGAGGACGACGAAGCCAGAATCGCAGAAGACCGGGATGCCAGTCACGTAGCCCATGGCGCCCATCGTAAGGACGCTGCGATTTTTGCCGACGACGTTCAGGATGCTGTTGGCCATCGTGAGGGCCGCGCCCGTTTTCTCGAGGATTGTACCGATGATCGTCCCGCAGAGGATGACGATACCGATGTTCGCGAGGATGTTGCCGAAGCCGCTCTTGACGGTGTTGATTACCTTCACCGCGTCGAAGCCGCAGACGAGCCCCATCACGATCGCGACGACGACCATCACGATAAACGGATGGATGTTGAACTTGGAGATGGCGATTATCATCGCCAACACGGCGATAAAAATAACGCCGAACATGAATAACGCTGACATGTTGCTCTTCCTCCCTGTTGGGTTAGATTAAAGGCGTTCGCAGCCTTAACTGCCTATGATATAAAATGCAGAGGCGCAGCAGGAATTCCCGCTCGAACGACCCGCCCACGCCGGGGCAGACCGCCTCCCAAAGCCTCCGCATACGGTACTGGAGCGTGTTCTTGTGGACGTGGAGCGCTTCCGCGGCCTTCGTCACGCTGCCTCCAGTTTCGTAATACGCCGCGGCGGTCGAGAGCATCGTTTCGAGCTCGCGCCCGCTGAAGCTCTCGCCCAGCTCGCGGTACATCCTTCCGACGAAATCTTCCTCGCGCTCCGCGGCGCGCCGCATTAGGTAGGCGAAGCGGCAGGCGGGGTCCGTTATGTCGAAGACGCCGCCGTCACCCTTCTCGTCGAGCGTCAGCGCTTCTCCGCCCGAGGTGCGCGCCTCTTCAAGCGTCGCGCATAGATGCCCTGCGCAGAGCTGCACCGGAACGGCCGCCGCCGCCTCGGCGCATGCATGCGCGCGTATAAGATATCCGCCGTCGCCGCCGCTCTTCAGCACGAGAAGCTTATCATCTATAACAGCCCATACGTCGCGCTCAGGCGCTATCAGCCGCTGCGACTGGAGCTCCTCGGCGACGCGGCTCAGAAGCTGCTGCCGCGTCAAAGAATCCTCCGCGCCGCGTACTGAGAAGGCGAGCATCCTAGCGGGGAATTCCAGTTTCAAGTCGAGCGCCCCCGCGAGCTCCGCGAGACGCTCCCCGCCGCCCGCCGAAAGGTTCATCAAGATACGGAGGTAGTCCGCGCGCAGGCCGTCCGATATGCGGCTCTGCCGCTCCATCGCCTTCTGTCGGAAAAACTGCTCCGTGTAGGCCTGCAAAATATAGGCGCTGTCCCGCACCTCCTCGGGGTTGCCGTAGACGCCGACGACCGCAGTGATGCGGTTGTCGCTGAACACCGGGAGGTTATAGCCCTCGCGCGCTCCCGGATAACGAGGAACGTCCGGCCTCTCTATAGCTACCGGGCGGCCCGTACGCACAACCTCACGCGCGCCCTCATGTGTCGTACCGATGCGGTTCGCGTCGGTGGATGCGACGATGACGCCGGAGGTGTCCATTATGTTTACGATCCGTCCGCGCAACAGCCTCGACGCCGTATGCACGAGGTCGCGCGCTATCTCGTCGAAGCGCATATCTCTCAGCGTATTGCCACTAAATCTCCCGTCGCCATGTGGCAGCCCTCGACGCCGCCGCAGGCGCGCAGATGCTCTTCCGCCGCCTTGCCCGAGCAGTGGCTCAGGCCGAGCACCGAAAGCCCCATAGCGCGAAGCTCCTTTATCGTCGCGTCGATGCGTGCGCCGTCGGCCTCGACGAGGTGCGTCCCGCCGAAGAGCGCGTAAATCGGGCGCCCCAGCGCTTCGTGTACCTTCGCCGCCATGTTCAGTATGCCCGGGTGCGCGCAGCCAGCGAGCATAACGAGGCCGCGCTCCGTATCCATCGCGAGGCAGATTTCGTCTGAGAAGTCGTCCGGCGTAAAGTTCGGCGCTTCGCCCTTCACGAAACGCTTGGGGATTGTTTCAAAATTATGCACGCGCGGAAAATCGCCGACGAGCCAGCAGCGCTCCGCGACCTCAAGCACATCGCGGCAGACGTGGTGGGCCACACGGCGCTCGGCAAGGAAATTTTCGTCGAAGCCTGCCGAGAGGTCAGTGTACTTCACGCCGTCGCGCGCGTACTTGCGCTCCCAAAAGCCAGGCCCAGTGTAAAGCAGCTTGCCGCCGCATCCCGCCTCCGCCATGTCGCGGAAGCCCGCCGCGTGGTCGTAGTGGCTGTGCGAGCATACCGAGAAATCCGCCGACGCGAGACTGACGCCGAGACGGTGCGCGTTCGCCATCGTCGCAGGCCCCTGCCCGCAGTCGAAAAGAAAGCGCCGTCCGCCCGCCTCAACCCAGTACGAAAGGCCGTGCTCCGCGTGCAGCGCGAGATTCTCCGACCCGATATCGTCCATCAGGGTAAGAACTTTAACCAATCGAAATGCGCCTCCTTGCAGCCGCAATTTTATCTAATGTTCCGCAAAAACTTCCTTCTGCTTCCAATTCTAGCACTCGCGCAGGCTCAATTCATTGTCACCGGTAACAATAATCATGGCGTGCGCGGCGCGGTTTTTTGTACTACAAAGGGAAAATTCTGCGCGTGCGGGCGCGCCACTTTCCAATGCGGCGCGGCGGTTGTATAGTACGGACGGGCATAAATTCATCTTTGTACCGCTCTCGGGGGGAATTTTTATGATTTTATACTTCGGCAGAAGCCGCGCGATATTCTACACAGGGCTCGCAGCGACCGCCGCGCTGGCGGTCGCCGTCGCCTACCGCCGCGCTGACGGCCCCTTCTGGCTTCTCGTCATAACGGTCGCGCTCGTCGCTCTCGTAGGCAGCGCGGTCACGACGCTCGTCGCGAACATCGCAGCCGCGTCGTGCGAAAGCAGGGTGCTCGAAAAGCTGCATTTAGCGCTCGAGCCGGAAGAGTTCATAACGCTCTACGAAAAAGCGGCGCGCGGGCAGAAGCAAGGAAGCGTGCAGCGCGTTGTCGGTCTCGCGAGCCTCGCCGACGGCTACTGCGCCGCGGGCGACTGGCGGCGCGCGCTGAAAACGCTCGAGGAGCCAGGTGAAGCCGTGCCGCAGGCCAAACGCGCCTCGCTTGAAGCGCTCGTCAAAAGAAACCGGTGCCGCTACGCGCTGTGGGGCGGCAGCCCTAAGGAGGCGGGCGCCGCGCTCGCGTCGTTTGAAAAGCAGCTTGCGTCGCTGGAGGCCCAGAATCCTAAGCTTGCGGAAAACTTCGGCGCTGACGCGAAGCTCTACGCGACGTGGCTTTCTCTGCTCGAAGGCGGCAAAGCCGACATGGCGGAGCTCGAAGAAAAAATGCGCCGCACGCCGACGAAGCTCGCGAAATTCGATATCTGCCAGATGCTCATAACAGCCGCGCGCCGCGCCCGCGACGCCGAAGCCGAGGAGCGCTACTCGCGCATGTTCGCGGAAGAAGGCGGACATTTGGCAAGGGCGAAGGATTTGCGAAGGAAGTTCTCGTAGCGGGACAAGCGGCAAAATATAAGGACGGGCCTAATGCCAGCCGCGAAGGACGAACGGGCGCATCGAACGCTTCGCCGCGCGCCGCTGGGGAATCCGGCGCCGTGCGGCGCGATGCGCATACAATCGGGAGCGCGGGCCGCAGGCTCATATAAAAACTCCGTAAGCTTTGCACTCCGAGCAAAGTATCGTGAAAGCGTACCCGTATCGTATTAAAATACAGTCGCGTCCCTTGCGGATGTGTGAGTTGAAACGGCTGTCAGGAGCGATGGGCTGAATATCGTTATGCCGCGTCCTCTGTGGACGCGCGAGTTGAAACTGACTTGACGCCTGCCGTTACCGTGGGCATGGGCGTTGCGTCATCTGCGGATGGGCGTGTTGAAACGCCGGCTATGCACTCGATAATCAGCCTTTCAGGCTGCATGCCTCATTGATTGCGGCCTGCGGCCAACCGCCGTTGCCGGTTCCTTTCGTTCTCTTTCCTTTATTATTCTATATTCGCGCGCTTATTTTCATGTCGCCTCGCTCTTCCGCCGTCTTCCGCTTCTGGCAATTTCAGCGATTATCGACTATAATACCCGCGGTATGTTTTGCAACCGATTGCAATATTTTTGGGAGGAATTATTATGGCAAGAAAACAACTTGTTTACGGCATCAACGACAAGCCGCCGCTGCCTATTCTGATCCTTGCTGGGGCGCAGCACGTGCTTACGCTCTTCGGCGCGACGACGCTCGTGCCGCTCGTGCTTGGGCCGGCCATGGGCATGACGACTGCGCAGATGGGGGCGTTCATCGGCTGCGTCTATTTCGGCATGGGCATCGCTACGCTGATTCAGACGCACCCGAAGCTCGGCTCCGGGCTTCCGATAGTGCAGGGCTCGAGTTTCAGCTTCATCCCGCCGCTCATGACGATCATCGGCGCGTACAAGAGCATGGGGCCGGACGTCGTCATGCAGTACGTCGGCGGCTCGCTCATCGTCGGCGGCGTCGCCCTCTCGGCGCTCGGCTACGGACGGCTCATCGGGCGCATACGCAAGATAATCACTCCGGTCGTCATAGGTCCGACGATCATGGCGATAGGCTTTTCGCTGGCTCCGACGGCCATTCAGTTCAACGCGGCGAACTTCTGGCCCGTCTCTCTGCTTGTCGTCGTTCTTGTCTTTTTCTTCAGCCTCGTGAGCAAGAATAAATATTTCAACATCTTCGCCGTCCTCGGCTCGATAGTCATCGCCTACCTGCTCTGCCTCGCACTGTCGCTCGCCGGCGTTTTCGCGCCGGGACATGCTGCTTACATAAACCTCCAGAGCATCGCCGACGCGCCTTGGCTTCGTCTGAACCTCTTTATGCCGTGGGGCGCGCCTAAATTTTCCGGCCTCGCCATCGGCGCTATAGCGGCGGGATTTTTCTGCGTAATGATTGAGTCAATAGGCGACTACCACAACTGTTCCTACGCGGCGGGCATCGACGACCCGACGATACCGCAGATAAACCGCGGCATCGGCGCTGAGGGTATGTGCTGCGCGCTCTCCGGGCTGCTCGGCTCGGTCGGCACTACTTCGTACACCGAGAACATCGGCCTCATCGGGCTGACAGGCGTCGCGAGCCGCTACGTCGTGCGCGCCGGGGCCGTGATACTCATCTGCCTCTCGCTCATAGGCAAGCTCGGCGCGCTCATCGCGACTATGCCGACGCCGGTCATCGGAGGCGCGTACATCACGCTCTTCGGCACGATTGGCGCGCTCGGCATCCAGAACCTCATGCGCGCGGATATGGGCAGCCAGCGCAACGTGCTCATCGTCGGCTTCTCGTTCCTCATGGCGCTCGGCCTGCCGGGCTGGGTAGAACCGAATCAGGCGCTCTTTACCGGCGCGCTCGGCACGACCGTCGGAGGCATGGCTTGGGCCGTGCTAAAGACGCCGATGGCGGTTGCGGGCATCCTCGCGGCTATCTGCGACAACCTCATCCCAGGCACGACGGTGGAGCGCGGCATAGCCTCCGGCATAGAAGAGTCGCAGGAGAACGTGAAGCGCCCGCGCGCATAAAAATTTCGGTAACGGCAAAAAGAGGCGAAAGCCTCTTTTTTTATACTTTCAGGCGCTTTCGCGCGGCCCTCACGCCGCGACAAAAGCGCCGCGCGGCTTTATAATTACTTTATAATTAGATAAATTTTTCGCCCGTTTTATGTTTTGCGCGGGCGGCGCGGCTATTCGGCGCGAAGCTGGGAAGTACCGGTGCGCGGCCTGCGCCCGTCCGCCTGAGGAAGGAGAGGTTCTGAATGAGACTGTTTGTAACCGGGATAAACGGATTTATCGGCACGCATCTGCTCGACGCGGTGCTCTCTACGACCGACTGGCAGGTGAGCGGATTCGACATCGCTTCGACGAATCTCGCGCCGTTCGAGGGGAACGCGCAGTTCTCGTTCCGGCGCGGCGACATTTTCAAGGACAACGAGGCGCTCGAGGCTGAAGTCATAAAGTCAGACGCAGTCATACCTCTCGCGGGAATTGCGAAGCCTGCCTACTACGTCAAGAAGCCCGTCTGGACATTCGAACTCGACTTCGAGCAGAACCTGAAGATGGTCCGCCTCTGCGTGAAGCACAACAAGCGCATAATCTTCCCCTCCACCTCCGAAGTCTATGGCATGAGCGCCGGCGATGAGCTCAAGGAGGACGAAAGCCCGCTCACGACCGGCCCAGTCGTCAAAATGCGCTGGATATACAGCTGCGCGAAGCAGATGATGGACCGCATGATATTCGCCTACGGCTACGAGGCTGGGCTTCAGTTCACGATATTCCGCCCATTCGACTGGATAGGGCCGCGGCTGGACACGAAGCGCGACGCCGAGGAACACCGCGCACGCTCCGTGACGCAGATGTTATACGATATGATACACCGCCGCAGAATATCGCTCGTCAACGGCGGCGAACAGCGCCGCAGCTTCACGTGGGTCGGCGACGGAATAGAGGGGCTCATGGCGATAATCCGCAACGAACACAACCGCGGAGACAACGAAATTTTCAACATCGGCAACCCCGACAACAACTATTCGATAAAAGAGACTGCGGAAATGCTCGTCGAAGAGGCGAAGGAATTCCCGCAGTTCCGCGAGGCCGCCGAGGCGACGGAGCTCGACATCATCCCGGCCTCCGTCTACTACGGCAAGAGCTACGATGATATGCAGAACCGCAAGCCGTCGGTCAGAAAGATGGAAAGCCGCTTCGGCTGGAAGCCTAAGACGGGAATGCGCGAGCTGCTGCATCGTACGATAGCCTGGTACGCGGAAGAAGAGGCGAAATAGCGCGAATGAAAAAGCGCCCGTTCATCGGCGTGCCGACGCTGCCTTTTCAGCGTCGATGGGAAAATGTGCCGATCGAGGATGTGGACTGCGAGGAATTAAAATATTTCTGGCTGCTGTCGCGCCTCACGTCTAAGATCATATCGTACGTCCGCGCAGCCGGCGGGGCGCCGCTCGCGCTGACACCCACGTCGGACGAGCGCGAGATAGGACGCCTAGCGGTGAAGTGCGACGGCTTCGTCTTCGCGGGTGGGCACGACATCGCGCCATCGTTCTACGGTGAGGAGAGCCGCGGGAGCCATGCGCCAGATATAGAACGCGACTACTTCGAAGCGGCGCTCTGCCGCGCGGCGCTTGACCGCGACAAGCCGCTGCTCGGGATATGCCGCGGCTGCCAGCTGCTCAACGTAGTGCTCGGCGGCACATTGATACAGGATTTGCCCTCTGTCGACGAAAAGTGGAAGCTGCACGCCCGCTCCGACGTGACGCGCGGCTACGTCCATGATGTTAAAGTCCTGTCGCCGTGGCTTTTCCCGAACCATAGCGGCGAAACGATGCCCGTCAACTCAATGCACCACCAGGCGATAGGCCGCCTTTCGAGACACTTGCAGGCCGCGGCTGTCGCGGAGGGCGGAATCGTCGAAGCGGTCAGCGCGCCCGCGTACAAATGGGCCGTAGGCGTGCAGTGGCACCCCGAATGCCTAGCCGAAGACGACGCCGTGCAGATGGATATTTTTCGGATGCTTGTGGAAAAGGCTGGAAGTTAGGCGGACGGCCAGAATTTGCACAACATTGCGCCACGCGCCTCGTTCTGATACATAAGACGACAAGACGGACACCAGCGGCGTTTCCGCCCAGCAAAAACTTTTATAGGAGGAATATCCTGGCGGGGCGCGCTCTTTGTATGAGCGAGCCTTCGTCGTGAGGCGTTCCCGCGCCAGCTCATTCGCAGCAAGTCGGCCTCGACGCAAACATTAACGCAGACGCGGCTGAGAAGCGCCTTGATGCCGGCGTATTCATGCCGTGCGACGCGCTTCTCGCGTGCGCGCTGGTTGAAACACTTTACTTTAATTTACAACTCAGGCATACGTGTCGTCGTTATACTTTCTCATCGGTTTTTGCCCCGGCCTCCATCTGTTTTACTCTCTCCGCGTAATCTTCCGGCGTGTCCATATCTTTGAAGTGGCAGTCGGGGGCTTCGGCGCGTTCTATTTCCGGTTCGTAGAGCGCGACGATTTTGCGCCCGCCCGCGTCGCCCTGCGCGTTGCGGAAACGTTCTCGCCAGACGGCGCGGTAGAACATCGGGTGGCCGAATACGCCGCCGCGGCATGGGGCGAGCAGCGTTTTTTCGGGCGGCAGAGCCTCGAAACGGCGCGCGAGCGCGGCTATCGCCTCGGGCGTCGCTAGAGGAAGGTCGGCGAGCATTATGCAAAAGTCGCGCCCTTCGCCGAGCATCTCCAAGCCTATGGCGAGCGAGCTCGACTGCCCACGCTCGGGCGCTTCGTTGACGCGCGCCTCGACGCCGGCTGGCAGAGGCGGGAGCGCCTCGGCGACCTCGCGCGAAAGCACGGCGCATATCCTTTCGATCCCCGCGCCAAGCAGATTGTCCATCACCGTCTCTATCACGGTCCTGCCGCCGAACGGAAGCAGAAGCTTCTGGCGGCCCATGCGCTTCGACAGGCCGGCCCCGAGCAGTATCGCGTCCATCATAATCTCCCCTTTGTTCCGCAAAGTTTATCGCGCCTCGCCGCGGCCTCCGACACGCGGCACGCTCTGTATTGCTGAATGAATTTATAAAGTCCGGCCCAAAATACCGCCTCGCGATTTTTTATGGGCGACGTGTTGATTTTACCGCATTGCGCGATCCTTGTGCGTTTTTGCTCGTTTAAGAAAAAGCCGCCGCCCTTCGCCTTTCGGCTGGGGACGGCGGCAGTTCGAGGCCGTTTTGCGCCGAGTTTAATAATATTTCTTCTCTACGCAGCGCCCGAGTTTTTCCATTGACTCCGCGAGGTCGTCGAGCAGGCGGAACTTCACGCGCAGCTCGGTGGGGAAGTCCGCGTTTTGGTGCGCCGTGTTGACGGCCTTGCCTATGAAGAGCTTCAGGTGCGTACACTGCTCTATGAGCATTTTCGCAAGCTTTGCCGCTCCGTTCCCGCTGTCGAGCTCCGCCGTCATTTCTGGCACGGCGGGGCGCGTGCGGTATTCCTCGACGAGCTCTATGGCGCGCTTAAGTGTCAGCACGCCCTCTGTGACAAGGTCGATGCCGTCTATCGTCGCAGTCGGAGGGATGTCCGCGTCGGTGTAGTCGATGTTGACGCGCAAGGGCCGCTTGAGCTCGCGCGAGAGGATCTCGGAGCTGGTGCCGCCGCTGACGACGTGCAGCCCCGGCGTCTCCATGTATTCGCGCACGAGCCGCGAGTCGTCCTCGGGGTTCTTCGGCGGGCCGGAGAAGAGGCTGACAGTCTGCGGCGTCATGATGTGCGCTATCGAGACTGTCGTGTCGTCTCCGGGCTTGCCGAGATAGAGGTCCTTTGCAACATCCAGCACGCGCTCGATGACGCGCGGCGCGGACAGTTTCTCGCCGCACGGGCCGCAGAGAAATTCGGCGACTTCGTCGCAGCCCCAGCCGAAGGCGAGCGTCTCGCCCATCCCAGCCTGCGTCACGCCGTCGCTGACTATGACGAAATAGTCGCCCGGCTTCGCCGTGAAACGGCTCTCGCGCACAAGCTTGCCCTCTATCGTCTTTTCCTCGTAGTCGAACGGGACGTGCCGCCCGTCGCGTATCAGCATGCAGGGCGGGTTGTCGTACTCCACAAGGTAGCCTTTGCCGTCTTTGCTTATATGCAGGATCATGAAGGTGGAATAGGCGATCCCGCGCACCTTGCAGACGGGCAGGGTGTGGGCTATCGTGTCTACCGTGTCCTCGATGGATGCGCCGCGGCTTATCATCGTCGAGATTATCTTCGACGTGAGCGTTGAAAGTATGTTCGCCTTAACGCCGCTGCCGAGACCGTCGGAAAGGACGAGCAGCATGCTCTCGGGCGTGTTTATGACTTCGACCCGGTCGCCGCAGAGCTCCTCGTTCTTTTTCAGCAGGCTGTTATAGCATGCGTCTATGCAGAGGCTTTCATTCGTTGTTTCCATCATAGACTATCAGGTCCTTGAGCTTCGTCAGCGTCACTTTCGTCTCGGCCGTCGTCTCTCCAAGCAGGCTCGCTATTTCCTGCGCTACTGTCATCTGTTTGTCGATGACGTTCTGCGCCATCTCCATAGTCTCCAGCTTGAGCTTGTTGACCGCCTCGGCCTCCGCCTCCTGTTTTGTAACGTCATGGAGGAAGGCTATAGCAAGCCCTTGCTCCGGTATGTAGACGACCGTTTGATTGACTATTATGCCGCGATCTTCATAGCTGGCCTTATGCAGCGGAATGCTGCGCTCCTCGGCGATCGCCAGCGCGAAATCAACGGGGTCGAGGAACTCTTCGATTCGCCGCCCCGTAATCTCGCTGCGCGTCACCTTAAGCAGATGCTGCGCCGCAAGGTTGCATTCGCGGACGCGGAGGTCGCGGTCAACTGCTATTATGTAGTCTGGGCTGACGGAGAGTGTGACGTTCGCTAGAGTTTCCGATATCTGCGACATATATGGCAGGCACATGTAGAGCTCGGCCTTCCCCTGATATACTGCTATCGCCTTGTCGCGGCAGGTACGGTAGCCGCAGCTGCCGCAGTTCAGCTCATGCTCCGGCTTCGTCTTGCCTATCTGCGCCAGTATCTCTTTTATCTTCGCCTCGCTCGGTATGTCTTCCTTAACCGGCGTCGGGACGATGCGGCGGCTGAGGTCGAGGGCGGAGAAGTCGCCTTCGCGGACGTTCTTTTCGCCTGCTAGGTAGCGCGTCATATTGACGCCCGTGCTTACTGGGCGGTAGTCCATTTCGGGGCGTTCCGGCCCGTTGATGCAGCTCCCGTAGCATGCGCTCGCCTCTATGAAGCAGTCGTGGATGTGACCGCCCTCCATCTCCTGCAAAAGCTCGATGAGGTCTTTCGTCCCCTGCACTCCCAAGAAATGGTACCTGCGCAGGGCTTCGGAATCGGGCGAGAGGTTCGCCGTCACGTCCTTGACTATGCCGTCGAATATCGGATAGACTGCCGAGGCGCTCGGATCGTTGCCGAAATACCCTTCGCCGCATTCTTCGAGGACTACGCCCTCCCCGTTGAACCACTCAGCAAGCTGGCGGAAGGTCAGAACGCCGTCGATATAGCGTTTCTCGGATATGCGCGCTTCTTCTATCTTGGATATGCACGGAGCGAAGAACACCACGAGGGCGTCGTCGCCGTACTTTTCCTTCAATATCTTGCCGTGAGCCTCCATCGGCGACAGCACCGGCGCGAGCTGAGGCGTGAGGTTGGGGAAATATTTTTGCACTAGGAAGACGACAGTGGGGCAGCAGGTGGTGATGAAATTGTCCATAGCCCCTTTCTCAAGCAGCTCGGCGTATTTCTTCGTCACGGCGTGCGCGCCGACCGACGTTTCCTCGACGGCGTCGAAGCCGAGCCTGCGGAGGGCCTCCGCCATCTTCATACGGTTCTCGGGCTTGAATGAGGCAATATAGGACGGGGCGAGCGCCGCGACTTTTTTGCGCGCGCTCGAGCGCACGGCCTGTTTTATCCCGCTCACGTCGTGGACGAGCGACTTCGCGTGCTGCGGGCAGTTACGTATGCAGCGGCCGCAGAGCACGCATTCGCCCTCTAGGACTTCGACGTGGTTGTCGCTGTATTTTATCGACTTGACGGGACATACCTTCAGGCATTTGTAGCAGTTCTTACAGTTGGCTTCCGCGACGTTGATATACTTCATTTCCAGCTCCCCATGACTACGTCTCTGAAAAACTCCTCGACATGATCCGGATCGACGAAATGTATTTCTCCGTCGACCTTTACCGAGACGCCGTGTTCTTCGCACCGTCCCATGCAGAACGAGCCGGAGAGCTTGATCAGCTCGGACATGCCGCTCTCATTTACGAGCTTCGTCAGCCCCTCTACGACACGGCGCGCGCCCTTTATATGGCAGGAACTTCCGACGCAGATTACGACTTCTGTCAAACCGTTTCACCCCGCAATGAAAATAATGTACTCCATCTATATTTTATCAGAAAAAACATATTTGTTATTAAATTCACAGAGAAAGGCGCAGTCGGCCCTAAAGGCGGTCGAACGCTCCAGCGGAAAGGAAGAAAAACCACGGGGCGGTGACGGCGGCGAGCGCGAGCGAGGCGCAGCGGCGCTGCTTGTCCGTCAGTTCCGCGCGCCGGAAGCAGACATTATAATTCTTCCGGTAAATGACGAATGCCGAAAGGGCGATTGAGGCCAGCGTCCACGGCATGGAGGAGAGGCTCCCGGCGGGGGTTACCGTCAAGTCGCGCGCAAGGCAGTCGAGCCAGACCCTAAACGGCCCGCCGTCGCAGAAAGAACGGGCCAGCTCCGGCGCGAGCATCATCGCCGCCCCGGCGAAATCCGCGGCGAAGCCCCATAGCCACGTCTGTACGATTGAAGTCTTGAGCGCCTTTTTAATTTCCCGCGCCCCGGAGAGGCGCAGTGCGACCGCGGATACAGTCAGATCCACGATGAAATTCGCCGGAAGCGTGAACAGCCAAAGCAGCGACGGCATCATCCACAGCAGCCACAGCGGAAGTATAAGGTTATAAAGCTTCGTCCCGCGCCTCATCGCACGCGCCTCCTTCGCACAGACTGCGCATATTATCCTATGCGCGCGCCGCGGACGCAACGGCGGAACGCAGACGGTATTCTGGCGTGGCGCGCAATCTGGCGCAGAACGCGGCAGTGATTCTTCGCCAGACGATACAAAAATTCCCGACGCCGGAACTTGCCGGAGTCGGGAAGCTGATGCTCCGCCTGACGTTTTACATGTTTTCGTTGTATTCCATGCCGCCGTCCTGGAAGTATATCTCAGCCTTGCGCTCGCGGAAGTTCCACTTGCGGCTGTACGGCGCGTCGTCGTACAGCCAGCCGTAGTTGAACGATGAGTCCGGAACCGGTACGAAGACGTGCAGGCTGCCGGTTGCGACGTTTACGTTGTAATTCGCGAAAACGCCGTGGTGGCCGCTCCAGTCGTGCGTGCCGTCGTAGTAGTACAGGCCGTCGACGACGACGCCTATCTTGCCAGGGTAATGTCCGGCGTTGTTCAGCATCTCTGCATCTTCAATGCCAAAGGCGTGCATGAAACCTGACAGGTCATCTCCGTTTACGAGGCTGCCGTTGAGCTCGTCGTATGTCGTCCCCGTGTACTCGGGCTCGCGGCCTACCCTAGTCAGCTTGTCGTGCGCAGTGATGAAAAGGTCGGCCTTCTCGACGGTCGCCATCCCCTCATTAACCGCTTCGATCTCGTAGTTGCCGAGCTCTATGCCGAAGAGGTTTGTCAGTATCGACAGGACGCCGCTCACACCCGCATTGCCCGTAACTCTGTCTCCGCCGTCCTCTATCGCGGCGGTGTTATCATAGACGACGTCGCCGATCTGCGCCTTGATTTCGGAGTCAGAGTCGCCGTTTGTAACGCCTACGAGGTCGTAGTAATACTTGCCCTTGTCGAACCGTGTGCCGTAGGTGGTCTCTACATTACCGGCGTTGACTGTAAGCTTCGCCTTATTGACTATCGAGCTTCCCGTGGCGATCTCATTGATGTCGTAGTTATGTGCGAGCGCTGCGGCGTCTATCTTTGCAGACCACGAATGTCCTCCTGCGTTATTCGTATATTCGCCGATTACGGCTTCGTCGCCGATAAACTCGGAAATGCTGATTTCATCTCCGGTATAGATAAGCTTGTCTCCGTTGACTAGTTTGTGCAGCCAATTCGTATCGACTGAATAAGCGCCGTCCGTCAGCGTTGTGTCGCCGTAGGTGCGGCTCACTCCGTTGAGCGAGACCGTCAACGCCGCCTGCGTCACCTCTATGCTGCCGTGGGCGTCAGTATCCGCCAACGTGTAGTTGCCGGCGTCTTGGCCAGTGAGAACGAGACCGTCCGCTTTAAGGCTGTTCTCGTACCTTCCGACGTCAGCCGTTGTGCGTGCGCCTCTGTTCTCTTCATACGCGCCAGTTACAGAATACGTCCCATCGAAATTAAGTTCCACATTGTCGCCGTACACGATGCTTCCTCCTGTAAGGCTAGCCTCTTCGTTCACTGTCAGCCCCTTGCCGCCCTGGTCGCCGTAGACGATGGTCGCCCATAGTTCTCCCATCCTGACAGGTTTCTTTTTTACATGCGATTCTCCACCGGTGAAAGTAATAGCATAGTTTTTATTCACGTTGTCCACGCCGTCCAGCACGCCGCTCCATTCATATTTGCCAACGTCTCTTGTGCGTGTCTCATCGGAGGCCGACTCCAGGGCGCCGTCGGCTATATTGCCGATGGTCAAATCGTTTTCATCGTCTCCGTTAGTCATGTCCGTAACTGAGGTTATTTTGTAGCTGCCTTCCGCCGGTTTTAACGTACCGTAGATCCTTGTAACTTCGTCGAGCGTTACTTCAAGACTCGCCTTATCAACCTGAATGCTTCCGGTATTGTCGCTGTTGAGCTCGTAGTTGCCTGCGTCGCCGCCGCCGAGGGCGAGGCCCGTTACGTTCAGGCTGTTTTCATAAAGGCCCGTGTCCGCCGTATCTCTGTCGCCTTTGTTAGTCTCGTATGCGCTTCCTCCGATTACGTTTAGCGAGGCGTTCGCTGTCTCCAGTGTTACGATGTCGTCATCGTACGCTACACCTTCAAGCGCCGCGCTGCCTTTCAGTTTCAGTTCTTCTTTGCTTCCGTAAACGATGCCTGCAATGAGGTCGGTTACGGAAAGATTGCGCTTATTAACTGACGACTTGCCCGTGTTAATAACGGTAACATTGTAGTTTTGCGTAAGGTTTTCGACGCCGGTAAGATCTGTGGCTGCTATCTTCCACGTATAACCGCCCTCTTTTACGTCGTTCGTCTTGCCTCCCAACACGGCATCGTCAGTCACGGCCTTTGTATTAACTGACAGCCCTTCGTCGCCGTTGACGAGCGTTGTCCCCTCGGCGTAATCGAACGTGTAGCCGCCTTTTGTAATCTTTGTATCTCCGTATGTGCGTTCCACGTCGCCGAGCGCGATTTTCAATTCCGCAGGATTGACTGTAATTTTGCCGCTGATTGTGTCTGTGTACGTATCGGTTCCTTCGACGAAGGTATAGTTGTTTTTGTCAGATCCGCCGAGGGATACCTCTATGGAGACGGCATTCTCGTAGGCGATAATATTGCCATTTTGATCACGCTTCACGTCGGCGGTGTTACGGTTGCCTTTGTTACTCGCGTATTCGCCGTTTAGATTATCGTTGATCATGGGAGCGATATCCACTATCTTCTGACCATTATAAGCCAGATAGATGTCATCACCTTCGACTACGTTTATCAGCAATGTACCGTCTTCTCCGATTGTGACGTCATCAAACTTTGTTCCGCCATATATGATGTCTGCGGCAATATCGCTGATGTCGATGGTGCGGCGCTGAACGCCGGCTGTCAAGCTGATGTCATAGCCGAGGTTGTTCGGGGTGAACGATGCACCGTCACTGCTTCCGGCTATCTGGGCAGAGGCGAGCCAGTTGCTGTAACTGTTGGCGTTTATCTGTCCTTCCGTGTTGAAGATCATGGCGCTGTCGCCTGTCGGGCTGGATGCATTTGTTGTGTTGTTATGCGCTAAGAAAGCGTCAGTCCATCCATTGGGGCCGGTGATGAACCCTTTTTCTATCATCTCACCGATGTAGAGGTTCTGCTCCTTCCCGTTGTAGACGAGATTTTCTTTCAGATAGTCTGCAAGCGATGCTCCATCTTTTCCTATATCGTTGAATTTCAGGTCGGTCAGGAATACGTCGAGCATCGGTGTGCTGCTGCCGTCGTAATTTTTCCATTCCGAGTTGAAGCCGTTGTAGCTCTCGCTGAGTTTCTGCTTGTCGTCTTCGATTTTTGTCGCAGAGTCGTCGTCTGCCGCAAAGGTATATACGTTCGTCACGTTTTCTTCGCTGGCGTTGTTCTCGCCTATCAAATTGCCGTCGGCGTTCGTCGCGTAGACGTTGGAGATTCTCCCGTCTGCTGCGTTGTTTCCTATGGCGTTGCCAAAGGTCGCCGTCCCTATTACGTAGGTAGTGTTGTATGCTTTGGAGAGCTTGCCGCTGTTCATGCCTATGAGGCCGCCGACGTTGGTTGCGCCTGTGACGCTGCCCGTCACAATATTCTTATTCCCGTCCAGCGTCATTATCGTATTGAATACCGTGCTGACGGTTCCTTCGTTGTTTCCGACGATGCCGCCTGCGTTGTCTCCTGTAGCGGTGACGACGCCGGTGTTGTAGGCGGCGGTGAGGGAGCCGTCTGCGGCGTTGTATCCTATCAGGCCGCCGACGTTATTCGCGCCTTCAACGGAGCCGTTGTTGTAGACCTTGTATTTGTAGTAGCCGGCATCCGTGCCGTCAGCGTTGGTGCGTCCGCCCTCTATCTTGCCTGTGTTGTAGCCTATGAGGCCGCCGACGTTGTTTCCGGTTCCCGTTACCTTCGCTTCTACTGTGGCGAAGAGCGACGAGTTCTTGAAGTCTCCGCTGTTGCTGCCGAAGAGACCGCCGACGTCGCCCGCGCCGTTTACCGTGCCACTGTTGGTTAAGACGGAGTTTTCGGCGCTTCCGCTGTTGACGCCGAAGATGCCGCCTGTGTCTGACTGGCTGCCTCCGTCTACCGTGCCGCTGTTGACGAGTTTGACCCAGTTCATAGCGTCCTTATTTTCGTAGAATATGCCTCCTGCGCTGCCGTCCGTAGCTTTTACTACTCCGGCGTTCGAGAGGGTGAGTTTGTCGTTTTCATCCTTGCGTTGCAGCAATATGCTGTTCTGATTGATTCCCGCGATGCCGCCGACGTTGCTCTCGCCGACGACGTTACCGGCGTTGATTATTTCTCCGGTGAGGTTGCCTATGCCTTCTTGTACACTATCCTCCGTGCCGTTCATGCCGACTATGCCGCCGACGTAGGAGGCGCCCTCTGCCGTTATGTTTCCGGTGTTGGATGCGTCGGTTATCGTACCTTTGTTCTGTCCCGCGACGCCGCCGAAGTATTTAGCGTCGCTGTCTTTAGCATACAGGGTCATGTCTGTGTTGGTATTCTCTATTTTACCGGTCAGCTCGTTGATGCCGGCAATGCCGCCTACGAACTGCTGCCCGTAGATTTTGCCGTAATTGATTAGGTTGTCGCTTCCGCTGATTGTCCCTGCGTTGTCGCCCGCGATGCCGCCGACGTAGTTTTCGCCGGTGATGGCGGCGAATACGGAGTTTACAAGGTTGGATATCACCGAGCTTGCTCCGTTGTTGCCGACCATGCCGCCGACGTAGTTTCCGCCGTTTATTGTGCCTGCGTTGCGTCCGCTGTCGATTTCACCGCTGTTCGTGCCGGCGATGCCTCCGACGTTGCTGCCTGCGGCGGTTATTGCGGTGGTGTTGACGGCGTTGTTCATCTCGCCGTCGTTTGCCCCTGCGACGCCGCCGACGTTGTTGCGGCCGGAGACGATGCTTTCGTTGTAGAGGCTGCTCATCGTGCCATGGTTTTGCCCCGCGATACCGCCGACGTTGTCGACGGCGGTTCCGCCGTTTGTTACGCCGAGGCTGTTGGCAAGGTACACGTTGCCGCTTTCTTCGTTTACGCCGACGATGCCGCCGAGTGCGGTGTTTGTGGTATCGGCGTTAGTAGCAGAGGTGACGGCGCTCTCAGAGGTTATAAAAGAATCTTCTCCGCCGCTCTGCGCTTCGCCTATTGTGCCGGCGTTGGAGCCTGCGACGCCTCCGGCCGCGCCGTTGTTGGCTATTACGGAATCTGATGCTGCGCTGTCGGTTATCGTGCCTGCGTTGGTTCCGGCAATGCCGCCCGCGTTGCCGCCAGCGCCCGCTTCGACATGGTTGCCGAAAGTCGTCACGCCGGTGATTTCGGCATTTTTATCAGTGACGGCTGCTATCGCGCCTACGTTTCCGTTTCCTTCGGTGTTGCCGAAGAACTTCGAAGCGTAGACGCGGAGGTCTTTGACCGTGCCGCTGAGTTTGCTGAATATTCCTTCGCTCGCGCTGTTGTTGTCCTGCGCATCGCTGTTGAGCCCGATGATGCGGAAATCGCGCCCGTCAAACGTGCCGGAGTAGCCCGCGTCGCCGCCGATGGCGTCGTAATCCGTCAGCTCAGTCGCGTCGATATTGCCCTTGAGCGCGAAGTTGTAGCCGAGGATGCCGCTCTCTTCGTGCATATCCTTGTACAGTTGTATCCCTTTTAGCTGATCTGCGTCGCTTATCCAAATATGGGTTTTACCGGCGAGATCATCTCCCAGCCCCTTGATTGCATCAGAGAAGGTTGTGCCCGTTATGTTAAATTTGTCGAGGGTAAAACTGTCCTCTTCCCACATGTCCACGGCGAGTATTGCGTCGTCGTTCTTACTCGTTAGTTTTATGCCGTTGCCGCTGTCTTGTTTATGGTTCGCGAGGAATTCGATTAGCCTCTTTGCGCCGTATTGGTCGTCTTGCGCCTCTCCCGCTGCGGCTATGTTGGAAATATCGAACAGCGCTTCGCCGTCTGCCGTGAGCGAAATGCCGCCTTTCACGCCGCCTAGGTCGCTGTCGACGTAGACGCTGCCGTTTTCAGATGTAACGGAGAACGCGCTGCCCGAAACCACGCTCCCGGTCGCTAGGTTGCCGTAGAGTATATCGGCGTTGCCGGAGGCAGTGACGGTAATGGCTCCGTCGGTTTTCGCCTTGCCGGTTGTGCGGGCGTACGCGTCGGAGACGGTCGAGACGGCTTCCTTTGGATTTGAGAGTTTGGTAAAGAAGCCTGTGAGGTCATCCGCCATCTTTTTCGCGATATTTTTTACCGACTTTTCGCCATCTTGAACGGATGATTCCAGCTTCCCGATGATTTCTATATCATCGCCATTTATGAAGAGGCCGCCGTTGGTCGACGTGACGTTGCCGTATATCACCGCATCGCCGTTTGCGTCGATTTCTACATTCGTGCCGTAGAGCTTAGCGCTGCTTCCGAGCTGGAATGCCTCGTCCACCGCACCATTTATTGCAAGTTCGCCGTCCGCATAGAGCGTGCCTCTGTAATACCCGACGTCTGTGCCGAAGTGATTAAGCGTCAGGCCGCCGCCGTAGACCGCGAAGCTCGCGTTGCCGGAGCTGGTTAGCTGCTCCCAATCAAGCGTGACATTAGAGCTATCCTTCGCGTCGATAATCGTCAGCAGAGGGTTCGCGGCAGTGCCGTACTGGATGCCGCCGCCGGCTATGCCCAGTTCAGACAGCTGTCCGGCAGTCAAGGCGCTGAAATATCCCTCTGCGTCCGGCAGGAAGGCGTTGAGTATCGGCGTCGTGCCGTCGTAGATGCGCCAGCTGTCGACGCTGTTGTCAACGGCATTGTCAAACTGGTTATGGAAGATAAAGGAGCCGAATCCTTTATAATTGCCGTCTGTGCCTTTTGTAACGGTGTTGGTTACTCCTGTTAGATTGATTGGGTCGTCGAATCCGGACTCGTACATTTTTACGTAATAGGAGTTGCTGATGTTGCTTCTAAACTGGGCATAATCGGTCCTTCCGTATATTGCGCCAAGCCCTTCATTAGTAGGTGTGTATGTTGCATTGCCGCCATTATCTTTTGCGGCGAAGAGGTTGTTCGTCGTGTAGACGTTGTAGATTTTAAGTTTGCTGTCTTTGTTGTTGTTCCCGATGTCTTCACCTCGGTATGTGCGCACGTATCCTATAATGCCGCCTATTGCGTTTCTTAATGTCGTG
>URAG01000013.1 GCA_900545755.1 uncultured Cloacibacillus sp. | reverse complement strand
AGATATGGTAAAATAACATCTAGTGGCGTATTTGGTTTAATGGCAATTCCTACCTTTAACGAGGCTTCTTTAATCTTATCAATTATCATTTGAGGATTTTTGGTAGCCTCAATATGAAAACATAAATAATCACTGCCACTTTTAATATACCGATCAATTTGATTGAATGGTTCTTCAATCATTAAATGAGTATCTAAAATGAAAGAAGTCTTTTGTTTTATTTGATAAACAAATGTTTCATCAAAGGTATAGTTAGGAACAAATTTATTATCCATTACATCTAGATGCAAATACTTGATATCGGCTTTTGCCAATTGAAATAAAATTTCATCTAAATTTTGATTGAATACTGATAAAATTGATGGTGCAACTTTCATTTTTTTTACCACTTTCTGCGAGATTTAATTTCATTCATAAATTGTTGGTAATTCTCATACCTACTTTTTAATATCAATCCTTCTTCTAATTTTCTTTTCACATTACAAGAAGGTTCATTTTGATGAAGACAACCACTATATTTACAAGATTCAGAAAAGTGAAAAAATTCAATAAAACTATGCGAAAGGCTAACCTCATCCATATCGAAAAATTCTACCATTCCAAATCCTGGAGTATCTGCTAACCACCCATTTTCCACAAAGAAAAGTTTGGTATATCTAGTCGTATGTTTCCCTCTATTTAAAGCTTTAGAAATTTCAGCTGTATCCATCTTAATGGTTTCATCAATAAGATTGATAATACTACTTTTACCAACACCACTTTGACCTGTAATCACACTTGTTTTATCTTTTAAATAAGGTTTGATCTTGTCAATAGTTAGCGGGTCTATTGTTGTTGTTTTAATAATAGGATAACCAATGGTTTGATAATAATCCATCTTTTTGAAAACTTCTTCTTTTTCGTTATCGTTTAATAAATCCATTTTAGAAAAAACTAAAATAGGCAAAATATTTTGAAATTCAAACACACAAATCATTCGATCTAAAAGATTTAAATTTAGTACATCATAAGCGGGTCGTATATGGCCGTCCTGGAGTTTATTATTTAACACAGAAAGGCGCTGAGGTTTCGGAAAGCGAATTATCGGCTATTAGTGAAATAAATTTAATCAGCTACTCACACAGGATAGAAGTTAACAGAATTTTAATAAAACTGCTTAAAAAATATCCAAATTCAATAGCTGTGACGGAAAGAGAACTTTTCAAGAGAGCATATCTTGAGAGCGGCAAAGTCTTAGGAGAAGCGGCAAAAGCAAAGATTCCGGACGGGCTGTTGATTCATGAGAACGGAACAAAAGATGCTGTCGAGGTTGAACTTACAAAGAAAACAAATTCGCGGCTGCTGCAACAGATAAAGCGATACCGTGAGGAATTAAATTTAAACAAATATAATCGGGTATTGTATTTCTGTTCTAGGGATTCTATTATCGATTCTTTAAGTTATATCGTTCATAACTTAAATATTGCCAGTAAAATTCTAATATTAAAGTTCAACAAAGAGGATAAATTTAAGGGGTAAGACTATGGAAAACAACGAAAAAGTCTTTGCAGGTTTTTTAATGCTTATGGCTGTTTGGTCTCCGTTGGCTGCGTTCGCTGCTCTTGTCAGTGTAATAGTTTTAAGGCTGATTTTTTGTTTTTCAGGCGCAGAAGAACATCATCAACGATATTTCTGTATATTTATTTTAATTATTTCATCATTGTGCATAATTCCATATGTGCGCTATTCGCCCTTTCTAACGAGTTTCTACATAGGGAAGTTGTGTCTGTTGGACGGTTGGAACGTGCAGGACTATCTTCTCGCCGTAAAAAACGAGCGACGGCTTGTTTTGACTATCGCTGTGACCGCATTTATTTATACGCCGCTGCTCTATGCAGCCGCTTTCTGCATGAGGTCAGTTTTGACACCGAGGCAGGCACTTCGGGATATGCAGAGAAAAGCGGAGCGTTCACGACTTAACCCGAAGGTTGTCAGAGCGGTCGCAAATATTGAGTCGAGCGGAGAGCGCGGCGTGCTGCTTGGTGCTACAAAGCAAAAAAAGCCGTTTTTTCTTTCCCCGCTCGAGCTTAACCGGCATGTCATGCTGGTAGGCACGACGGGGAGCGGAAAAACGACGACAATTTACCGCTTTGTCGAGTACTGCGTGAATTCCATGCAAGCGGGAATTTTTATCGACGGGAAAGGCGACGCCGGGTTTGTGAGCGCTGTCAAGGCGATCGCAGATAAGCGCGGCAGGAAAATCAAGGCTTTTATGATGTCGCCGGATGGATACGGCGCAGGATATAACCCTTTTTGTGTTGGTTCGCCTTCCGAGATGACAGATAAAATTATTTCTATGTTCGACTGGACGGAGCCGCATTATAAATTATCCGCGCAGCGTTTTCTTCAACTCCTTTTCCGCGCTTTCAAGATTTTGGACATTACGCCGGATTTACCGACAGTAACACAGTATTGCGACATAGAACGGCTTGAAGCTGCACTGAAAGCAGTCGAAGACGAAGAAATGCAATCGGGAAAACGGAGGCCGGATAAAAAAGCATATAACAGCATTGACGACCTGGACGCCTTAGATTCCGAAGAAGACGAGCCGACGCCGCAGACTTTTTCGCCAAATGCTCAGGCGCATGGAGCGCATGACAAAGAAGCAGCTGAGATTATAGACGCATTGAAAAACATAGATGAGCGCGCAGTTCAAGGCATTGCGTCAAGGCTGGGCGTCATAGCGGAGGGCGACCTTCGCGAGCTTTTGAAAAACGACGAGAAAGAGCTTATCAAGATTCATGAAATACTTGAAAACAGAGAAATAGCCGTTTTTTCCCTTGATAGCTTACGTTACCCGGAACAGGCTCGGGAGTTCGGGCGGCTGATTATAAACGACCTCAAGGCAAATATAGCAGAGCATATGAAACAGCGCAGCGGTCAGCGTGTGACGTTGACATTCGACGAGTTTAACGTCTTCGTATCGGCGGCAGTCGTCGACTTGGTGAATAAATCACGTTCCGCGGGCTTTGAAGCCCTGCTCTCTTTCCAGTCTCTTGCCGACATCGACGCAGCGGCAGAGAACGGCAAAGCGCTTGCAGAGCAAATCATGCAGAACTGCAATACGCTGATTATTCAACGTCAGAACAGCGCCGACGACAGATTCAGCAAAGTAGGCGGCACTCGCGACGCCGTGGAACTGACGTATCAAGCAGGAACGACAGGCAGCACCGGGCTAGGCAGCGCGCGGCTGGTGCAGGAGTTCAAGATAGACCCTAACGCCCTGAAAAACCTACAAACCGGGGAGGCGATTGTAAAACGAAATGTTATGAACGCAGATAGCATAGAGCGAATATTCATCAAGAATACGGCAATGTAACGGAGTGATAAATATGCGCGAACAAATATCAGATAAAAATTTTGATTGTTTAGACGACATTGATGATGATATTCGAATTTTAGTGCTTTCAAGCGCACTTTTTGATGCACTTATAGAATGCAAAAATGGCTTGCGAACAATAAATAAAAATGACATAGAAACTTTGAAAATTGATATTAAATATATATTTAGACTTTGTGAAGAACTTGAAAAAACATTTTAAAACCACGGGCTTCGCCCGGCCTCGACGGAAAGCACGTCGAGGTCAAATTTTTATGCAGCGAATCGGCGGGAATCAAGTATCTGTTGTATATTGGCCGCTTTTATGCTACCATATTTTGCGAGGTGGAACGCTTGTATAGGATTATTTTTTATCAGAAATCTAACGGAGAAAGTCCGGTTCTTGATTACATTCACGAACTGGAAGCCAGCACAAGCAAAGACAGCCGAATCAAAAGAAACCAGATAGCCGTGCATATCAAAGTGCTGGCGGAGAAAGGGACTATTGCGGGAATGCCGTATATGCGCCACCTTGACGGTGAAATCTGGGAGCTTCGCCCTATACGCGACAGAATACTGTTCGCCGGCGTTCTCGGTGACGCTTTTGTGCTGCTCCACAGTTTTATCAAAAAAACGCAGAAGACGCCCAAGCAGGAAATAGAGCAAGCAAAGCGCGAACTGCAAGACTTTATTGACAGGGGGAATGAAGATGAACGCAGTTAACAACGGCATAGAGTGGACGCCGGAGCTTGAGCGCGAGCTTTATACGCCGGACGAGATCTTGAATAACAAGCTGCAAGCGCGCGTCATGTGCGCACTGATAGATGCCAGACATGAACAGAATATCAGCCAAAGGGATTTAGAGGCAATGAGCGGCGTCAAGCGTTCTACTATCGCCAGACTTGAAACAGGAATGACAAGCCCGACAGTTTCAACGTTGATAAAAATTCTTCGACCGTTGGGGCTGACACTGGACGTGGTGCGTATTCCGCAGCGCGAGCCGTCGGCGGTGCAGACGGTGGAGCGCGAGCGCTAGATGGCTAGATGTCCGAATGAGCTAAGAACGCCGCTCCACATTTAGGAGCGGCGTTCTTTTGTTTCTATTATTTTAAGGCATATAAATATGAAGCTATTCATACATTTTACATACAGCATAAAAAAACGGGTTTTCAGCAAAGTCCCGAAAACCCGGTAATTTCAATGGTGGGCGATAGAAGAATTGAACTTCTGACCTCTTCCGTGTCAAGGAAGCGTTCTACCTCTGAACTAACCGCCCAACAAGCAGATATTTTACAGATGGAGGGGGTATCTGTCAACACCTTTTTTCGCAGCGGCGCAGGAGAAATTTTTCGCGGCTCCTGCGCGCGGGCGCGGGGCGGGCGCGGCGGAATTATAATATAATAGCGTTTGGACAAATACGTTAGGAGGGGTTTGAGTGAAGACCATAACCCTGTCGCACTATACGATGAAGGACATCGATCCGACGCCGTGGAGACAGACGTGGGACAATCTCGTGCATTTCGCCACACGCATGGCTCCGAAGCTCGCGCCGCTCGGGTATCAGCTCAAGCTGCGCAAGGTTGAGCTTGAAGATTTGACGCAGGACAATCTGATGACGGCGAACATGGTGACGATCGCCTGCCCTGAGAACGACACGCCGGAGACGCCGATTGAAAATCTGCTGATGCTGGAGCTCGACTTCACGCCTTGCGCCGAGTGCAGGACTCCGGACGGGCAGGAGTTCCCGTGCCGGACTTTCACAAGTTTCGGCGGCGAGGTCTGCCAGGCGCTGCCGGAGGAATTTTTCATGGAGGCGGCGCTGCGCGTCGCTTTCAAGTCGCAGCATGAATGCGCGTGCCACTGCGGCGGATGCGGGAGCGGGGGCTGCGGCGGATGCGCTGACGAAGAATACGAAGGAGTGAACGAAGATGGCGAAGCTGATCATAACCACTAAGGGCGGAGACAAGGGGACGACATCACTCGCTAACGGCGAGCGCGTTGCGAAGGACGACCGCCGCGTCGAGCTTTACGGTACGGTTGACGAGTGCCAGGCGGCGCTCGGGATGGCGCGCGCCTTCTGCGAGGACGAGAAGACGGCGCAGGATATCTATTTCATCGAAGACTATCTCTTCGGCGCGATGGCCTATTTTGCTAAATGCGATTACGACGAGCCGGACCCGATGATTCTCGAGAGCATGTCCGACCGAGTGAAGGATGCGCTTCCCGACGATATGATGGCTTTCGTGCGTCCCGGCGACACGAAGTGCGGTGCGGCACTGCACCTCGCGCGCACTATAGCGCGGCGCGCAGAACGCGCCGCGACGCCGCTGTTCCGCGACGGCGATATCAGCGAGCAGAGCTACAGGTTCCTGAACAGGCTTTCGGACGTGATTTATCTGCTGTCGCTGAAGGTCGACGCCGATTCAAAGAAATAGCGCGGTTCACATAAAACGCCGCCGCGATGATATACGCGGCGGCGTTTTCGCATTTAATGGCCTGCGGCGTAGATTTCAGGATTTTTGTTCCGTTTCGTCCTCAGCCGAGAATCTTTTCCAGAGGCGTTTAAAGCGTTCTTCGATGCGTTGTTCCGCTCCGAGCTTGCCTGGGTAATAGAAGCGGCGTACTTCGGGAAGATAGGCCTGCGGAGTCCAGTGGGCGGGGCCGTCGTGCGGATAGACGTAGCCTTCGCCGTCGTTGCGCAGGTGGCTCGGCACTTCTAGGATATTGCCTTCGCGCACGTTTTTCTGCGCCGCCGCTATCGCTAGGTAGGCGCTGTTGCTCTTCGGCGCGGCGGCTAAGTATATTACCGCTTCGCCGAGTATTATGCTCGCCTCGGGCATTCCGACGCGGTCTACGGCGGCGGCGGCGTTCTGCGCGACGACGAGCGCCATAGGGTCGGCGAGGCCGACGTCCTCGGAGGCGAGGATGCAGAGGCGGCGCGTGATGAAGCGCAGGTCGTCGCCGGCTTCAAGCATCCGCGCAAGCCAGTAGAGGGCGGCGTCTGGGTCTGAGCCGCGGATGCTTTTGATGAGCGCGGAGATGACGGCGTAATGGTCGTTGGAGTCCCTGTCGTAGCGCTGTATCGCGCGGCCAGTGCTCTGCGCAATGATTTCCTCTGTGAGGACGGAGCCGCCGCCCATCGCCGCGGCGGAGACGGAAGCTTCGAGCCGCGTGAGCGCCTGCCGCGCGTCGCCGCCGGCGAGCGCGGCTATCTTTTCAAGCAGCTTTTTGTCCGCGGCCACGCCGAGGCGGCCGAGGCCGCGTTCCTTATCGTTCAGCGCGCGTTCGAGCAGCGCGCATATATCCTCCGTCCTGAGCGGTTCGAGCGTGTAGACGACCATGCGCGATAGCAGCGTCTTGTTTATCTCGAACCACGGATTTTCCGTCGTCGTGCCGACAAGTATAAGGCCGCCCGCCTCTACCGAGGGAAGAAGGACGTTCTGCTGTTTTTTGTTGAAGTGGTATATCTCGTCCACGAAGGCTATCGCGGAGCGCCCCGACGAGGCCTTCGAAGCCGCGGCATCGTCGAGCAGGTCTCGCAGCGTCTCGACCTTCGCGCTGACGGCGTTTATTTCGAGCAGCTCGCGGCCTGTGACCTTAGCCATGAGCCGCACGAGAGTAGTCTTGCCGACGCCGGGGGGGCCGTAGAGTATGCAGCTCGGCACCCTGCCGCCTTCGAGCAGGAGGCGCAGCGCTTTGCCGCGTCCCAGTATGTGCCTCTGCCCGGCGTACTCGTCGAGCGACGCGGGCCTCATGCGCTCGGCGAGCGGGACTTCGAAGCGAAGCGGCTCCGTCTCGCCGAAGAGGCTTCCTTCAGCCATGGCTATATTTTCTTGCGCTCCAGGTAACGCTGAAGATCGAGCGAATTCTTAGGCGCGTTGAGCGGCTCTTCGCACTCCGTCACAACCTCGGCAAGCGGGAAGCGCGGCGCGAGGAAACGGCGTGCGGCCTCGTGCAAAGGCAGCCCCATATATGCAGGGTCGAGCGACGGGCTTTTCTTCCAGTCGTCGGGGGTGAGCGTTCTGTCAGGCTCGATGAAGATTTTGCCGACGCCGAGCGCCGCGGCACGCGTCAGCCAGCAGTCCACAGTCGGCGACGGCGCGTCCGGGAGGGCGAATGTCAGAGCCGAAGCATTGACGAGCCAGTGCTCGCTCTTTTTCGCGAAAATCTCGCGGTATTCCCACGGTACTAGCGGCTTCGGCTCATGCAGTTCGGCGACTAGGTCCGTCATCTTCGGGTACATTACGTCGGCCCAGGCGCCCCACTCGGGGTTTTCGCGCTGGACCAGCACGGCGCGCATCCCGGCGCGGCGCGCTCCCTGAAGGTCGTAGAGAAAGTCGCCGACATAGACGCAGCGGTGCGGCTCAGCGCCTATCGCCTCCGCCGCCGCGTAAAGCGCGCGAGGGTCAGGCTTGACCCAGCGCGAGTTGTCGCGCCCCCATGTTTTTTCCGGCAGGTCGACGCCGATCACATCCGCGCCGCGCTTTATGACGTCCATACAGTTTCTCGATACTATGCAGTAGGGTATGCCGTTGTCTTCAAGCCATGCGAGCAGCTCCGGCGCGCCCTCTACGGGTTCGGCCTTGTCCGCTCCAGCCATTTCAAGCGCGACGAGCCCGGCGAAGAACTCCTCTCGGACATCCGCCGTAAGCGTGCAGGCATCTTCGAGAAGCATCGCGCGCCTGCCGCCGTAATACTTTTCACGCAGCGGCGTGAAATCAAGCCGCGTTTCCGCTATTACTCCGTCCCAGTCGAGAATGAAACCAGAAGCGCCCGCCGGCGACCAGAAGGGCGATTTGATATCTATATCCATGACAAGCCTCCAAAACAGTAAATCCGGTTGCTCGGATAAATAAAACGCGCCGCCGTGCGAAGGGTGCAGGACGCCACGCAACTATATTATAGCTCAAATTACCAGATAATTTTTTCTCAAATAGAAAAGAAAGGCGCCGCCGCTCAAGAAGGGCGGCGGCGACAGGGCAAAAGAAAACCCCGCGGGGCCGTGTATTGGAGGCCTTGACCCGTTCCTAACAGGATATAGGCTAAATGTCCGCCTAACTTGGTCGATGCTCGAAGCATCTCCGCCGCCGTCGGACGAAGTGCCTAACGGGATCAATTTGTTGGCTCAAGACTCACCCAATATCACACGTACTCAGCAGGGCGAAAGATTAAATATCTAATCTCTGGATATGATTATAGCCACGATATGAAAAAAAACAAGTGGCGCTCAAACTTTCAGCGTTTTTTCGAACGCGGCGTACTTCCGTCAATTTTCGGCGGCTAGAGCCGCAAGCTCGTCGCGCAGGTTGTCGCGCAGCCAGAGTCCGACGTCGGGCGAAGCGAGCATCTCGCGGTCGCCGTCGAGCGCCTCGACTATCTCGTCGGTGTCGAGCAGAAATTCGCGGCCGTCGATGACGTGGCGGTACTTCCAGTGGACAAGCGGCGCCCCCATGACAAGCGTCATCACCGTCGACGGCATATCGCCGAGCGGCGGGCGGTCGACGCAGCTGAGACCGAATGTAGCGGTCACAGTCGTGCCTACGCCGACGGCCGACTCAATCGTCAGTGCGCCGCCGCAGAGCTCCGCGGATTGGCGCAGGAAAGGCAGCCCCATACCGACGCGCCGAGTCGTCCGCGTCGTAGTGAAAGGGTCCGTCACCTTCGCCACGAACTCCGGACTCATGCCGCGCCCGTTGTCCCTGACGGAGAAAAGAAGCAGATCTTTTTCCGCGTTTTCTTCTATCGTTATCTCTATTTCAGTGGCACCGGCTCGCGTGCTGTTCTCCGCAATATCGAGGACGTGCGCAGAAAGATCCTCAAGCATTTACCCCAAACCTCCTCGCCTCCGCCTGCGGCGGTATTTACAAATGATTTATACAATTCGCTCTTCTTAATAGTATAATCATATCATGTTGTGAAAGAGATTGTTATCATCTCTACTGAGGGGGCTCTTCTTTTTTGATTAACATCGGCATACACGGACACTTCTACCAGCCTCCGCGCGAGGACCCGTGGACGGGTTCCGTGCTTCGCGACCAAACTGCTGAACCGGCGCACGACTGGAACGAGCGCGTATGCGCCGAATGCTACACGCCGAACAGCTGCGCAAAGCTGCTTGACGCGGACGGGCGCATCAGGGCTGTCTACAACAACTACACGGAGCTGAGCTTCGACTTTGGGCCGACGCTCCACAGGTGGATCGAAGGCAATTACCCCACGCTCAACGGAATCATAATCAATTCACAAGAACGGGCCATGGCCCAAGCTTACAACCATATCATCATGCCGCTCGCGACGGAGCGCGACAAGCTGACGCAGACCGTATGGGGAATCGAAGATTTCAAATACCGCTACGGCCGCAAGCCGAAGGGCATGTGGCTGCCCGAGTGCGCCGTCGATACACCGACGCTTGAAACGCTAGCGTCGTGCGGCATCGAATATGTGATACTTGCGCCGTCGCAGTGCAAAGCGGTCGTCACAGAAGCCGGCACTGTAGAAACGCCGGGCGGCGCAAACCTAGACGTGACGCGCCCATATCGCTGCGAGTTGCCGTCGGGACACGCTATAACCGTAATCTTTTATCACGCCGGCATAGCGCGCGACATAGCCTTCGGCGGGCTGCTCGACAACGGCGACGCATTCAAAGAAACTATGGTAAAGGCCGCCGCCGAGGGGGAAAACCGTCTCCTGATAGCGGCGACAGACGGCGAAAGCTACGGACACCACCACAAATTCGGAGAAATGGCGCTTGCGCGCCTTTTCGAACTCACTGACTCAGACAACCGCGTAGCCACGCCCGCGCTCGACGAATTCCTAGAAAAATACCCGCCAAAGGCCAGATGCGTCGTCGTAGAAAACTCGTCGTGGTCGTGCGTCCACGGCGTGGAGCGTTGGCGCTCGGACTGCGGATGCCACACGGGCGGCGGCGAAGGCTGGAACCAGAAATGGCGCGGCCCTATGCGCGAAGCCTTCGACGCGCTCGCAGCTTCTGTCGACGAGCTCTACGATGCTGAAGTCTCAAGATACGGCGACCCGTGGCGGCTGCGCAACGAGGCGATAGCGCTTTACACATGCGGTCTGCCGTTGACGGGCGAAGAGATACGCGATAACAGGAAGGCGTTTTTCGCCGAAAGGTTCGAGGGCGTGACGGACTCCGAGGCGATGCGGCTTTCGTCGCTCGTGGAGATGCAGCGCATGCGAATGTTCATGTACACGTCATGCGCCTGGTTCTTCAGCGACGTCTCAGGCGTCGAGGCTAGACAAATGCTCTCCTACGCGCTGCGCGCAGCGGAGATAGCCGAAGGGGTATCGGGACGCAAAGATTACGTCGCCCCGCTTATAGAAAACCTCAGAAAAGCAAAGGGCAACACGAAGGAATACCCAGACGCCGCTTCGGTCATAACGAAGTGCGTCGCGCCGCACGCGGAGTTTGAGGAACTTGCGGCGAAGGAAGAAGAAACGGATAGACTGGAGAAGATGAACGAAATGAGATACGGCAACAACCTCGCTGCGTCGCTGTTGGAATCGCAGGACAGCGACCCCGCTTTCAGGAATACGGCATATTTTTCGATGGAAATAGCACTGAAGCCCGAAATACCGACATACTCGGGAGGGCTGGGAGTGCTAGCCGGAGATATTCTGAAAAGCGGCGCGGACATGGGCGTGCCCATGGTCGGCATCACTCTGCTCTACAAAAAAGGATATTTCGCGCAGAAGATAGACAAAAACGGACGCCAAACGGAATATCCGGTGGAATGGAATCCGCGCGACTTCATGACGCAGCTGCCCAACCGCGTCACGATAACGATGAACCATAGGCCAGTCACGATAGGCGTATGGACGTACACGCTGGTCGGCCAGTCAGGCTATAAGCTGCCGATACTCTTCCTCGACACCGACCTCCCTGAAAATACACCTGAGGACAGGCAGTTCACCGCGGAGCTCTACGGCGGAGACAACCGTTACCGCCTCTGCCAGGAGCTGATACTCGGCATCGGCGGTCTGCGTATTCTGCGCGACCTCGGCTTCAGAAACATCAAAACATTCCATCTCAACGAAGGACACGCCGGCTTCCTTACGCTTGAGCTGCTGCGCGAACAGGGCTACGGCGATATCGAGAAAGTCAAGAGTCAAGTCATATTCACGACGCACACGCCAGTCGCCGCCGGTCACGACTTCTTCTCCTACGACCTCATCAACGAGGTGCTCGACGGCAACTTCGGACAGATACTGCGCCAGCACATCGGCGGCAGCGGCCTTTCTATGACCGACCTTGCGCTCAAGTTCAGCCGCTACGTCAACGGGGTCTCCCACAAGCACGCCATGGTGAGCCGCGAGATGTTCGGCGACCAGTCGATAGACTGGATAACGAACGGCGTCCACTCAACGACATGGACCTCGCCGTCGTTCGCGCGTGTCTACGACCGCCACATCCCCGGCTGGGGCAACGACCCATCGCGCCTTATGCAGGCGCTGCACATTCCTGACGACGAGATATGGAACGCGCACCAGTCCGCCAAGATGAAACTTCTCGCCTTCGTCCTCGAAGAGACAGGCATCGAGCTCGACCCCGACGTGCTGACGATAGGCTTCGCGCGCCGCGCAGCGACATACAAGCGCGCCGACCTAGTATTCACCGACATAAAACGCCTAGTAGATATAGCCGGTGGCAAGGTGCAGTTCATATTCTCCGGCAAGGCGCACCCACACGACGAGCCTGGCAAGGACATGCTCCAGCACATCAATCAAGTTTCAAAGGAGCTCGGCTCGAAACTTCCAGTCGTATTCATAGAGAACTACAATATGGGGCCGGCAAAACTTATAACGTCGGGCGTAGACCTTTGGCTCAACACGCCGGTGCGTCCGCGCGAAGCGTCGGGAACTAGCGGCATGAAGTGCGTGCACAACGGAGTAATGAATTTCTCCGTCCTTGACGGATGGTGGATAGAGGGCTGTATCGAAGATAAGACCGGATGGGCCATAGGCCCCGATCCGACCGAGAACAGCCTCGTCGAATACAACGAAGCCGAGGACGCTGTCGACCTCTACAACAAGCTCGAACAGAAGATAATCCCGACATACTACGAGAACCGCAAGGAATGGATCAAGATGATGAAGCTTGCAATCGCTGTCAACGCAAGCTATTTCAATACGCATAGGGTGGTGCATGAATACTGTGAGAAAGCCTATGGTACTGTTTTCCGCGGACACTAATAAAGAAATACATCAGGAGAAGGCGCCTCAGATAAAGGTCCTTCATGTTGCGCCCGAGTGCGCGCCGCTTTCTAAGAAGGGAGGCCTCGGCGACGTCACTGGAGCTTTGCCGAAGGCGCTGCGAGGCGTGGGCGTCGACGCCCGCGTCGTCACGCCGGCATGGCCAGGCGTCCTAGACAAAGCGATGGACATGGGCGTGCTGCCTCAGCGGCCGCTTGGAACGATATCAGCAGCTATAAACTGGCGCTCGGTCACCGCGCGCGTTTGGCGCGCCACCGTCGCAGGGACGCCCGTCTACATACTAGAAAACGACGAACTGTACTCGAACGAGGCTATATATCCCGACGCACTCAACGCAGTTACAGCCGAGCCTATGCTCTTCCTCTCATTTGCGGCAATGGAGCTCGAGCGCGCCGCGAAGTGGAAACCTTACATAATCCACTCGCACGACTGGCCGACGGCTGCCGTTCCATCGGCGTTGCGTTGGCACAGGCATTACGCAGCAGTAGCAGCCGATTACGACACCGTCTACACAATACACAACATCGCGCACCAAGGACTATTCTCATACGACTGCCTCAACGGCTGGGGCTTCCGTCCAGACTCCTACTGGGGCACCTTTGAATTCTACGGCCAGGTGAACCTCATGAAGGGCGCGATCAACAATGCAGACGCAGTGACGACCGTGAGTCCAAGTTACTCGTGGGACATCCAGACGCGCGACGGAGGCTTCGGCCTCGACGGCGTAATGGCGGCCAACAAAAACAAGCTTCACGGCATTTTAAACGGCATCGACTACGACGTGTGGAACCCGCGCACAGACGCGCTCATTCCAACACACTACGACGTTGACGACGTCGAGGGTAAAAAAGCCTGCCGTCGCGCTCTAATGGAAAAATTCGACTGGAACGACGACGGACGCCCGCTCGTCATATTTGTAGGACGCCTTACGGAGCAAAAGGGCATCGACATCATGCTCGACGCGCTCGCGCGCTTCATGCCGGACAGGATATACGCGCTGATCATCGGCTCCGGCAGCGAGATGTTCAACCATCGTCTCGAAGACTTCCGCTCAGCGCACTCAGACAGCGTACGCACCGTCACGGGCTTCAGCGAGGAGACTGCGCACCTCGCCTACGCCGGCGGGGACATACTTGTTATGCCGTCGCTTTTCGAGCCTTGCGGCCTTTCGCAGCTTATCGCCTTCGCCTACGGCACCATACCGGTGGCGCGTGCGACGGGCGGGCTCGCCGACACTATAATCGATGCCGACGGCTCGCAGGACGGCACAGGCTTCCTCTTCACCGACTACCGCATCGACGAACTTGAGAAAGCGCTGAACCGCGCTCTCGCCGCAAAATACGACGCAGAGCGCTGGAACAGAATCATGCGAAGCGCGATGAAGAGCGACTTCTCGTGGAACGTCTCGGCGGCTGAGTATGCCGAGCTATACAGGAAGATACTTAAGTCGGAATAGGTTAGATAAAGGCTGTGACTGGCAAAACGCCCCTTTTATGATAGACGTATCGCAGCGGAACAATTATAATAAAGGTCAGAGAAAAAAAGAAAGTTATTAATATAACAGAATATCCTTAAAGAGAGGGAGGAATTTATCATGATCCACGGGAAATACGGACGCGTACTCGGCATGATCCTCGCAGGCGGAAAAGGCGAACGGCTCATGCCCCTCACGCGCTACCGTGCAAAGCCGGCGGTTCCCTTCGCAGCGAAATACCGCATCATCGACTTCGCGCTCTCGAACATGGTAAACAGCGGCCTGTTTTCAATCTATTGTCTCATCCAGTTCAAAAGCCAGTCGCTACACGAGCACATAGGCAAGGGATGGCAGTTCGGCGACGCTCTTCGCGGCAGAGACTTTTTCGTCAACGTAGTCCCGGCCCAGATGTGGGACGGGGAGCGTTGGTATGAAGGCACGGCAGACGCAATATTCCAGAACATGCACCTTGTCACGCTCTTCGACGCAGACCGCGTCTGCATCTTCGCTGCTGACCATATCTACAAGATGGACGTCGAGCAGATGCTCGCTTATCACATGGACAACAACGCCGACGTAACCGTAGCGGCGTACGTCGTTCCCTCCTCAGAGGCAAGCCAGTTCGGATGCATCGCCACCGACGAGACGGGACGCATTATAGATTTCGTAGAAAAGCCGGCAGTCCCGCCGGAGATCCCGGGACGCCCAGGCTTCAGCTACGTCTCGATGGGCAACTACATCTTTGAACGAGAGACGCTGGAGGAATCCGTTCTTTCAGACAGCGAACGCAAGGACAGCCAGCACGACTTCGGACGCGACATACTGCCGCGTCTTTTCGGCACGCACAAGCTCATGGCCTACGACTTCTCGACGAACGTACTGCCCGGCGACGACAAGCCATATTGGAAGGACGTAGGAAGCATCAAGGCCTACTGGGAGGCGCACATGGATCTTTTGCGCCACGAGTCGCCGCTTTCGCTCTATAACCCGCAGTGGCCGATAAGAACGGTGTCGTACTCCGACCCGCCAGGATTCACCTATCCCGACAAGGATCACTCCTGCTCCGTCGACGGATGCCTCCGCGCAGAAGCGAGCCGCGTTCTTGGGGCGTACGTGCGTAAGAGCGTGCTGTCACGCAACTGCATCATCAACGCAGGCTCCGTCGTCGAAGAGTGCATAATCGGACAGGGAGTCGAGATCGGCGAAGACTGCCGTCTGCGCCGCGTCATCGTAGACGCGCACAACCGCATCCCCGCCGGTACGTCGATAGGTTTCGACCCCGTAGCCGACGCAGAGCGCTACCACGTCGACCCAGCCTCCGGCATAGTCGTCGTCGGCATGCCGCAGATACAGCTCCGCAAAGACCGCACGGTACACGGAAGCTACGACGGCATGCAGAACGCCGAGGACATGGGATTCTAATTCCTACGAGAATATAACGCTGAAAAGGCCCCGCATATGCGGGGCCTTTTCATTGACACTGCCGCAGCGCAGGCGATAGAATTTCCGCAAAACGCACAATCGGGGGAAAGATAATGGCACGATGCAGAAGATGCGGAACGATTTACACGGATGGGATGCGCCATTGCCCAAAATGCGGCGAGCCGGCAACGGACAGAGGCGGTATTTTCGCCGCGCCGCGTCCGGCGGCTCCCAAAGAAGAACAAACAACGGAGTCCGTTCCGCAACAGAAACGGGCGCAAAGTTCCCTCGCCATTCCGCTGCCGTTCGCCGTCATCGTCATAGGCTTGCTGCTTAATCCAGCGGCGCACGGATGGCTGTCCCGCATCTGCATGTTCTATAAACCGCCGGTACATGTTTTTTACGCGCTTCAATTCGGCCTTAATTGCATCGGCCTCGTCGCGGTCGTCACAATATTGGACGCCTCCAGGCGCGCCCACAGAGGTGGCTTTCTGCTGAAAGGCATCGCCTTAATCTTGATTCTGTTGACAATATTTGGAATAGCGGACAGCTTCTTAGCAGTCGAAAAGTCAATAAGCCGGCTCGCCGGCCTTTAGCTCAGCCGAAGGCCGATACCACGCGCGCCTCGACGAATCAACGCTATTCTTAGCGCGCGCAAAAAACAGGCGCATAAAGCGGAGGCTTTTTCACCGACGCGCCTCCATTATCCAGATAGAATAGAAAACATACGGATGGGGGAAAAATTATGGCGCGATGCAAAAGATGCGGAACGGTTTATGCGGACGGGATGCGGCACTGCCCAAAATGCGGCGAGCCGGAAAACGGCGGGAAGGGCGTTTTTGCCGCTCCGCAGCCTGTAGCTTCCAAAACGGAACAAAACAATGACGGCGCTCCGAAGAGAAAGAGTCCGGCAGTTTTTTGGGACGTTCCGCCGTCTTTCGCCGTAATCGTCGTCGGCCTGCTGCTTAACCCCGCTCTGCGGGATCTGCTTATGACGTTTTACTCTGAGGCAGCGGCGTTATGCGGTGCGGAGCCGCGACAAAGCGTCTTGCTCGCAATTAGTTTCGTCCCCAATCTCATAGGCATGGCCGTAGTTGCAATCGTACTCGAACAGTTAATCCACAGCCACAGGAAGGGCACGGCGCTCAAAGTAGCGGCGGCAGCGCTCTTCGTCCTCACGATATTCTCAATAATAAACGCTATACATAGATTCGTCGAGTTCGCAGCGTTCTAGGAATTATATAGCGTTAATCTTCCGCGCCGATCTCGACCGGGCCGTCCTTAATCTCAGCCTCTTCGCGCGTCACTATGAGCGCGCGGCTCATGTTTTCGAGGATGGTCTTTCCGCCCGCCCGGTACCACGACGCGAGCCGCTCGGCGTCGCCGCTTTCGACGAGCTTCTTCATATCGGTGGGCCAGTCGGAGCGTTTCTCCTCGTTCAGGACGTCGAGCGCGACGTAGCCGCGCGCTATGACGACGGCGACGGAACGCCGCCCTCTGTATTCTATCGTGACAAGCTCCATCATTATAACCTCCGCTCAAAATTTCGCTTCGCCCACTAATTATAGCGCGCGGCGCGGGCGCGCGCCTGCGCCGCGAAATTTCCGCAGCGTCCGCGCCACCGGCGCGAGGCAACGGCGGAGCCGCCGCCCCGGCGAAAGTTCGTCAAATCTACGGCGGCGCGCGGGAACCAATCCAGCGCCGCAAATTTACCGAACGCACCGCAAAGCGGGAAAATTTTCGCAAGTTGTTGACAAAAGCCGCGGCGCGTAGTAATCTTCACTAAGTTGATAGAGAAGGTGATATTTATGGCGATCACACAGAAATGCCAATATGCGCTGCGCGCTATATACGAGCTTGCTAGACGCGGCGAGGGGCCCTGCAAGATAGGGACCGTCGCAGAAGCGCAAGGCATTCCCGTGCGCTTTCTCGAAAACATCCTGAACGGACTGAAAGGCGCCGGCTTCGTCGATTCCGCGCGCGGCAAGGACGGCGGATATTTCCTCGCGCGCCCTGCGTCTGAGATAACGGTCGGCGAGGTCATCCGCTTCGTGCAAGGCGATTTCCGCCCGGTGGAATGCGGCGGCGAGGGAGACGCCTGCTCCGTCTACGGAAGCTGCGTCTTCCGCCCGCTCTGGGAGAGAGCGCAGGAGGCGCTCGAAGCGGTCTATGACGGTACGACGTTCCAGGACCTTGTAGACAAATCGGAAGACGGCCGTCACGGACCGGAGTGCCGTTGTGGCCGTAAGGTTAAAATACAGAAAGCATGACGAGGTGACGGAGATGGAACCACGCGAAGTATATCTTGACAATTCAGCGACTACGAGGGTGGACCCGAGGGTGACGGAGGCTATGCTCCCCTACTTCTCGGAGCGCTACGGCAACCCGAATAGCCTGCACAGGCTCGGGCGCGAGGCGCGCGAGGCGGTGGACGGCGCGCGCGCAAAAGTCGCGGCGCTTATAAACGCGGAGCCGACGGACATAATTTTCACAGGCGCGGGCAGCGAGGCGGACAACCTCGCGATTAAAGGCGCGGCATGGGCGCTGCGCGAGCGCGGCAAGGGGAACCACATAATCACGAGCGCTATAGAGCACCACGCGATTCTCGACACTGTAAAATGGCTCGGGAAAATGGGCTTCGAGTACACGGTGCTCCCAGTCGACTCGCGCGGCATGGTGTCGCCGGAGGATCTTGAAAAGGCAATCCGCCCCGACACGATACTCGCAACGATAATGGCGGCGAACAACGAGATAGGGACTATACAGCCGGTTCGCGCGCTCGGAGAAGTCTGCCGCGCGCACGGCGTCATGTTCCACACAGACGGCGTGCAGGCCGCGGGACATATTAAGGTTGACGTGAAGGAGCTGCCGGTAGACATGATGACGATGGCGGCGCACAAGATGTACGGCCCGAAGGGGCTCGGCGCGCTCTATGTACGCCGCGGCATAAAGCTCATCCCAACGCTGCATGGCGGCGGGCAGGAATTCGGCCTTCGCTCCGGCACGGAAAACGTCCCCGGCATCGTCGGCTTCGGCAAGGCCGCGGAAATCGCGAAGGAACGGCTCGACGCTGGCGACGATAGGAAGCTCGCCGCGCTGCGCGACTATCTAATCGAGGGCGTGCTCTCTCGCATACCAGAGTCGCAGCTGACGGGCGCGGCCGGAGACGACCGCCTGCCATTCCACGCGAGCTTCACGGTAAAATATATTGAGGGCGAGGGGATGCTCCTGCTGCTCGACGCGGCGGGCATCTACGCATCAAGCGGATCCGCATGCACATCCGGCAGCCTCGAACCGAGCTACGTGCTGCTCGCGACGGGGCTGGACCACGCGACCGCGCACGGCTCAGTCCGCATGACTATGAGCCACGAGACCACGAAGGAAGATGTCGACTATGTGCTTGAGCAGTTCCCGAGAATCGTCGAGAAGCTGCGCGCGATGTCTCCGTTCTATAATAAAAAGTAACGGGGCAAGGAGGAGGAAAATATGTACAATCAGAAGGTAGTGGACTACTTCATGAACCCACGCAATGCGGGACGTATCGAGAACGCCGACGCTGTAGGCGAGGTCGGCAACCCGAAGTGCGGCGACGTGATGAAGATTTACCTAAAAATAAATCCGCAGAACGAGGTCATCGAGGATATTAAATTCGAGACCTTCGGCTGCGCGGCGGCGATAGCGACCAGCTCGATGGTGACGGAGCTCGCGAAGGGGCGCACGCTGCAAAACGCGCTGAAGATCACGAATAAGGAGGTCGCCGACGAGCTCGGCGGGCTGCCTCCGGCGAAGCTGCACTGCTCGCTGCTCGCGCAGGAGGGCATACAGGCCGCCGCGGCCGACTACTATATGCGCCGCGACGGGAAATTGCCGGAGGGGCTGAGCGTGCCGAAGACCTGCATAGCCTGCGGCTGCGAGGCCGATGAAGAAGGGGAAGAAAGGTTCGTGAGCGAGCATGACAGAGTTGCAGAGTAACCGCGCGGAGAAAGGGCGCATCATAGCAGTGTGCAGCGCCCCGAAAAAGGGCATGATAAAGCACGACATCGGCGAAGGGACGCTGATCGAAGGCATAGGCCTAGAAGGCGACGCGCACGCGGGCTTCATGCACAGGCAGGTGAGCCTTATAGCGATGGAGGACATCCGCACAATGATGGCGAAACTTCCGAACCTGGTGCCCGGCAGCTTCGCCGAAAACCTCACTACCGAGGGCTTCGACCTCGGAGCGCTGAAAATCGGCGACCGCTTGAAGGTCGGCGAGACTCTGCTCGAAGTCTCGCAGATAGGCAAGGAATGTCATTCGCACTGCGAGGTTTTCAAGCAGACGGGAGAGTGTATAATGCCAAAGAAGGGCATTTTCACTAAGGTGCTCAAGGGCGGGCGCGTCAAAAAAGGCGATGCAATAGGATACGCAGAATAAAGCATGGGCCGCCGGAACGGCGGCCTCTTTTTTACGAAAGGCTTAATCATGGGCGACGAACACGAACACAAGCATAAACATGGACACGAAGAGGGCTGCTCCTGCGGCTGCGGCCATGCACACGAGCATGAACACGGGCACGAATGCGGACACGACCATCATCACGCGCACGGCCACGACGACGGCTGCTGCTGCGCCTCGTGCCACGCCGCAGAGCGCATCTTTCAAGAGACGGAGGAGGACGAGCGGCGCGCGGGCGCTGAGTTCCGCCGCGAGATAATTTTCCTCGCCGTGACCGGCGCAATATTCTTCGCCGCGTTCGCCGTCGAGGAGCTGCACCTTTTCCGCGACGAAAGCACGCACAGCCTGCTGCACGCGGTTTTCGCCGTACTCTACATCATAACCGGCTGGCCTGTGCTGAAGACGGCCTTCCGCGCGCTGCTGCGCGGCGATTTCTTCAACGAATTCACTCTGATGGGCGGCGCGACGCTCGCCGCTTTCGCGATAGGCGAAACATGCGAGACAGTCGGCGTAATGCTGTTCTACCGCCTCGGCGAGGCCTTCCAGGAGCGCGCGGCCTCGAACTCGCGCCGCTCGATAAAGGCGCTGCTCGCAGAGAAGCCCGTGACGGCGCGCATCATCAGAGACGGCGAAACAGTTGAGAAAGAGCCGCAGGAAATCAAAAAAGGCGACGTCGTGCAGGTCCTGCCCGGCGAGATAATCCCAATCGACGGCGTAATCGTCAGCGGCGAGTCGCAGCTCGACTGCTCGGCGATAACGGGCGAGTCGATGCCTGTACCGGTCAGCCCCGGCGCGCAGGTACACGGCGGTTCGCTATCGTTAGACGGCCTGCTGCTTGTGGAAGCGGCTGGGCCGTTTGAGGACTCGACGATAGCGAGAATGCTCGAAATGGTGCAGAACGCCGTTGAACGCAAGGCGCCGACCGAGCGATTCATCACGAAATTTGCGAAATGGTACACGCCTGCGGTGTTCTTCGCCGCCGCGGCGGTGATGCTAGCCTCTCACTTCGCTGGCGGCGCAGACTGGCATGAATCCATCTACCGCGGCCTCGTACTGCTCGTTATATCGTGCCCATGCGCGCTCGTCATATCGATACCGCTCGGCTACTTCGGCGGCATCGGCGCGGCATCAAAGCACGGCATACTCGTCAAGGGTGCGAACGTGTTCGATGCGCTCGGCAAGGTCGATAGCGCCGTCTTCGACAAGACGGGGACGCTCACCTACGGGCGCTTCCGTGTATCGAAGGTCATGCCGGCCGACGGCGTGACGCGCGAGGAGCTGCTCTCGACCGCGGCGCTCGCGGAAAGCGGCTCGCCGCACCCGGTGGCGCGCGCGATAGCAGAGGCCGCCGGAACGAAGATCGCGCCCGAAGGCGCGTCGATAACGCAGCTCCCGGGCCGCGGTATGGTCTGCAAATTGGACGGCGACACGATAATTTCCGGGAACGCCGCCCTGCTTGAGGAATACGGCGTGACTCCACCGCCAGTCGACGAGCAGGGGACAGTAGCCTACGTCATGAAGAACGGGCGCTACCTCGGCGTGATAACGGTCTCAGACGCAGTGCGTCCAGAATCCGCAGAGGCGGTCAAAGAGCTGCGCACGCTCGGGATCAAGGGAGTCTACATGCTCACCGGCGACCGCAAAGAAACGGCTGAGCGCGTTGCAAAAGAGCTCTCGCTCGACGGCTGGCGCGCAGAGCTGCTGCCCGGCGACAAGGTGGACGCGCTGAAGGAGATTTGCGGCGGCGACACGAAGAAGACTATATACGTCGGCGACGGCGTGAACGACGGCCCCGTCCTTGTAACCTCCGAGACAGGCATAGCGATGGGCGGCTTCGGCTCCCAGGTAGCGGTCGAGGCGGCGGACGCGGTGATTCTCGACGACTCGCCAGCAAAGGTCGCAGACCTGCTGCGCATAGCGAAGAAGACGCGCGCGATAGTCTGGCTGAACGTCGCGTTGGGGCTCGGAGTCAAGGGTGTATTCCTCATTCTTGGAGCGTCCGGCCACGCCGGACTATGGGAGGCCGTCTTTGCGGACGTCGGCGTCGCGCTGCTCGCGATACTCAACGCGACGCGCGCGACTCGTCTCAAATAACGCGGAAGACTAAAAAGAAACGGAACGGCGCGGCACGCGAAGCCGCGCCGTTTTTCGCGCCGCGCCGCAGCACCTGCGGCGCGCTTTACTGACGCGAAATTTTTGCTATAATCTACCGCTGTTTGATTTTTACATAAGGATGGGCATCATGAGCAAGATCTACACACTCAAACTTTCACACATTCCCGTAACGCAGATAAAACTTAACCAGGCCGTCGCCGGCGCGATAGAGATACGCACCGCGAAGATAGCGGCCTTCGTGCGCCTCAACGGCGAGATACTGCGCCAGTCCGGCGACGCGCACATGACCACATGCCTGCGCCCGTGGGGGCTGGGGCTCTCCGACGAGGAGATGAACACCTTCGCAACGCAAGAGGTGCGAGGCAAGACCTACATAAACAGCATCTATGTCGACGCAGACACATACGCCGGCATACAGGCGCTGAACCCCGAAACGATGTACTCGCTCTGGTACGAGCTCGGCCTCGTCCATTACGCGCTGACCACCGGCGAGACGATGAACCACATCCGCACGGCGCGCGAGAAGGCTGTCGAAGCGGGCGAGCTCTGCGAAGCCTCGGCCGAGGCCGAAGCCTTCGCGATACGCCACACAAGCGCGCAGGCGGCGCTCAAGGCGCTCAGAGCCCTCAGCGAAGAACCACAGCCAGAAACATGCCTCGCTGCCAAAGAATACCCGCTTCGCATAAAGGCTCTCGAAGAACAGCCCGCCGCGAAGTAAAAACGGACATTTACGAAACACATCTCGTTTTTACGGCGCAAAACTTGACTTAGACACATTGAAATGCATATGATATACAAGATGAAATTTTAAGAAAGAGAAGGAGAAATTTTTAATGAATCTCAGTGCACGCAACCAGCTTAAAGCTACGGTAGCCGCCGTCAAAAAAGGCGCGGTAAACGACGAAGTATCCCTCCGCCTTGCGGACGGGACCATGCTAACCTCTATAATCACCGAGACGAGCTGCGAGAACCTCGGCCTCAAGGAAGGGGCGGAGGCCTACGCGGTCATCAAGGCGACGAACGTGATGATAGGCGACCTTGACGACGGCGGCCTTAAACTCTCGGCCCGCAACCAGCTTAAGGGCACCGTCGACGCCGTCAAGGACGGTGCGGTAAACTGTGAAGTGGACGTCACGCTCGCTGGCGGAGAGAAAATCACCTCCATCATCACCATGTCGAGCGCCAAGCGCCTCGGCCTCGCCTCAGGCAAAGAAGTCCGCGCCGTCATCAAAGCCTCCGACATCATGGTCGGCGTTAAAGCCTAACAGCAGGCTGCGCGCAGTCAGCAAAGTAAAAAGGCCGCGTATTTCAGACGCGGCCTTTTTTATATCCTGCCGGCCGCTTCCAGGCACTATAATATAAAGGACTGCTTGAAGCTGGAGGTGGATGCTGTGCTCGTTATACGCGCGGCGCACGCGGACGAATTTGAGAAGGTCCGCGGCTTTTACCATGAACTCATAGATATGATGGAGGGCTCGGAATTTCACCCGCGCTGGGAGAAGTTCGTTTATCCCTCCGACGGTTTTATTCGCTCGTCAATAGAACGCGGCGAGCTCTATGTCGGTCTGCTCAGCGGTGAAATAGTAGGGGCGATGTCGGTAAACGGCGAGGGCACGGAAGGATACGAAGGAGCGCCATGGGGCGTGAACGCGGCGCGCGGAGAATTTTCCGTGATACATGCGCTCGGCGTGCTGCCCTCGCATCACGGGCGCGGCTTTGCACGCGGGCTCGTAGCGGCGGCTAAGGACGTTGCGCGCGGCCTCGGAGGCAAAGCCCTGCGCCTTGACGTGCTCGACGGCAACCTTCCCGCAGTAAAGCTATACGAGTCCGAGGGCTTCCGCTTCGTATCGCGCGTGAAGCTCTTCTACGAAGACACCGGGCTGACTGATTTTCTGCTATACGAGTACGCTCTATAACGGCGACGCTGCGCGCGGCCTCTGACTATATTTGACATCCTTGCGCGCGGCGGCTAATATTCACTCATGACGCAGGCGGGGCGCTTGAGGAAGGGCGCCCGTTCAAATTTATATAAAAGGAGATGCGCTTAATGGCACAGGAAAACTGTTCGCATGACTGCGGAAGCTGCCAGCAGAAATGCTCCGAGGCTGGCAAGCCTGATTTCCGCGTCGCGGCGAACGCTCTGAGCGACGTTAAGAAAGTCATCGGCATTGTCAGCGGCAAGGGCGGCGTCGGAAAATCGCTCGTCACCTCACTGCTCGCTTCCGCGATGCAAAAGAAGGGACGCCAGTGCGGAATCCTCGACGCAGACATAACGGGGCCGTCGATACCGAAGATGTTCGGCGTCGACGCGCTAGCCGTGGCGAACGAGTCCGGCATACTGCCCTGCCGGACAAAGGGCGGCATCGACATAATGTCGGTCAACCTCCTGATGGAGGACAAGGCGACGCCCGTCATCTGGCGCGGGCCAGCGATCGCGGAGGTCGTCAAGCAGTTCTGGAGCGACGTAATATGGAGCTATGAGGATTATCTTTTCGTCGATATGCCGCCGGGAACGGGCGACGTGCCGCTGACGGTGTTCCAGTCGCTTCCAGTCGACGGCATCATAATAGTCGCCTCGCCGCAGGAGCTCGTCTCGCTCATCGTTGAGAAGGCGCTGCGCATGGCGAAAGAGATGAACATACCGATCATCGGAGTCATCGAGAACATGAGCTACGTCCAGTGCCCGGACTGCGGTAAGAAAATCAAAATATTCGGCGAAGGGCGCACGAAGGAGACGGCGGCGAAGTACGGCCTCGACTTCCTCGGAGAGATCCCAATAGCGCCGGAGCTCGCAGCCCTATGCGACGCGGGCAACATTGAATACTACTCCGCGGACTTCCTTGACAAGGCGATCGAAAAGCTAGAAGCGCTCGACAAATAGCGAAAAATGTGAATCCGGCCTTCGGGCCGGATTTTTTATTCTGCGCGGCGGTGGACGAACGTGTATAATGCTAAAAGTATGAAAAGCCAGGACGTTTGACAGAAAACCGCGCGGAAAGAGGCGTGTCATGAATAAGAAAAATTTGAAGATGAAGCCGGTCGGAAGCGAGTACATGGAGCAGTACAACGCGTTGCTCCGCTATGTCTTTCAGGTGACGGACCAGGAGCTGCACTCCGTCGGCTGGCAGGAGAAGGAAATCATCCACGCGAAGTTCCCGACGATGAAGAAGGCCGACGTAATAGGCTGGTTCGACAACGACATGCTCGTATCGCAGGCTGCGGTCTATCCGATGCAGGTGCGCGTATTCGACAAAACTTACAAGATGGGCGGCCTGACTGGCGTCGGAACCTACCCCGAGTACTCGAACATGGGGCTCATGCACAAGCTGCTCGAACAGGCGCTTAAAAACATGAAAAAGCGCGGGCAGTACATTTCGTACCTTTACCCCTATTCCATACCATATTACAGGCGCAAGGGCTGGGAGATAATCTCCGACAAGATTTCATACGAGATAGAGGACTACCAGCTTCCGAAGAGCCGCCAGGTAGCCGGCGACGTCCGCCGCGTCAAGACGGACGGTCCTGAGCTCAAGGAGACCTACGAGCGTTACGCGATGCGCACGCACGGCGCGGTGCTGCGCGACGAACTTGCGTGGAACGAATACTGGCTATGGGATCCAGACGACATAATGGCGGCGGTCTACTATAACGAACACAACGAGCCGGACGGCTACGTCATATACTGGATAGCGAACGAGATTTTCCACATCAAGGACATGATTTTCAACAACGAGGACGCGCGCGCCGGGCTATGGAATTTCGTCTCGGCGCACTTCTCTATGATCGACCAGGTGAAGGGCGACACCTACACGGACGAGCCGCTCGCATTTTTGCTCGAGGACGCGAGCATAACGGAGACGATCTCGCCATACTACATGGCGCGCATCGTCGACTTCCAGTCCTTCATCGCGGACTACCCATTTAAAGCCGACATCGTTGACCGCGAGTGGAAGTTCACTCTCTCGGACCCGATTATGGAATGCAACCAGGGCGGCTTCCGCCTTTCGATATCTAAGGAGGGCGTCGGGCGCGCCGAGCGCATACCGGAACAGTGCGCCGATGAGATAAACATACAGACTATGACGACGATGCTGATGGGCTACAAGCGCCCTGACTATCTCTCGAAGATCGGGCGCATACGCTCGAACGGCGAAGTCATAGATATGCTCGAGGACGCCATCGAACAGCAGACGCCGTACATCTCCGATTACTTCTAAATATTAAGGAGGAATTTTCCTATGCTTCTGATCTGCTATCCAAAATGTACGACGTGTCAAAAGGCCAAGAAATGGCTGGACGATCACGGCTTCAAATATGAAGAGCGGGACATTAAAACGGACAATCCCACCGCCGCTGAACTCCGCGAATGGATTGCGCGCTCCGGCCTGCCGCTAAAGAAATTCTTCAACACGAGCGGCAACTCATATAAAAACCTCGGGCTCAAGGACAAACTGCCGTCGATGACGGAAGACGAGCAGATAGAGCTGCTCGCGACGGACGGGATGCTCGTCAAGCGCCCCATCCTCGTGACGGAGAACCGCGTTCTGACAGGCTTCAAAGAGGCCGAGTGGGGCGAGGCGCTCAAATAGTGTCGATCCCGCAAAAAATTATAGACGAAACGACGGCGCGCCGCCGCGACTTCCACAAGCACCCCGAGCGCGGCTGGGCGGAGTTCCGCACGACGGCTGTATGCGCGGACGTTCTTGAGCGGCTTGGCTGGAATGTGCGTTTCGCGGACGAATTTGTAGAGCCGTCCCACGTAATGGGGCGCGACGTCGACGTGAAGGCGGAAAAGCGGCGCGCGCTCGAGCAAGGCGCGCCGGCGGAGACGCTCTCGCGCATAGGCGAGTACACGGGGCTCTGCGCGGAGCTCGGAGAGGGCGCGCCGCTGACAGCCATGCGCTTCGACATAGACTGCGTCGAGACCACTGAAAGCACGGGACCTTCGCACCGCCCCGCTGCGCTCGGCTTCGCCTCGGTCAACGCGGGGTGTTCGCACTCGTGCGGGCACGACGGGCACGCGGCAGTCGGCCTCGCGCTCGCAGAGATGCTTATAAATTCGCGCGAAAGTCTGCGCGGCGCGATAAGATTCATATTTCAGCCCGCCGAGGAGGGCGTGCGAGGCGGCTACGCTTTCGCGCGCCTCGCGCGCGGCGCGAATTATTTTATAGCCATGCACTTGGGCCTCGGCCTTCCGACAGGGCATATATGCGGCGGGACGGGCGGCTTCCTCTGCTCGACGAAGTTCGACGCAGAGTTCACTGGGCGCGCCGCGCACGCAGGAGGAGAGCCCGAGCGCGGGCGCAACGCGCTGCTCGCCGCGGCGCAAGCGGCGCTCGCGATACACTCTATACCGCCGCATTCAGGCGGAGCCATGCGCGTCAACGTCGGCGTGCTCAACGCCGGCGATGGACGCAACGTCGTGCCGCCGCACGCGCTTATGAAAATCGAGACGCGCGGAGGAAACGACGAAATAGCCGCCTACGCATACGAACGCGCGGAAACTGCGCTCACAGGCGCGGCCCTGATGTACGGCACGGAGCTCGCGATAAAAAAACAGGGCGAGACGATAACAGCCGAAAGCGACGAAAAGCTCGCGAAGCTCGTCGCGGACGAGGCGCTACGCCTTCCAGGCGTGACAAAGGCAGACCTCTTCCGCCGCATGCCCGGCAGCGACGACGCCTGCTGGTATATGCGCGAGACTCAGAAAAGCGGCGGTCTCGCAACATACGTCTGCGTCGGCTCGGACGCTCCGGCGGGACACCATAACGGAGAGTTCGACATAGACGAGGCGGCTTTGCCCATAGCCGTAGAACTTCTCTATAAAACGGCTCTGCGCCTCAACGCCGCCGAATAACGCACAGACTCACGAGCCCGCCTGAAACCATGGGCGCGGCCTGTTTTTATGACAAATTTCGCGACCTGACAAAATTTTTAAAAATTCAACCGCTTGACGCGCGGCGGTTCAGGCGTCAGAATTACTTTCCATACCGCTTAAGTTCGGAGGGCATCTGTTGATGGATAACAAGAAGAGAGAAGAAATACTCCGCCTGCTCGAAGCAAACGCGAGATACACGCCGAAAGATATCGCTGTGATGCTCGGTCTCGGCCTCGAAGAGACGGAAAACGAGATAAAACGGCTCGAGAAGGAGCGAGTCATCTGCGGCTACCACGCGCTCGTGAACTGGGACAAGACGGACGACGAAAAGATCTCAGCGCTCGTCGAGCTGAAGGTCATGCCGCAGCGCGGCCACGGCTACGACAGCATCGCTGAGAAGATATACCAGTACCCAGAGGTCGAGTCGCTTTATCTTATGTCCGGAGCCTACGACTTCTCCGTAATACTCAAGAAAGCGACGATGAAGGAAATAGCGAACTTCGTATCGACCCGCCTTGCGGTCATGGACGAAGTGCAGAGCACCGCGACGCATATCGTCCTCGTGCGCTATAAGGATCACGGCACGACTCTAGTCGAACAGAAAAAAGACCAGCGAGTAATGATGATGCCATGAGAGATTTTATCTGCGACAAGATAAAGCAAATCAAGCCTTCCGGCATACGCCGCCTCTTCGACATAGCGAGCGAGATACCGGACGTCATCTCGCTCGGCGTCGGCGAGCCGGACTTCGACACACCGTGGCACATCCGCGAGGAGGGTATTTACGCGCTCCAGAAGGGACGCACTTTCTATACTTCGAACTCCGGGCTGCCCGAGCTGCGTGAGGAGATAGCCGGCTTCATGCTGCGCAAGTACGGCCTCGTCTACGACCCTAAGCACGAGATAATCCTCACAGTCGGCGGCAGCGAGGCGATAGACATAGCTTTCCGCGCGACGCTGAACCCAGGCGACGAGGTCGTCTATCCAGAGCCGGGCTACGTATCTTACGAGCCGTGCATAAGGCTCGCCGACGGCGTGCCAGTGCCGATAGAACTCTCCGCGGAGACGGAGTTCCGCCTCCAGCCAGAGCAGCTCGAAGCTGCGATCACGCCGAAGACGAAGGCGCTTCTCATCTCGTACCCGAACAACCCGACGGGCGCGATAATGGAGCGCGCGGACCTCGAAAAGCTCGTACCCGTGATACTCAAGCACGACCTGCTCGTCATCTCCGACGAGATATACAGCGAACTCTGCTACAAGGAGCGACACGTCAGCATCGCTTCGCTGCCAGGCATGCATGAGCGCACAGTCGTCATAAACGGTTTCTCGAAGTCCTTCGCTATGACCGGCTGGCGTCTCGGCTGGGCGTGCGCGCCCGCGCCGCTCATGGAGTATATGCTCAAGATACACCAGTTCGGCATAATGTCCGCGCCGACGATGAGCCAGTACGCCGCGATATCGGCGCTGCGCAACGGAGACAAGGACACCGAGATGATGACTGAGTCCTACAACCAGCGCCGCCGCTTCTTGATGGAGGCGTTCTCGGAGATGGGGCTGCCATGCTTCGAGCCATACGGGGCATTCTACGCCTTCCCGGACATCTCAGAATTCGGCATGAGCTCCGACGAGTTCTGCGAAAAGCTTTTGAAGTCAAAGAACGTCGCCGTCGTCCCCGGCTCGGCCTTCGGCAAATCCGGCGACAAGCACGTGCGCATCTCCTACTGTTACTCCGTCGAAGAGCTCAAAGAGGCCATGACGCGCATCGCGCGCTTCGTCGAAAAGCTGCGTTCGGAAGAGAAGGACAAAGCGAAAGAAAGATAACAGCCTCACAGACGACAAACAACAAAACGCGCGCAGTTCCGCTGCATATCGGACGGCGCGCGTTTTTTATGCGCAAATTACGAATCGCGCGCCCCTTCTTTAGACGAGCGCATGGTCGAGACGAAGGCCGTGCCTAAAATCACCGCGCCGCCGGCCAGCTCGCGCAGCGTCGGGAATTCGCCGAGGCAGAGAGCCGCGGCGGCTATGCCGTAGACGCTTTCCAAGCTCGCTATCACGCCCGCCGTCTGTGCGCGCACACTGCGCATTCCGCTGATGAAAAGCGAGTGTGCCACGCCGGTCAGTACGACGCCGAGGACGACGAGCAGCACCCAGTCGAGCGCCGTCGCATGCGGCCTTTCAAATAGCAGAAGCGGCAGCATCATCAGAGCTGCCGTACCCTGCTCGTACAAGGCGACGACGCTGCCCTCGTAACGCGAGACGAACTTGCGGTTGAGCAGCGACATAACTGCGTATGATACGCTGCTGACCATGCCCCAGATCATCCCGGCAGTCATGCCCGGCCCTGCACCGAGACGCGGCACGACCAGCAGGACGCCGCCGAACATCACGAATGCCGCCAGCACGTCCGCGCCTCTAAGTTTTTCGCGGAAGAAGAAAGGTTCAAGAAAAGTGACAAAAATCGGGTAAGCGGCGAAGGTCAGCACGCCTATAGCAACCGTCGAGAGCTTGACGGAAAGATAGAAGGCCGTCCAGTGCAGCGCGAGCACCGCCCCGACGGCGGCGATCGCCGCGTAATCCGCGGCGCGCGCGAGGCGCACGTCCTTTTTCCTTAAAAGGAAGTAAAGCCCCATGGAGACCGAGGCGAAGAATACACGCCCGAGCACGATGTAAGGCGCGGGCAGGCTGATAAATTTGCCGAAGAGCCCCGTGAGTCCGAAGAGCACGACGGAGAGATGTATCTCGATAAGATTCCGCGTCCGTGCGTCCACTCAGAGCGTCCTCCCCTATTCCGCGCCGCCGCGCTTCCTCACGGCGCGCAGATCCGCGTAGAGCGTGAAGCGGCTCTTGCCCATCTCTTTCGCAAGATAGTCTATAGAGCCCTTGAGCTTGAAGAAGCCGCGCTCGTCGAGATATTTTATGCACTCGCGGCGCTCGTCGCTCGCTAGGTATTCGAGCGGACAGCCCATACGCCGGCGCGCCTCGGCGACGAAGGCCGCCTCGTCCTCCGGCGCTTCGAAGCGCTCGACCTGCGCGCCCTTGAACGAGAGCGGACGCACAGCTGTAAGGAACGACGCCGCGTCGAGCAGCATCTTCGCCTTCGTCGTGTCGTAGTTGACGCAGAGCATGCCGACGAGCTTACGTCCCGAATCCCGTATCAGCAGCACACTTGACCGCATACGCCGCCCGTTCGGCGCCTCGGCGGGATAGTTAGCGATGTAATCGAGGCCGTCGACCTCTGGGCTCGTTATTAGGAAGCGTCCGAACTCCGTAAGCGGCGCGTCCTTGCCGCGCCCGGAGAGCCGTTCGTTGGTCGATGCGATTATCTTCGTCCCCTCCTGCGTGAGGTCGTGCAGTATTATCTCGTATTCCGAGCCTAGCGCCTCACCGAGCAGGGCGACGAGCGGGACGAACGGCGCGAGCAGCGGATGGCAGTTTTCTGACATAGCGTTGCCTCCACAATAAAAAATTAAGGCGAAGAGCCGAGACTCTCCGCCTATTATACATTTGCGGCGGCGGCGCGCAAAGTGCGTCCGCGTCGCGCTTCTGCTACATCGCGACTTCGAGGCCCACGCCCGCGGCCTTCGCCTTTTTCACGATTTCCGCGGCTGCGACCACGTCGAGAGTCGCGAAGCCGACGGTCTTCATTATAGTAACGTCCTTAGGAGAACGGCGGCCTTCGACGCGGCCCAGGAGAAGCTCGCCGAGCTCGCCAGCTATCATATCCGGGCGGAACTTCCCTTCGCGCTCCGCGATGATGAGGTCGCCGGCCTCTGCCAGCACAGCCTCGCGGTTGTCGACGAAAATACGCGACGCGCGTGCGAGCAGCTCCGCCGGTATTTCGCGCATCTCCGGCGTGTAGGCCCCGACCCCCGTGACGTGGCAGCCGTCCTTTATGTCCGCGGCGTCGAATACCGGCTCGCGCGAAGTCGTAACGGCGGTGATTACGTCCGCGTCCGTAACGGCCGCCTTAGGCGTCGGGGCGGGAACGAGCTTCGTGCCGAACTTTTCGGCAAGCGGCGCGTACTGCGCGGCGAAAGCTTCGGCTCTGCCCTCCAGCGCGTCGTACACGCGCACCTCGGAGAGCCTGCGCGCGGTCATGAGCGCTTCGAGCTGCGCGGGGGCCTGGCCGCCGGTGCCGAAGAGCGCGCCGACGCTCGCCCCGGCGTTGGCAAGCAGCTCTATCGCCGCGCCGGAAATCGCCGCCGTGCGCAGCTGCGTCAGCGTCGTGCCGTCGAGTATCGCCGAAACGACGCCGGTGTCGCCGTCTACGACGGCCATAGTCGCCGGTATTACAGGCAGCCCTTTACTGCGGTTTCCAGTGAAGCACGAAACTATCTTTACTCCGCCAGCGTTCAGCTCGCCGCCTACGTAGGCCGGCATGAACATAATCTGACCGTCGCGCGCCTCGTTGTCGATATTTATGCGCAGAGGCACGACGGCGCGTCCCTCCGTGTGCAGCACGAAAGCCTTCTTGTCCGCCTCGATCGCGTCGCGCATCGAGAAAACCTTCAGAATATCTTCCCTCGTTAGTATAAGCATTGCAAACGCCCTCCAGTTGTAGAATTTTATATCGTCTGCTTTTAAGGATACGCGTAAATACTTTTTTGTCAAGAATACAAATTTTTGTATAAAGGCCGAATTAACGCGAATACCGTGAACTGCGTGCGCCGCACTGTATTTAACGCGCGCCGTCTCTTTCGTACTCGGCGGCGACGGCTATGCGTTCCCGCCCGAAGGCTTCGAAGCGGCGCAGAACTACAGGAACGCCGAAGGCCGCGCGGAGACGCTCTTCCGTGACTATCTCCTCCGACGCGCCGAAGAGAGTCGAACCGCCTGGCATGACGAGTAGAGATTTGCAGGAGAGCTCGAGTGCGTGCTCTGGGTAGTGCGTGCTGAACAGCGCGCTCATTCCGCGCCAGCGGCAGAGCGAGGCGAGGACTCCGAGCAGCCTCGCCTGGTTCCTAAAGTCGAGGTTCGACTCCGGCTCGTCGAGGATTAGCAGCTCCGGCTCGGAGGCGAGAGCGCGTGCTAAGACGACAAGCTGATATTCGCCGCCGCTTATACGGCTGCAAAGCCTATCCTTCAAATGGGAAATCCCCGCGAGCTCCAGCGCCTCGCGCGCCTTTCGCACGTCATCTGCGGATGGTGACGCGAAAGGCCCCATGCAGGGCAGCCGCCCAAGCAGAACCATCTCCATTACTGTGTAGACGAAGGCCGACGGGCGTGCCTGCGGCACGTAGCCGACGCGGCGGCGGAACTCGCGCGGCGGCAGGCTGCGGACGTCAGCGCCGTCGAGATAGGTCGCCCCCTCGCTCCACGCGCGAAGGCCGGCGGCGCAGCGGATGAGCGTCGTCTTTCCCGCGCCGTTCGCGCCGAGTATCGAAAGCCGCTCTCCGTTTCCGAGGCTGAAATTAACGTCGCGCAGCACGCAGCCGCCCGCGCCGTAGCGGAACGCGCCGCCGCGCGTCTCGAAGATCATTCTCTTATCCCCCCGCTGTGCCGCAGCAGGAAAATGAAGAAGGGCGCGCCTATTATCGAGGTCAGTATCGAGGCTGGAATCTCAGAGGCCGCGGCGCTGCGCGCCGCCGTGGCTATCGCGAGCATGAAGAGCGCGCCGAGGACGAGGCTAGCGGGAACGACGCGCCTGTTGTCTGCGCCGAAGAGCATGCGCGCGGCGTGCGGCACGAGCAGGCCGACCCAGCCGATGAGGCCGCACATCGAGACGACGGCCCCAGTTATCATTGCCGCGCCTGCGATTACCGCGACGCGCAGGCGGCGCAGGTTCACGCCGAGCGCGACGGCCTCGTCGTCGGATAGCGAGGCGGCGTTGAGCCGCCAGCGCGCGACCCAGATTATCAAACCACCGAGGGCTATAGCGGGCGAACCGATCACAAGACTTTCGCGCGTCGCGCCGGAGAGGCTGCCCATGAGCCAGAAAGTTATCGCCGGCAACACGTCCTGCGGGTCGGCGGCGAATTTTACGAGGGAAACGAGCGCTGAGAATAGCGCGCCGACGACCATGCCGGCCAGTATCATCATTATGACGGGCGACGAGCCGCGCACGCGGCTGACGGCGAGCACGAGCGCAACTGCGATGAGTCCCGCCAAGAAGGCCGAGATCTGGACGAAGGCGGGGGAAAATCCCGCGAGTATGCCGAGCGCAGCGCCGAACGACGCGCCTGTAGCTACGCCGAGAGTGTCCGGGGTCGCGAGCGGGTTCGAGAAGAGCGACTGAAAGGCCGCGCCAGAGACGGCGAGCCCAGCGCCCGCGAGCATCGCGAGCGCGACGCGCGGCAGGCGGACGTTGAGCAGGACGTTGCGCGTCAGCTCCGCGTTTTCAATTTCTCCGAAAAGCTGAGGAAAGAGCGCCGAAAGCGCGTCGCCATAAGATACCGGGAAACGTCCGAAGCAGAGAGCGGCGAAGGGCGCGAGCACGAGCGCGGCGGCGCAGAGCAGAATCAGCGCAGCGCGCCTGTTCAACTGCCCGCGCCCCCGTTTTGCGGCGCGCCGAAGATTTCGCGCGCACGGCTCTCGCTCACGTCGAGGCCGAAAATTTCCTTATAATACTTCACCGCCTGCTCCGGCACGTCGACGTCGCCGAAGAACTCTGGATACACGGCGCGCGCGAGCCATAGAAGCGTCAGCGGCGCGTCGGGGCCTGGAGTGTAGGTGCGGTAAAGCGCAAGCGGCATCTTATAGACCGCGCCGCGGCGTACGGCCTCGACAGGCTTCCACTCTGGCGCGTAAAGCAGGGCGCGCGGCGATAGCTTCGTGAAGTTCGTAATGAATATGACGTCGGGATTCCATTTATATACCTGCTCCATCGTGACGACGGCGTTCGAGCGTTCCGCCGTTATCTCCGACGCTGCGTTCTCCGCGCCTATCGACTCGCACCAATACTGCCCGAAGAAATTTTTCCCCGATGTGACGATGCGCCCGTTTTCCTCGCGCACGATGAAAAGCACCTTCTTCCGCCCGTCCGGCTGGATGAGCGACGCTCGAGATTTCGTCATCTCGAGCGCGCGCCGCCCGTAGGCGACGGCCTTCTTTTCCGCCGCCGCGCGCTCAGGAAAAATCCCGGCAAGCAGCTTAATCCACTCCTCGTAGGTGCGCAGCACGTCGTAGCCCCACTTCGACGGGGAGACGGGAACGCCCGCGAGACCGGCGTTTTCGAGCGCTCGGCCAAAGCTTTTGTCGGCTTCAAGATAAAAGACCACGTCGGGACGCAGCGCCATAAGCTCCTCTATATTCGCGCCCGTTCCCGAGGCGAACGAAGTCTCGGCTTCCAGTATCCCTGGAAACAATTTGCCTAGCAGCCCTTCGCGCGCCGCGCTCATCGACGCGGGCGGTATCGCGATTATTTTTTCGGCGGAGCCAAGATAGAGGCATAGCACGGAAGGAAAAGGCAGAACGCCTGCGACGGCGGCGCGCTCTATTTTCTGCGGAAGCGCGGCCAGCGCGGCGCATGGAACGGGAAAGCACGAAAGAGCGGCTAACGCAGCCGCGAGCAGAACAACCAAAAATCTCATTTTCACGCCTCCCGGGCAAAATCTCGGCGCTTCTACGCGCATATTAGCACAAGGCGTGCGGCGCGGCAACACAGCCCGTCCACGGCGGCATATTCCTTATTCTATTTTTCGCCCTTATAGGCTATCATTTATTGTACGGAATCAGGCGAGCGGAATTTTACAAATGTTGCAGTCACACGCCGCCCAACAACATTGCGAGGGGGATAGAGAATGGCTGACGAGAAAAACACGAAGACGAACGGCGAAGAGACAAGAACTAAAAAAATCGACGAACTTGGGAGAAAGCTGAAAGAGCTTCGCGAGGCGCAGGACATAACGCTCGCACAAGCCTCCGACGCCACGAAGATACAAAAAAAATATATTTCCTCGATAGAAGAGGGACGGCTCGGCGAACTGCCGAGGGGTCCATACTGCCGCAGCTTCCTGCGCCAGTACTGCGCGTTTCTAAACGCGCCGGACATGTGGGCTAAGTATGACCCGCTAACGCGCAGCGTAAATGTCACGATTGAAGACTTCAATACCTCGAACGAAGAGCCCGACATGGCGGTGACGCCCGGCGTCTTCCGCCGCTCGCCGCGCTTCTGGATATACCTGCTCGTAGTAATCTCGCTTGCGGCGGCGGTCTGGGTGACGCTGCGCTACCGCGGCGAGATATCGACGTCCGCGACGACGCCGCTCGAAGGCGGCACAGCGCCGATAGTCCGTGAGCGGCAGGAGCAGCGCGCAGCCTCGGCGGATGTTTCATCAGATGCGGTGATAGCAGTGCTGCCACCAGCGCCAGCCTCCGTCGATTTAAGCTGGATGGACGGAAAACAGCCCGCTCCCAAAACGGAGCAGCCCGCGGCGGCAAGTGCGCCCACTAACAAGCCCGCGGCTCAGAAGCCGGCCGCACCGGCGCAGGCCGCCAAACCCGCCACAAAAACGCCGCTTCTAACGCTGACGGCGCGCGCCGACAGCTGGCTGCGCATCAGCGAGGGCGACAAGGTGCTCTACCAGGGAATCATGAAGCCCGGCGATAAAAAGGAATTCCGCGTGAACCCCTCGCGCCCGCTGCGCGTCAGGTGCGGCAACCCGGCCGCGACCGACGCCGCGTGGTTAGGCGCGGCTGCGAAACCTCTCGGCGGCGGCAAAAACCCAGTGACGAAATACTACTGGAGCGACGGCGCGGTAACGAACTCGGACAAACGATAAGCGGAGGGGAAAGCCGGAACTTCCGCGCGCGGTGCAAATTTGCCGCCGCGCACTTGTCTATCCGTGCGGTTATAAAGTAATATAATAGTTTGAACGGCGCGGCATCCATGCGCGCGCCGCGGCTTTTTTGAAAGATATTCCGGCGGGGAAAATCCCGCCCGTCTAAAATTACAGGGAGGCGGTTGTGATGGAAGCAGTAAAGGCTCCGCGCGGCACGAGGGACATACTCGGCGACGAATCGTGGAAATGGGCCTATGTGACTCAGACGTGCCGCGACGTCGCGGACGATTACGGATATAAGGAAGTTCATCTCCCCATCTTCGAACATACGGAGCTCTTCTGCCGCGGGGTCGGCGAAACGACCGACGTCGTAGAAAAGGAAATGTACACCTTCACGGACAAGGGAGGACGCAGCATTACGCTCCGTCCGGAGCTCACCGCCTCTATGGTCCGCTCGTACCTCGAGAACGAAATGAACAAGGGCGCGCAGCCCGCGAAACTCTGGAGCATCGGGCCGATGTTCCGCTACGAGCGCCCGCAGAAGGGGCGCTACCGCCAGTTCGTGCAGCTCGACGTCGAGGCGCTCGGCGCACAGGACGCATACGTGGACCTCGAGATCATAGACTTCTCAATGGAGCTCTACCGCAGGCTCGGCCTTTCCAACCTTCAAGTCATCCTCAACTCCGTCGGCTGCCCGAAGTGCCGCCCCGTCTACCGCAAGGCGCTGCAAGACTATCTGCGTTCTCGCTACGATGAGCTCTGCGACACCTGCAAGAGCCGCTTCGACAGAAACCCGTTGCGCATCCTTGACTGCAAGAGCCCGATATGCAAAGAAATCACCGAAGGCGCGCCCGCAGTCATGGAGTATCTCTGCGACGAATGCAAGGAGCACTTCGCGCAGCTTCGCCGCGGCCTCGACAGGATAGGCGCGTCGGTCGTCCTCGACAAGCGCCTCGTACGCGGCCTCGACTACTATACGAAGACCGCCTACGAAATCCAGTCCGGCGACCTCGGCTCGCAGAACGCCGTCTGCGGCGGCGGGCGCTACGACAACCTCGCTGAGTCTATCGGCGGACCGCACGTCCCCGGCGTCGGTTTCGCTTCAGGCATCGAGCGCGTCATCATAACTATGGAAGCGCAAGACTGCACTTTCGGCAAAAAACCGGAGACCAAGGCCTACGTCGTCGCGGCGGACGCCACTGCGCGCACAGAGGCGATGGCGCTCGCGCGCGAGCTGCGCATGAACCGCATATCTGCCGACCTCGACTACATGGGGCGCGGCATGAAAGGCCAGATGAAGAGCGCAGGCAACACGGCGCGCTACGCCTGCATACTCGGCGCGAGCGAGCTCGAAAAGGGCGTCGTCACG
>URAG01000012.1 GCA_900545755.1 uncultured Cloacibacillus sp. | reverse complement strand
GGAGCCATTTCGAACCATGACTGTGTAGTGTCAACTTGGAGGGCTTTTACTATGTCCAAGTTATGGGGCGCTGTTCACCGGAATGGGGGTTGATGCTCAACGAAGGACGCCAGCAGCTTCAAACGGCGCCGTGGCTCATGGTATTCCCCGGCCTCGCGATTTTCATTACTGTCGTCGCATTCAACCTCTGGGGAGATGCGCTGCGCGACGTTCTCGACCCGAGACAGGAAGATTAGCGGCGGCGTTTGCCCCATGACTCAATAAATTTTCCCAAAACATAAAGGAGAGGTAAAAATGAGCAAAGCGGTAAAAATAGTCATAGCCGTCATTGTAATAGCGGCGGCGGCCTTCGCCTTCATGAGCGGGCAGAAAGACGAAGACGCTGGAACGACTGCGGCCTCCGGCGGCACGCTGCGCTTCGGCGTGACGAACTTCGCGGACAGCCTAGAGACGACGGACAACTATTTCGGCTGGGTCGTCATGCGTTACGGCCTCGGGGAATGCCTCGTAAAATTCGACAAAAAGATGAACACCGTGCCGTGGCTCGCAAAGAGCTGGGAAATCAGCGACGACGGCCTGACGTGGACATTCGATATAGACGAGCGCGCAACTTTCTCAAACGGCAAGAAAATGACGGCGATGGATGCAAAGAATACGATAGAGCGCACATTCGAGAAGGCCGCGCGCGCGAAGGCGATGTTCGAGTACGACGAAATCCGCGCCGAAGGCCAGACGCTATACATCAAGACGAAGCGTCCCGTGCCGACACTGCCCGGGATGCTCGGAGACCCGCTGTTTATAATCATTGACACCGACGTTACTGGCCGCGACTATGCGAAGGAAGGGCCTATATGCACCGGGCCGTATATGGTGAAGGAGTACAGCAAGGCCAAAGCCGTTATGGGGCGCAATCCGCACTACTGGGACGGTGAAGTGCCTTACGACATAGTGGAGATACCGTCGATAGACGACCCTAATACGCGCGCTATGGCGCTCCAATCCGGAGAGATAGATATGGCGATAAACATCGCGCCCGGCGACCTTGCGCTTTTCTCCGACGAAAAGGCTTTCAACATCAGCACGATCGCGTCGCTGCGCAGCGTGCTCGCCAGACTCAACAGCGCGGAAGGACGCCCGCTGCACGACAAGCGCGTACGGCAGGCATTCCTTTCCGCGCTAGACCGCGAAACTTATTGTAAGGTTCTGCTGAAAGATACGTTCATTCCAGGAGGCCCGGCGCTGCCGCCATCGATGGACTACGGCTTCGACACCTTCAAGGACCCCAACGGCTATGATCCGGAGCGCTCGAAGCGCCTGCTCGCGGAAGCCGGCTGGAAGGACACTGACGGCGACGGCTACGTCGACAAGGACGGCAAGCCGCTCGAACTCGAATTCATCTTTTACAGCGGGCGCGCGGAGCTGCCGCTCTTCGCCGAGGCTACGCAGTCCGACGCCAAAGAGGTCGGCATAAAGGTCAACCTCAAAAACGTGGACTACAACGTACTTGACGGTATCGGCATGCGCGGCGAGTACGACCTGCTTATTTCAAATATTCTGACCGCGCAGGCCGGAGATCCCGAAGTATTCATCAACCAGTACTGGAAGACGAACGTCGCCGGCAGCAACCCGCAGAACGGAAGCGGATACAGCAACGCGGAATTCGATGCGCTCAGCGACAAACTCGCCGTAGAGTTCGACCCTGCGAAGCGCCGTGAGTTAGTCATCCAGATGCAACAGATTCTTCTCGACGACGCAGCGACGGTAATCTTCGGACATCCAGAGACGAACATGGTAAGCACGAAGGCCGTCGCGAACGCCGAGATCCTGCCGTGCGACTACTATTGGCTGACTAAAGAAATAAAGCCGGCGGCGGATAAATAAGCAAGAGGACGAAGCGGAAATGCTTCTTGATGTAAAAAACCTTAACGTAAGCTACGGCTCGAAAGCGACGGTGAAAGGGGCGGATATTTCGCTTGAAGCCGGCGAGATACTTTCTATCGTCGGAGAGAGCGGAAGCGGCAAAACAACTGTAATACGCGCCGTCATGGGCTGCCTTCCGGGAAACGGGCGCGTTACGGACGGCTCCGTAGTGTTCGACGGGCGCGATCTGCTCTCAAACACTGCGGACGAATGGCGGTCGCTTCGCGGACGCAGAATATCGATGATTTTTCAGGACAGCGGCAATATGATAAACCCAATACGCCGCGTCGGAGAGCAGTTCGTCGACTACATACGCGCGCATGAACCGAAAAGTTCTACAGAAGAGGCTACAAGAAGGGCTGAGGCGATGCTCGGGAGCGTCAACCTGCCCAGCCCCGATAATATAATGAAGCTCTATCCGTTTGAGCTTTCAGGAGGAATGCGCCAACGTGTCGGCATAGCGATGGCGATGACTTTCGGCCCCAAACTTCTGCTCGCTGACGAGCCGACGAGCGCGCTCGACGTGACGACGCAGGCGCAGATAGTGCGTCAGATTGTGGACGTGCGTAATAAATACAATGCCGCCATCATAATAGTAACTCATAATCTCGGTGTTGCGTCGTATATGTCAAACAAAATAGTGGTTATGAAAAACGGAGAAGTCGTCGAGAGCGGCCCGCGCGAGCAGATAATATATTCTCCACGCCACGAATATACCAAGCGGCTGCTCTCGGCCGTCCCAGTGATAGGAGGCAGGCAGTACGGTGATGAATAATCAAGTTGATGCGCGCACGCAGGAAAGGCGCGTCGTGATGGAAATCAAGAATCTTACGAAAAAATTCCCGCTGGACGGCGGCAAATACGTGACTGCCTGCGACAACATAAATCTGCGCGCGTTCGACGGAGAGACGCTCGGCGTCATCGGCGAGAGCGGATGCGGCAAAAGTACGCTCGTACGCACGATTTTGCAGATCCACCCGGCGACATCCGGCGAAGTGCTCTTCGAGGGAAAGGACATACTGAAGGCCAAGGGCGAGGAACGCCGTGAAAACAGACGCAAAATACAGATGGTCTTTCAGGATCCGACGGCAGCCTTCGACCCTAAAATGAAGGTCAAGGATATACTCTGCGAGCCGCTGCTGAACTTCGGGATGATAAAAAAGAGTGATGCCGGCGCTAAGGCTGCCGAGCTGCTGCGCATGGTCGAGCTGCCAGAGGATTTCGCGGAAAGATACCCGCACAGCATGAGCGGCGGGCAGCGCCAGCGTCTCGGAATCGCTCGCGCCCTCTCTCTTGAACCGAAAATCGTCGTCTGCGACGAAGCTACTTCGGCGCTCGACGTTTCCGTACAAGAGAAGATCTGCCGGCTGCTGGCGGGGCTTCAGCGGGAACGCGGCATAACCTACATATTTATATGCCACGATATAGGCCTTGTAGACCTGATGTGCAGCAGCATAGCCGTGATGTACCTCGGAAACATTATGGAAATCATAGAACACGGGCGCATATCAGAGAAGGCCCGCCATCCGTATTCCCAAGCACTGATGCGCGCGATATTCAAGGTAGATTTCCGCTCCGGCGAAAAGATCCAGCCGTTGGAAGGCGAGATACCAAGCCCGCGCGACCTGCCCTCCGGTTGCCCCTTCCACAGCCGCTGCCCGGAATGCCGCGAAATATGTACAAAAGAGAAGCCGGCGCTGAAAGAGGCGGAGACGGGGCACTGGACTGCCTGTCACTTCGTTTAACGGCAGGTACACAACATTAAAGAAAGCGAGATGAATTTTATGCGAAATGACACAATGACGGTATGTGGCGTAACAGCTAGATGCGGCGAAACCGCGCGTGGATTCGCCTCCGTTCCGGGAAGCGTGACCCAAATACCGCTCGTGCTCGTAAACGGAGTACGCCCAGGCCCGTCGCTGCTACTTACGGCTGGAATACACGGCGCAGAATATCCTGGAATTGCGGCGCTTTCAGAACTCGGACGAGAGCTCGACGCCCGTGAACTCGCGGGCGCTGTTGTCATGCTCTATCCAGTCAATGTGCAGGGCTTTTGGAAGCGCTGTGATTTCGTCGTGCCGGATGACGAGAAGAACCTCAACCGCGTTTTTCCAGGTTCGCCGCGCGGTACGCTCGCCGAGCGGACGGCCTACCTGCTCGTAAGCGAGTTCTTTCCCATCGCAGACTTCTACGCAGATCTGCACAGCGGAGATCTGCACGAGAACCTCTGCCCGCACGTCTACTATCCTGGACAGCCCGACGAGACAGTCGAGTCACAGTCGAAACGCATGGCGCAGTCGCTTGACATGAAATACATGGTGCGCTCGCTCGCCTCGGGAGGAGCATACAACTACGCCGCATCGACGGGACTTCCGTCCATACTTATTGAACGTGGAAGTTTAGGGCTATGCCCGCGCTCCGACATCGGCACATATAAGAAGGACATCATGCGCCTGATGCACGTCCTCGGTATGACGGAGGCCGTGCCGGAACCGCAGCGTTTCGTGCCGAAAGACATAAAAAATATGACGTACCTTGAAGCGCCGCGACACGGTTGCTGGTTTAAAGAAGCTGAATGCGGCGCTGTCATCAAGAAAGGCGAACCGCTGGGACGGATGCGCGGCTTCTTCTGCGAGGACGAAACGGTGTTCGCAGCAGAACATTCCGGAGTCCTCCTTTATTCGTGCAGCGCGTTCGCCGCGCCTGAGGGCGTCGTGCTTGCCGCGTACGGTGTGCCGGACGAAGACTAATCGCCTTTGACGTATGAAGCGGAGGCAGAGTTATATAATGAAGAATTTTTTGCAGCGGCCGCCGCAGCGCTTGCGATTTTCGCGGCTTGCGGTGCGGAGGCATCGCTCCTACGAGTAGGAACCGACGCAGACTTTCAGCCCTATGAGTATTATCAGGCGGAGAGCGGGACATATACAGGTTTCGACGTAGAGCTTATAGAGGCGCTTGCGCGGCTGATGGGTTGCGATGGCGCCGAATTCGTCACCGCGCCGTTCGACGAATTGCTTCAGGGACTTGACGAGAACAGATACGACGCGGCGATAGCGGCGTTCATTGTAACGGCGGAACGGCGGCGCGAGGCGGATTTCACAGCGCCGTACGCCGAAGACAGGACGGTCTCCGTAACGATGGGCGGAAGCGCGGCAAAGCCGGGATGGCACGTGAACACTGCCGCCGAAAAGGGAACTGTACACATGATATTCGCGCGTCAAAATTACGCCGGGCAGGGAGAAATAATCGAGGCGGAGAGCGTTGCGGAGGCGGTAGGGATGCTCTTTGAGGGCGAAGCCGGGCGCGCCGTCACGTCGAAGCTCTCAGCTGAATATCTCATCGCCAACGTCTACGGCGAACGGCTTGTGATCGCGTCGGAGGACGGCGTAGCGCAGCCGCTTGCTATAGCGGTACGCAAAGGGAACTCAGAACTGCTGGACAAACTCAACGAAGCGCTTGCCCGCTATAAAAACAGCGCAGCTTACGAACAGCTTTACAGAACATATTTCGGCACGTGTGAATAACTATCGCCTGCCGTACCACACCAACGGCGGAGCGCTCCGGTTCAGGCGCCCCGCCGCTTTTATATCTTTTCCCGCAGTTTTATGCGAGCTTTGTAACTATATATTCCTGCCTTATTTCTTCCGGCACGAGGCGGCCTCCGGTCGCCCAGGCTATGTGCGCTGCGTTTCGCATTTTTCCCGAGAGGCCGTGCGCTTCAATGTATTCGCGCCATTGTGCGCTGCGTCCGAGAAGCGCGGGGCCTTCAAATGCGGCGCATGAGCTCGGCTCTATGAAGATATTTTCCGTTTCGAGCAGGTCGCGCATATATTCGTAGAGTTTCGCGTCGCACAGCGTGAAGTCGCCCGATAGCAGCGGCTCCATTACGCGGCCGACGAAGCCCGAGGCGCGCCCGACCGCGAGGCCGTCCGCGTGCGTCAGCCCCGTGAGCCCTATGTCCTTAACCGCTATGCCGCTGTGCAGGCCGCTCGCCATGCCGAGAACCATGCATGGGGCCTGCGTCGGCTCGACGAAGAAGCAGTGGACCGCGTCGCCGAATATCTGTTTCAGGCCGAAGGTGACGCCGCCCGGCGCGCCGCCGACTCCGCATGGCAGGTAGACGAAGAGCGGATGCTCCGCGTCCGCCGTCACGCCGAGAGATTTCAGCTGCGGGACGAGCCGCTTCGCCGCGACAGCGTAGCCGAGGAAGAGGTTCTTCGAGTTCTCGTCGTCGACGAAGTAGCTCTTCGGGTCCGCGTCGGACTGCGCGCGCCCATGCTTTACCGCCTCGCTGTAATCCGTGTCGTATTCTATGACCTTGACGCCGTGGCTGCGCAGCAGCGCCTTCTTCCACGCGCGTGCATCGGCGGACATGTGGACGACGGCGTTGTAGCCTATAGCAGCGCTCATTATGCCGATGCTGAGGCCGAGATTGCCGGTCGAGCCGACCTGCATCGTGTACTGCGAGAAAAATTCACGCGCCTCGTCCGACGCGAGCCTGTCGTATGAATCTCCCTCGCGTAGCAGGCCGTGCTCAAGGGCTAGCTCCTCAGTGTGCTTGAGCACTTCGTAGATGCCGCCGCGCGCTTTTATCGAGCCAGCTATCGGCAGGTCGCCGTCCATTTTGACGAAGAGGCGGCCTTCGATTTTCGCGCCGTATTTGCCGCGAAGCCGCTCCTTCATCGCCGCGGCCTCGCGCAGCTCCGATTCGATTATTCCGCTGGACTCCGCAGTCTCGGGAAATTTTTTCATTATAAACGGCGCGAAACGCCCGAGCCGCGCTTCCGCGTCGTCGACGTCCGCCATGGAAAGCGCCAGAGCGCCGCGCACCGCGCCAAACTTCGAGAGTTGTGGGTTGAGCCAGAGTATTTCGCGTTCCTCTGCGAGCGCCTTCACAGTCGGGTTTTCCTCCATCAGTTTACGCACCTGTTCCCTATCCATAGCCGCGCCTCCCATTTTATGCCGTTTTGCTGAGATTACGGCTTTATCTTACAACGGCGCGGCGTATGCGTCCACGCGCGAAAAGCGGGATTTTTCACGCGCCGCCGCGGGTGCGCGATGAAGCGCTTTTTTCGCGGATTTCGCGCGCTTAGTGCGCCGCCATGCAGGTATGTGCGATATAATGAAGCGTATTACTCTTTCCGGCGCCGGAGACTATGCGCAAAAGCCGCACCGGAGATATACAAAGTTATACGAATGAAAATTTCGGCAGGGAGGAAAGGATTTTGCGGATAGCCGTACTTATAAAACAGGTCCCGGCAGTCGACACGGTCAAGATCGACGAAAAGACCGGCACGATGATACGCGACGGCGTCGAAGCGGAGCTTAACCCGCTCGACCTTCACGCCGTCGAGGCCGCGGTGCGCGTCAAAGAGTCGCGCCCCGCGGGCGAGGTTGAGGTAACGGCGGTGACTATGGGGCCGCCGGCTGCTCTGAAGGCGGTGCGCTACGCAATCGCTATGGGATGCGACAAGGGGCTGCTGCTTTCGGACAGGAAGTTCGGCGGCGCGGACACGCTCGCGACGGCGCGTACTCTTTCGCGCGCGCTGCTCAACGCCGGGCCGTTCGACCTGCTCTTCGCAGGCGAGCGCGCGACCGACGGGGAGACGGGACAGGTCGGCCCTGCATGCGCCGAGCTTACGGGAGTCACGGTGCTCTCATACGTCAGCGCGATAGACGAGCTTACAGACGAGCGCATCCGCGTCACGCGCGCCGTAGAGGGCGGACACGAAACGGTCGAAGCGCCGCTGCCGGCGCTAGTCATCCCAGTCAAGGAGATGAACATTCCGCGCCTATGTACGCTCGGCGGAAAGCTGCGTGCGAAGGCCGCAGTAATTCCTACTGAGACCGCTGACGGGCTGCACATGGACGGCTCGGAGACAGGGCTTGCCGGCTCTGCTACTCAGGTAGTCCGCGTAACATACCCGAAGGTGACGCGGCAGGGACGCAGGATAAACGCCGCGGAAGGGCTGGAATCCACGATAGACGCGATGATGAAGGTTCTCGAAGATAAGAACTGTCTGGAGGCGGCAAGATGAAGAACGGTGAAGTCTGGACTCTCGCAGAGGTACGCGGAGGCGTAATACACCCCGTCTCGCGCGAGCTGCTGGCTTGGGGACGCGAGCTCGCCGACGCGCTCGGCGCCCCGCTCGCGAGCGTCGTCATGGGGAGCGGCGTTCTCGAAGCCGCGCCGTCGCTCGCGGCTTACGGCGCCGACAAGGTCTACGTGGCCGACGAGCCTGAATTCGAGCATTTCAAGGCCGATATAGCCTGCGCTGCGCTCGCGGAACTCATCGAGGAGCGCGGGCCGTCTATATTGATAGCATCGGCGACGACGCAGGGGCGCACCGTCATGCCGATGCTCAGCGCACGGCTCGGCTGCGGTCTGACGGCAGACTGCACTGAGCTGGCGATAGACCCAGAGAGCAAGCGGCTCGTGCAGACGCGCCCCGCGATAGGCGGCAACGTCATGGCGGACATCAAAACAAAGGGGCGCGATCCGCAGATGTGTACCGTGCGGCCTAAGTCGAAGCGTCCGCTTTCTCCAGACGTTTCGCGCACATGCGAAATCGTGCGTTTCAAGCCCGCGGACGACGTTATGCGCTCGCTTATAAAATTCATCGGCTTCGACGCTGAGAAGAGCGTCGGCCTGCCCCTACAGGAGGCAGAGATAATAGTCGCGGGCGGCAAAGGGATGAAAAACTCTAAAAACTTCGCGAAACTTTCGGAGCTTGCGGAGCTTCTCGGCGGCACCGTCGGAGCGTCGCGCATGGCGGTCGACCTCGGCTGGGCGCCCTATTCGGCGCAGGTCGGGCTTTCCGGAAAATCAGTAACCCCGCGCCTCTACATCGCTTTCGGCATATCGGGCGCGGTGCAGCACATAGCCGGCATGTCAGGCGCAGAGACCGTCATAGCAGTCAATACCGATCCGGAAGCGCCGATTTTCCGAGTCGCGGATCTTTCTGTGCAGGGAGACGCGATGGAAGTGCTGAACGCTCTCATAGCCGCCGTCAAAAAATACAAAGGACAGGAATGATGGCTCGCTACGGGAAAGTCACAAAAGCAATATATGACGAGCTTCGCTCTGTCACGGGGCCGGGCGGCGTCGTGATGGACGACGCGGAGCAACTCGACAACTATGCCTGGGACCAGGCGGGCCGCGTCTGGGGGCATATGCCCGAGGCCGTAGTCAAGCCTTCGAACACGGAACAGGTCTCCGAGATAATGAAGATAGCGAGCCGCGAGCGTATCCCAGTAACGCCGCGCGGCGCAGGCAGCGGCCTCAACGGCGGGGCCGTACCGATAGCGGGCGGCATCGTCCTATCGCTCGAACGCATGAATAAAATCCTGGAAATCGATCCAGTCAACCGTGTCGCGGTCGTCGAGCCCGGCGTCGTCACAAACGACCTTTGCCGCGCAGCGGCGGAGCACGGCTTCCTATACGCCGGTTATCCGATGAGTACAGAAACAAGCTTCATCGGCGGCAACTTTGCGACTAACGCAGGCGGCGGCAAGGTCATCCGCTACGGCAACACGCGCCGCCACATCTTAGGCGCCGAGGTCGTGCTTCCCTCGGGCGATGTACTCGAGCTCGGAGGCCGCTACCGCAAAGACACCTGGGGATACAGCCTGCTAAACCTGCTCGTCGGCAGCGAGGGCACGCTTGCGATAGCTACGAAGCTGATAGTCAACCTTGAACCGAAGCCTGGCAAAACGGTCAACCTGCTCGCCTGCTACCCGACCGTCGAGCAGCTCGTCGACAGTGTGGCGAAGGTCATCGGCTCCGGCAAACGCATAATCTCGTGCGAATTTATGGACAGGAACCTCGTCAAATACACGACGGAATATCTTGGCTGCACGCTGCCGGAGCAGGAACGGAGCGAGGGATACCTCCTGGTACAGGTCGAGGGGGACACAGACGGGCAGCTTGAAGACGGCTACGAGACCGTCGGAAAGATATGCCTCGAGTGCGGGGCCTTCGAGGTATTCGTCGCCGAGAGCCGCACCGACTCCGCAGCTATGTGGAACGTGCGCCAAAACGGCCTCGAAGGGATGCGCGCGAAGGACCCGCACGCCTGCTCGTCCGGCGACCTCATGGTGCCGCTCTCGGCCGTGCCGGAAATGATACGCCGCATAAAGAAACTCAGCGAGGAATGGAACGTCGAGATAGGGATAATCTCGCACATCGGCGACGGCAACATCCACCCGATTCCGCTCAAGCCCGAGGGCATGAGCCCGGAGCGCTGGGCGCACTACGCAGAGGAGTTCTTCAACGCACTCATCCGCGAGGCGATAGCGCTCGGCGGCATAGGCAGCGGCGAGCACGGCGTCGGGTACGTCAAGCAGAACATACTGCTAGAGAATAAATCGCCCGCGGAGCTCGAGGTGCTGCGCGGCGTCAAAAAAGCCTTCGACCCGCTAGGCATAATGAACCCCGGCAAGATGTTCTCCCCGCTCAGCGAGGAATAGAGCGCCGTATAAACGAACAAAGCAGCATAAAAAATCCGCCGCCCTTCCAAACCGCAGGACGGCGGATTTTTCCGTTCAGCTTTTACAAAGCCTTGCAATTCCGCGCGGTGTTTTCTGCCTTTTTGTACCGCGATTTGCATGCATATCTCTCCGTTTCATTTCACAAATGAGCGCATAGAAACGCCTTCATGGATGCCTAACGGCGGCATAAGCAGAGATTTAACCATTTTTTCGCGTTTATTTCTATTGACAGATTTAATCAAAGCAGTGTAAGATATAAACAAGTTTTAGAATATAAAAAAATTATTTTTCATATATTTTATTATTTCATGCCGAGCGTTCGTCTATTATCGGGACGGCGTATTTATTTACAGGTTTCTGCACAAACCTCCACTTCAACTCTCCTTTTCAACAGACAGCGGCGGGCCGCTGCGCTTTCGAAGAGGCCGTGCGCATCCTCAGCCTTATGCGCGCGGCCTCTTTACCTTTATTCCCAGAAGAAAAGAAGCGCCGCAAAAGGCGCCAGCGCGACGGTCATAAGCCCCGCCGCCGCTATAGCGAGGCTGCTCATCGCGCCCTCGGCCTCGCCCATTTCGAAAGCCTTCACCGTGCCGAACGCGTGCGAGCTTGAACCTATGGCGACGCCCTTAGCCACTCTGTCGCCGACGCGGACAAGCTTCAGTATCGCTGGTGCTGCGATGTAGCCGAAAGCCCCTGTTATGACTGTCGCAAGCATCGTAATCGCTGGAATGCCGCCTAACTCCTCACTGACAGGCATCCCTATCGCCGCGGTGATGGATTTCGGCAGAAGCGTCACGTACATCGTACGGCTGAAACCGAAGAGCAGCGACATAAGGAGTATGCATAGTGAGTTGGCTAGGACGCCAGCCGCTATGCCGCAGCATATCGCTGCCGCGTGTTTTTTTAGCAGATGGATCTGGCGGTAGAGCGGTATCGCGAGACAGACCGTAGCGGGAGTCAAAAGGTCGCCTATATATTTCGCGCCGTTGAAGTATTCGTCATACGACACGCCGGTGAGCGCGAGGAACGCTATGACGAGCACGTTCGTAAGGATCAGCGGGTTCAGCAGCGGGGTTTTCACGACCCTATGGACGGCGCAGCCTACAACGTACGCCCCGCATGTAAGCGCGAGGCCGAAGTATACCGAGTCTGAGATCATCTCCGGCCTCCGTCTCTCTTCCGCATCATGCGCTGCGTAACGAAGCCAGTCGCAGCCATTACGGCGGCGGTCGATATTATCGCAGCGGCGGTAAACGGCGCCAGGACTGACAGAACTTCTTTATAGTGGACTACAACGCCCGCCGCCGGTGGAACGAACATCAGCGGCATCATCTCTATCATGAGAGCGCCGAAATTCTCGACGTCCGGCAATTTCACTACACCGGCGCAAAGCGCGCCGAGCAGCAGCACGAGGCCGTAGACCCCGGCTGGAACCGGCAGAGGTATATACTCATTAAGAAGTTCTCCGAGAAAACTGATAAAAAATATAATGAAAGCCTGTTTTATATATTTCATTGGATTTTCACAATTTCACGCACGCAGCTGGATTTTAGGCGCGCGCCGTATTTCAACGTTTTTCGTACATCATCGCGAGCGAGGCGCAGAACGACGCGACGGCGGTGCTCGCGCGCATTATCCTCGCGCCGAGGCGCACAGGAGCGAAATTTTCGGATAGCAGCTGCGCGCTCTCATCGGGCGACCAGTCGCCCTCCGGTCCTACGGCGGCAGCGAGGCTCTCCGCTACACTCACCTCGCGCAGCGGGCGCGCCGCGTCGGAAAGCAGCGCGGCAAGCCTCTGTTCAGGCAGTCCGTCAAAATCGAACTCAGCAAATGGCACTGGCGTGCAGAGGACCGGCGGCGTCGCCGCTCCTGCCTGTTTCGTCGCTTCGTCGAGGATTTTGCGCCAGCGCTTCATTTTATCGTCGAGCCGCGCGCCGTCGTATCGCGGCACGCTGCGCTCGCAGACGAGCAGATGTATGCGGAATACGCCGGTCTCGGCGCAGAAGCGGAGCGCGTCGTCAAGCTGGTCGTTTTTTAGCAGGCCGAGCAGCAGTTCTACTCGCGGCTCGAGCGGCGGCTCCTCCGCGCGCGAGAGCTCGCGCGCCGTGACCGCAGCGCCGTCGCAGTACAGCCGCAGCGTCACTTTCTCGCCGTTCAGCAGCCCCTCGACCAGCGAGCCGGTGTAGCAATGACGGACGCGGACGAGGTGATGCGCCTCCTCCGCGTCTATCGTCCAGATCCCGTTATCGCAGGAGCAGCGCTCAAGCCTCAGCCTTGGCAGCGACACCCCACCATTCTCCTTTTACGAGTTCCTCGACCGGCTTCATGCGCGCTTTCGCGAGCGCTTCGAGGAAGACCGGTTTTTCCTTCTCGAGCATACCAGAAAAGATTGCCGTCCCGTCTTTACCTATAACGGCGGGAACGTCCGCGACCATCGTCGTGAGCGGGTCGAGCAGGATGTTCGCCGTAAGTATGTCCGCCTTGTGTCCGAAGTCCTTGAGCAGATCGCCGACCGCGAGATCTATCTTCTCTGACGGCAAGTCGTTGAGCTCGAAGTTCTTGCGCACTTCCTCGATGACCGCTGGGTCTATGTCGCGCGCATAGGCGAACTCCGCGCCGAGCTTCAGCGCGCCTATCGTGAGGATTCCGGAGCCGGTTCCGATGTCGGCTGTCGTCATGCCTGGGCGCAGATATTTTTCGAGAAGTTCGAGCACAATCTGCGTGCTCTCGTGGTAGCCGGTGCCGAAGGCGCTTCCCGGATTTATATAAAGCGCAGTGCGGTCCGCGGGCTCAGTGCCGCGGTGCCACGGCGCGAGGACGACGAGCCCCCTGCCGACCGGTAGAGGCGGGAAAGCCTCTTCGACGACGACGTTCCACGGCTGGTTTTCAATCTTGCCTGAGTCCTCTATCGCGACGTCGGGGAATTCCTTCATCGCCTCGGAAAGTTTGCTCTTCCAGTATGAGATGTCCTCAGCGCTCTTATAATACATACGCAGCCTCGAAACGCCGTCAGGCATTTCCTGAAGCTCCGTTCCTATGCTGCCGGATATATCGGCGAGCGAAAGGAGATTATCCTCGCAGCCCGCGCTCGTGTTTATCGTTATATACCACCAGTAGCCGTCAGCGGCGTTCATTGCGCCAGCCTCCTTCCGCAGATCAGCTCCGTACCTTTGCGCTGGAGCTTACAGTTAACCGAGCTTTGCGCCGCAATCGACGCAGAACTTCGCGCCCTCTTCGTTGACCGCGCCGCAGGCCGGGCATACGTTGAGCGCCGGCGCGGGCTTCTCAAGCTGAGCGCCGCACTCCTGGCAGAACTTCGCCTGTCTGCCGTTCTTCGCGCCGCACGCCTGGCACTGGACGAAAGCTGGATCAGCAGCCTCCTTCGTCGCGCGCTCGCGTTCCAGCTCCGCTTCGAGCTCGGATATCACCCTCATATGTTCGTCTATTTCTATGCAGTATTCGAGAATATCGTCGTCGACGGGGCCCATATCCCCGGCGCGCTTCGCGTAGTAGTACTCGCCTATTTTGCGGCATGCCTCATCGACGGCCCTCTTCTCCGAGCTTATGCGGCTCTTTATGCGCGTGGTCTCGACGGCGTCGTTCGCCGCGTCCTTCACGCTTTTCGCGAGATCGTTGAGCTTGTCAAAAAACGCCATTACGTTTCCCCCTCTTCGTTGAATGACACGTATATCAGTATAACACATGGCACGCTTAGCTGTGCGAAACGGCGCTTAACAGAGGGCCGGGGGAGAATTGGGCGTGCCGTATGCACGTTTGCGCCGATTCGCCTGTACACGCCGCGATTGGCAGGACATAGCCATATACCAAATCAACCTTATATAGATAGGCCAGTCATGCTTCCAGCGTCGTTAAATACTGTAATGCAGAGGAGCGTTATCGGATGCCGCGTCAGCAGATAAAACGCCGCTAACGCATGAAGGAACGGCTCAATGAAACCTTTCACATCCGCAGCGCAGCTGTAACGTTACGCCGAAGCGCAGAATGACAAAATAAGCTCCATTTTCGATTCCGAAGTTGAACGGCTATTACAAACAAGCGCCGCGTCTCTGAAGGCGCAGACGCGCGGCATTAAACCTCCGCAGATCATGTCTTCCGCCACAAATGCTATTGCCTTCCGTAAAAATTATGGCGCAGCCGTCGCATACAGAAAAAGGCGCGGATTATCCGTCCGCGCCCTAGTTTATGCTATTCTGCCGTGTCCTGTCTTTACTTCTTGCCGCCGAGGTAGGCTTCCTCGATTTCCGGATTGTGGAGCAGGTCGTCGGATTTGCCCTCCATGATGATCGTGCCGGTCTGAATGACGTAGGCGCGATGCGAAAGCTGGAGCGCTTTCTTCGCGTTCTGTTCGACTATCAGTATCGCCATGCCGAGTTTTCTGTTGATCTCGGTGAGTTCCTTGAATATTTCATTGATGATGATGGGCGCGAGTCCGAGCGACGGCTCGTCGAGAAGCAGGACGCGCGGACGCGCCATGAGCGCGCGCCCTATCGCAAGCATCTGCTGTTCGCCGCCTGAGAGCGTCCCAGCGTACTGATCCTTACGTTCGAGAAGGCGCGGGAAGAGTTCGAAGACGCTCTTCTTGAGATGCTCTATCTCCGCCTTATCGTTAAGCGGGAACGCTCCCATGTCGAGGTTTTCAAGGACCGTGAGCGGAGCGAAGACCTTACGTCCTTCCGGCGAAAGGCTGACGCCGGCGGAAACGACTTGGAAACTCTTAGCCGGGAGCGCTACTCCGTCAAGCAGTATCTCGCCCGACACACGCGGCACGTCGCCCATGATGGCGTTCATCATCGTCGATTTGCCTGCGCCGTTGGCCCCGATGACCGCGACTATCTCTCCGGGATAAACGTCGAGCGAAGCCCCCTTGAGCGCCTGAATAGCTCCGTAACGGACGACGAGGTCCCTTACTGCGAGAATAGGATTGCGGCTTTCCGTCATGTCCCTATTCCTCCTCTCCGAGGTAGGCCTTGAGCACGTCGGGGTGGCTCTGAATTTCCGCCGGAGTGCCCTCGGCTATCTTCGCGCCGAAGTTCATGCAGACGATGTGCGGGCATATCGCCATAACCATGTCCATGTGGTGCTCTATGAGCAGTATTGTGAGGTTAAAGTCGCGGTGAATGCCCGTTATCAGCTCATTAAGCTGAACAACTTCGTCGGCGTTCATACCGGCGGCAGGCTCGTCAAGAAGCAGAAGCTCAGGCTGGAGCGATATGGCGCGCGCGATTTCAAGACGGCGCTGGAGCCCGTACGGTAGAGTCCCCGCGGCCTGGTCGGCGCGGTCTGCGAGTCCGACGCGATCAAGCAGCTCCATGCTTTCCTTGCGCGTCGCGGCCTCCTGGCTCCGCCAGCGTCCGAGGTGCGTGACGGCCTCGAAGAAATTATATTTGTAGTGTTGCTGTGCCGCCGTCATGACGTTTTCGAGCACCGACGAGGCCGCGAACAAGCGCAGGTTCTGGAAAGTGCGCGCTATGCCGCGAGAGATGACCTGGAACGTCTTGAGTTTCGCTATGCTCTCGCCCTTGAATATGATGTCCCCGCTCGTAACGTCGTAGACGCCCGTCACGAGGTTGAATATCGTCGTCTTTCCGGCTCCGTTCGGCCCTATGAGTCCCGCGAGCTCGCCTTTGTTGATGACGAAGCTCATATCACGGACGGCCTGGACGCCCCCGAACGATTTATTTACTTCTTTAAGTTCAAGCAATGCGCTCATCAGCGGGCTCCCTCCTCTGCCGTTCCGGTCTTTTTACGCGAAAAGAGCTTTTTCAAGTAAGCGGGCGTGAGCTCGTTCGTTCCCATGATACCTTCAGGACGAAGCACCATGACAAGGACCAAGACGAGGCCGTAGATAAGCATACGGTACTGGGAGATCGGGCGGAAGAGCTCCGTAACAAGAGTAAGTATCGTCGTTCCGAGCAGGCATCCGCTCATCGAGCCGAGACCGCCGAAGACGACTATCGAGACGAGCTCCGTCGATTTCGCCATGTCGAACATGATAGGCTGTATGAAGGACATATAACCTGCGATCAGAGCGCCCGATACGCCGCAGTAGAAGCCTGATATCGCGAGGCTGAGGTTGCGGTAGTGCGCCGTGTTGAAGCCGAGAAGCGACGCAGCCACGTAGTCGTCGCGGCAGGCCTTGAAAGTACGGCCGTAGCTGCTGTTGACTAGGAAGAACATCGCGACTGCCAGCACTAGGAAGAATCCTACCGCGACGGGCATCGACGTGAATCCGTCAATTCCAGGATAGCCGCGCGCGCCGCGCGTTACGTCGTTCCAGTTTTCAATGATGAGGCGTATCGCTTCGCCGAGGCCAAGGGAGACGATTGCGTAGTAGTCTCCGACGAGCTTCAGCGTCGGGATGCCTATCAAGAACGCTAGTATCATTGCGAGAATTCCACCAGCGATTATGGCCGGGACGAAATGCACGCCGTATTCTACTGTGAGTATGGCCGCGGTGTACGCGCCTATAGCCATGTAGCCGGCGTGGCCGAGAGTGAAGATGCCAGTGAATCCGGTGAAGAGCGAGACGCCCATAGCGGCGATGCAGTTTATAGCGAGGAGGGTGATAACTCCAACGGCATAACCTTCCATAACAGACCGCCCTCCTTTACACTTTCTCGCCGACGGATTTTCCGAAGAGTCCCGTCGGGCGGACTATCAGCGTTATGATGAGTATTCCGAAGACTACGAGGTCGCGGAACTGGCTCGATATGAAGCCCGCCGTGAGCATTTCGGCGAGGCCGAGTATGATGCTTCCAATGACTGCGCCAGGCAGAGAGCCGAGGCCGCCTATGACCGCCGCGACGAAAGCCTTCGTCGTGATCATGCTTCCGAGCTGCGGATAGAGCGTGTAACGGACGGAGAGGAATATACCGCCGACGCCCGCAAGAAGGCCGGCGACGAAGAAGACTATCGCAATGAGCCTGTTGACATTGACGCCCATCAGGCCCGCCGTCTTAAGGTTATAGGAAGCGGCGCGGATTGCTAGCCCCCACTTCGTTTTGACGAGGAAGAGCTGAAGCCCCGCGAGAAATACGATCGCGGTGATGAGCGAAAGGATGTCGAAGGCGCTCGTCGTAGCGAGGCCGAGGAAATTTACCGGTTCAGTCGGGATGACCGGCGGAAGGGCGCGGAAACGTCCGCCGACGGTAACCACGAAGATGTTTTCAATTACTATGCTCATACCCATCGACGCGATGAGCATGTAGAGCGTTATTGGGGTACGTTCGCGTATCGGACGGTAGGCGAGGCGTTCGACGACTATGGCCGAGATTCCCGCTCCGATGAGAGCTGCAAAGGAGGCAACCCAGATGTTGGTTCCGCCTGAACGCAGCGCGTAATAGCATATGTAGCCGCCTATTACAAGGAATCCGCCGTGGGCGAAATTCGAGAACAGAAGCACAGAATATACGAGGGAGTAGCCGACCGCGATAAGAGCGTAAACCGACCCGAGCGACAGTCCGTTAATAAGCTGCTGGATGAAAGTCTCCAAGAGCAACACCTCAAACTTTCTTGCGTTGATAAACAGATAAGCGGGGCTTGTTTAGAAAAGCGTCCAAGGCTTCCGCATAGTAAAGCCCTGGACGCGCGAGTAGCTTAATTACTTATTTCGGTTCGACTTTCTTGTAGAAGTCGGTCTTGAGGTCGTCTCCGACTTTAAGGATGATACCGGCCTTGTTCACTGGGTTGTGGGTCGCCGGATCGATGGTCAGAGTAGCGTGGTGGAGCTTGAGTCCTTTCGTCTCTTCGAGAGCCTTCGCTATCGCTGGGCCTTCAGCCTTGCCGGCGCGCTTGATGGCGTCGATGAGCCAGTACATGGCGTCATAAGCCATTGTTCCGTTTACGAACTCTTTGCAGTCGTCCTTGTAGACTTCCTTATAGCGGGCGAATATCGGGGCCATCCCTGGGTCGTCGAGGTAGGTGTGGTTGACCCAGTAGGTTCCCTTCATCGCGGGGCCGGCGATTTCGTTCATGAATTCAGCGTAGCCGTCGCCGCCGATGATGGTGAGGTCGAGTCCAAGTTCCTGAGCCTGCTTGATGGCAAGCGCCATGTCCTTCCCCATACCTGGGAGGAGCATTACGTCTGCGCCTGAGTTCTTGATCTTCGTAAGCTGGGCGCGGAAGTCGACGTCGGTCTCGCGGAAACCTTCGTCAGCCACTATCTTTCCGCCGAGTTTTTCATAGCTGGCGATGAAGAACTCGCGAAGCCCCTGTGCATAGTCCGAACCAACGTTGTAAAGGATTGCCGCCTTGGTTTTCTTAAGGTCGTTGTAGGCGAGGTCGGCCGCAAGTGCTCCCTGATAGGGGTCGGTGAAGCAAATGCGGAAGGAGTAGGGACGTACTTTGCCTTTGTTGTCGACTGTAACGAATGGGTTCGTACCGACTGTTGAAATCTGCGGGACCTGTCCCTTCGCCACGATAGGGGCCGTAGCGATGTTGATTCCGCTTGAGTTTGCCCCGACGATTGCGCATACTCCGTCACTTTCGATCATACGGCGGACGGCGTTGACCGCGTCTTCGTTGCGGGTCTTTGTATCATAAGGGATGAGTTCGATTGGGCGCCCGAGGACTCCGCCCTGCGCGTTGACGTCGTCGACTACGAGTTTCGCCATGTTCACTTCGGTGATTCCGTACTGAGCATAGTCGCCGGTGAGCGCGGCGAGGTAGCCGATCTTGATGGGTTCAGCCGCGAAGGCTGCTCCAGCTGCTAGGACGACGGCGATAAGAGACAGAATAGCTAGTACCTTTCTCAATATAGTGCACCTCCATATTGTATTGTGTAGCTTGTGTGACTCTGGCTCTATTGTATAATTTGTGAAGCGATATGTAAAGAAAAATCGGCATAGTTAATTTAGTTAATTAAAATTTTTGAAATGAACGCATGGCTGAGTTCATTTTTACCTAATGGGGGCATAAAAAACAGGCTCTTCCATAAATTGGAAGAGCCCATCAGTTTATTAGCTTCAAAGCTAAGCTTTCACTTGCTGTCCAGTTTCATTTGCCAGCTGTATCAGAAGCTCTCGTTCTTTTGCACCGAGCGATTTCGGAACTTTTACGCGAACGAGTATATTCATGTCGCCGTTTCCCTTGCCTCTGAGCCTCGGCATTCCGCGCCCCTTAATGCGTAGTTTAGAGCCCGCCTGCGTGCCCGCTGGGATGTCGAGCTTCTCTACCCCGTCAAAGGTGTCGACGCGGACTTCGCAGCCGAGCGCCGCTTGCGGGTAAGAAATTTCTATCGTGGTGTTGAGGTCGTCGCCCTTGCGTGTGAACCTCGCGTCCGGCATGACCTCAGTAAGGATGAAGAGGTCTCCCGCCGGTCCTCCGTTAATTCCGGCCTCGCCCTTGCTAGATACGCGCAGCCTCGTACCGTTGTCGACGCCGGCTGGGATTTTGACCTCGACGTTCTGCGTCTTCCGAACACGGCCCGCACCGCGGCAGACTGTGCAGACGTGGTCGACGGTTTTGCCCTTTCCGCCGCATTTCGCGCAGGTCACGACTTGCTGCATCTGTCCAAACGGCGTGTTGACGACCTGACGCACCTGTCCGCTTCCGTGGCAGGCCGGGCATACCTCGACTTTGCTGCCCGGCTCCGCACCGGTGCCTCCGCAGTGCGAGCAGGTATCCATACGCGGGATTTCGAGCTTGCGCTTGGTTCCCTTATAGGCCTCCTCTAGAGTAATGCGGACGCTTGCTTCCAAGTCGTCGCCGCGCCTCGGTGCATTCGGGTTAGCGCTTTTACGGCGTGCACCGCCAAAGCCCCCTCCGAAGAGGTCGCCGAACAGGTCTCCGATATCCTCTTGCGTGAAAGTCTGTCCGCCGAAGCCCCCAAAACCGCCGGCACCACCGAAGCCCCCATCTGGAGGGACGTCTCCAACGTAGCCGAACTGGTCGTACTGGGCGCGCTTTTTCGGATCGCTCAGCACCTCGTTAGCTTCATTTATCTCTTTATATTTGGCCTCCGCCTCTTTGTCGCCCGGGTTGGCATCGGGATGATACTTCCGAGTCAGGGTGCGGTAAGCCTTTTTTATCTCGTCAGCCGATGCTCCCCGGCTAACGCCCAATATTTCGTAATAGTCCTTTTTACCGGGAGCAGCCATCAGCAATCCACCTCTCAATAAATTTTTATTCGTTTATTCGTCTGGCGCCGCGCGAAGGATATTTTTAATTACCCGCACGTTTTGCGCGCACGAACCGCTTCAAGGATTATAACCGCCCACAGCTATTTGTCAAGATTAGTAAAAAACGGCGCGCCCTTGCGCGGATGCGGGCGGCTGATAAAAAATTGCGGAGCCTTGCGGCTTACCGCAATAACTCCGCAATTTGTTTGTTTACCTGCCGGACTTACTTGTTGTCCTCTTCGCGGAACTCCGCTTCGACAGTCTCGCCATCGTTGTTGTCCTGCTGCGCACCCGCGTCCGGGTTCTGCTGCGCGGCGCCGGCGCTCTGAGCAGCCTGAGCCAGCGCGTTCATCGCGTCGGTCAGTTCTCTCGTTCCAGCCTTAATGGCCTCGGCATCCTCGCCGTTCATCTTCTCGCGGAGCGCAGAGATTTTGTCGTTGACGCGGCCCTTGACCGAAGCGTCTGCCGCCGCGGAATCCTTGACGAGCTTCTCGGCCTGGTAGATTACCGACTCGGCCTCATTGCGCGCCTCAATGAGCTCCCTACGTTTCTTATCGGCGCTTTCGTTGATTTCGGCGTCGCGGCGCATCTTCTCTATCTCTTCATCACTAAGGCGCGAGGACTGTATCGTGATGTTCTGCGCCTTACCGGTCGCCTTGTCCTTAGCTGTGACATTGACTATGCCGTTCGCGTCGATGTCGAATGTTACTTCGATCTGCGGCACTCCGCGCGGCGCCGGCTTGATCCCGTCAAGGAAGAAGCGTCCAAGCGATACGTTGTCGCTTGCCATAGCGCGTTCGCCTTGGAGCACGTGAATCTCGACCTGCGGCTGGTTGTCAGCGGCTGTGGTGAATACCTGGCTCTTCGAGACCGGGATCGCGGTGTTCTTATCGATTATTTTCGTGAAGACGCCTCCGAGGGTCTCAAGGCCGAGCGAAAGCGGCGTTACGTCAACAAGGACTATCCCCTGCTGTTCGCCCGAAAGTATCGCGCCCTGGATGGCCGCGCCCATTGCAACGCATTCGTCTGGGTTGATGCCCTTCGTCGGTTCTTTGCCCATCAGCTCTTTGACGAGCGACTGCACCATCGGCATACGGGTCGAGCCTCCGACGAGAAGGATTTTATGTATCGCGGATGGTTCAAGTCCAGCATCCTTAAGCGCCGTCCTGACCGGCGTCTTGGTCCTTTCAAGCAGGTCGCGAGTCAGGTCTTCAAACTTGGCGCGCGTCAGCTTCTGTTCGAGGTGCTTCGGGCCGTTCGCGTCCGCGGTGATGAACGGGAGCGAAATTGTCGTCTCCTGCATCGAGGAGAGCTCTATCTTCGCCTTTTCAGCAGCCTCACGCAGGCGCTGCGCAGCCATCTTGTCCTTCAGAAGGTCGATGCCGTCGCTCTTTTTGAACTCCGCGGCGAGCCACTCAACTATCCTGTTGTCCCAGTCGTCGCCGCCGAGCCTGTTGTCGCCCGCGGTCGAAAGGACTTCGAAGACTCCGTCGCCGACGTCGAGTATCGAAACGTCGAACGTTCCGCCGCCGAGGTCGTAGACCATTATTTTATTGTCGTTCTTCTCAAGGTTCACGCCGTAGGCGAGGCAGGCCGCAGTCGGTTCGTTGATGATGCGGAGCACGTTGAGGCCAGCGATGGTTCCAGCGTCCTTCGTCGCCTGGCGCTGCGCGTCGGTGAAGTAGGCCGGGCAGGTGATGACCGCTTCGGTTATCGAGGTGCCGAGGTACTCTTCCGCGTCTTTCTTTAGTTTCTGAAGGATCATCGCCGAAATCTGCTGTGGCGTGTAGTTCTTGCCGTCGATGGCGACGGTCTTATCGCTGCCCATCGAACGCTTGATCGATATGACCGTGCGGTCGGGGTTGACTATAGCCTGACGTTTCGCAAGCTGTCCTACGAGTATTTCTCCGTCTTTAGAGAAAGCCACGACGGAAGGCGTCGTGCGCTGTCCTTCAGGGTTCGGGATTACCGTTACGTTGTCTCCTTCTTTTACAGCTACACAGCTGTTAGTTGTTCCGAGGTCTATTCCTATTACTTTTCCCATGGTTGATTCCACCTTTTAATTTTTAAATGTAAATGCGGCTTGCTTCGCCGCGCTGTTGTTTCCCTCTTGTTTCTGTTTTTTATCCGTTGTACTTGCCTACGCGGACTTGAGGTGCTTTAAGCACCCTGCCCGCGAGCTTGTAGCCTCTGCTGACAGCCCCGATGATGTGCCCGTCTTTCGAAGCGTCGTCAACGGGTTCCATCGAGATCGCTTCGTGAAGCGCTGGGTCAAATTGCCCTTCAGTCGGAATGAATTCCAGCCCGAGCTTACTGAGCCCGTCCGAAAACTGCCGTATGACCATCGCCATCCCCTTCGCCATTCCATCCTCTGGGTCGTTTATCGCCGCCGCTATGCGTTCGAGGTTCTCGAACACCGGCAACATCTCCTTCACCGCCTGCTCTGAGGCGAGCTTCGCGTTGCTTTCACGGTCGCGCTCCATCCTCGTTCTGAGGTTGAAGTAATCGGCGCGGGCGCGCACAACATCCTCCTTGAGCTTTTTTATCTCTTCCGCCTGTTTTTCAACCTCGGCGGTAAGTTTCGCAACTTCGCAATCCTGCGCAGTTTCTGGAGCCGCAGTTGTGTTGTCCTGAGCGTCCTTCACAGCCGTTTCTGCGTTGTTCTCCGTGCCAGCGCGGGTTTCGTTTTCCTGGTCGGTCATTTCTTTATCTCCTCTTTCTCGGCAGATTCGGAGTCAAGCTTGCGCAGCACTCCGTCTATCGAAGCTATTGCTTTTTCGTAATCCATCCGTTCGGGGCCTATCACTCCAACGACGGCCTTCTGCCCGCCGGCTTCGCTCGTAGCCGCCACTATCGACGAGCCTTTCATCCCGGGAAGGTCGTTCTCTTCGCCTATCATGACGTTGAGCCCATCGACCGTGCAGCTTTTGACGAGCTCCGCCATGTTGTCCTCTTCCTCAAGGAATGAACAGAGCGCCTGCATACGGCCGAGATCCTGAAAGTCCTGCAGGTTCATCATGTGGCTGAATGAGCCTGTGAATATCTTCGGTTCGTGCGTGCTGAGCATCGAATCTATCGTTGCAACGGCCTTCTCGCATTCGTCATGATAGCGGCCTATATCGGCGAGCAATTCTTGCTTGACCGTCTTCTTTATGTCGCTCCACGCCATGCCTGAGAAGTGATTAAGCTTCGCTGCAAGGCTGTCAAGCTCATCCTGCGACATGTCGACCGCGATGTCGATAAATTTTTGATGGACGAGGCCGCCCTGAAGCACGACAAGCAACAACACTTGGCGCTCGCCCATGCGCACGAAGTTCACGTGGTGGAAACGCACTGTGTCAAGCGGCGTTATCGCGGCGATGCCGACGTAATCCGAGACGCGGCTCAGCATCTCCGAAGCGGAAGCGAGCACCTTCTCAAGTCCTTGCTTGTGCTCCATCATTTTTTTGAGGAGCTTCACGGACGGGCCTGCGTTGTCTACGCGCTGAAGCACCGAGTCGACATAGAGGCGATACCCCTGAGTCGTCGGAACTCTGCCAGACGATGCGTGCGTCTGCTTAAGGAAGCCGAGGTCCTCAAGGTCGGACATCTCGTTGCGTATGGTCGCGGAGCTGCGTCCTTTGAGGTAGCGGCGCGAGACCGTGCGAGAGCCGACCGTCTCGCCGTTCTTTATATATTCATAAACGACGGATAGCACTACCTCTAACTGTCTTTCCGTGATCATGCGCGCCCCACCGCCCTTCATCCTTCAAGCTTATTAGCACTCATTCATCACGAGTGCTAAAACATCTTCAACGCGATACATGATAATCGTCATATAGGCATTTGTCAAGACAGGTCAAAAATTTTTTTTACTTTCCGCGCGTGGGCGGCAGCAGAATAAAAGTATAGGAATTATTGTATAATTACTAAATGTCCGGCGGCGCCGCGACGCGGCGATAAGTTTAAGCCGACGACTGGAGTTTTAAGAAGGAAATGGAAAAGGACAAGACGACTGTTTACCTGATCCGCCACGGAGAGTGCGCGGGCAACAAGGAGAACCGCATACGCGGATGCGTGGATTTTCCCCTTAACGAGAACGGCGTGCTTCAAGCGCACGCACTCGCCGAAGCTATGAAAGACAAGAAGATCGACTACATTTACACAAGCCCGCTGTCGCGCGCGACGTCGACAGCTGCGATACTCGGCGAGGCGCTCGGCCTGCCTTACGAGGCGCGCGAGGGCTTCTGCAATATACATCTCGGTCCCTGGGAGAACCGCATCAAGGCCGAGCTCGCGGTGGAAGAGCCGGAAAAATGGCAGACGTGGCTGAACCAGCCCGAGGAGCTTGTAATAGACGGCGGCGAGACGCTCGACCAGGTGCGCGACCGCGCGCTTGCGGAGCTCAACAGAGTCATCGCAGAGCACAGAGGCGCGAACATAGCTCTCATTGCGCATCGCGGCGTACTGAAGCCGCTGATGGCGGGCGCGCTCGGCGTTCAGCGCCCGAGCTACTGGCGGCTCCACGTCGACACGGCCTCATACAGCGTGCTGACTTTCGACAGCCTGCACGGCTTCTGCCTAATGGGACTAAACTTCACAGAACATCTCAAGGGGCTGCGCATAATACAGGAATTCGATTAAAAATGAAGGCCCATCTGATAAAGTTTGAAAGCGAGAAGGAACTCGCACAGTCTGTGTTGCGTCTCGGCGCGAGCGAAGCCTCGCTGCGCTTTTTCGCGGCCCGTCGAGAGATGCTCCAAATCTACGTCAGGGACGTGCCGTCGCCCGCGGCTTCGATAATAAAGCAAGAGACGCTCTCACGCGGCGGTGACGCCGCAGTTCACGCGCAGGTCATAAACTGCGGCGTCGAACGCAGCGACGTGATAATCTTCGGTACAGCGAAACAGCTCGGCTATCTCGCGGACAAGCTTGATCAAATGCCGTGGTGGAAGCTCTCAAGCCTCGCCGCGGAGATTCGCAGGCTGACAGCACCGCGCGCAAAACGCACGGCGAAACTGCCGTGCGGCTCAGAACTCACCTTCGGAGAGCGGACTCTGCTGATGGGGATAATAAATCTTACAGACGACTCGTTCTTCGGAGGAAGCCGCTGCGGCGGCGACGCGGGCAAAGCCGTGGAGAGGGCCGTGAAGTTGGCGGAGGAGGGCGCGGACATACTAGACCTCGGCGCAGAGTCGACGCGCCCCGGCGCGCCGCGCGTCCCGGAAGAGCAGGAGCGCGCGCGCATGAGCGCCGCCGTCGCCGCGATTCGGCGCGAACTGCCGCATATGCCGCTCTCGATAGACACGACGCGCAGTTCCGTAGCGCTGGCCGCGCTCGCAAACAGAGCCGACATCGTCAACGACGTATCCGGCCTTCAATTCGACAACGGAATAGCGGAAGCCGCTGCACGGTACGGGGCGATGCTCGTCCTCATGCACATGCGCGGCACGCCGGAGACGATGCGGTCGATGTGCGGGTACGGCAATCTGATCGCAGAAATATGCGATTTCCTCGACGAGGCCGCAGACAAAGCCGCGGCCATGGGAGTAGCGCGCGAAAGTATTATAATAGACCCGGGAATCGGCTTCGCCAAGGATTACGGGCAGAACCTTTTCCTACTGCGTCACTGCGAGAGCTTCAAGGCGCTCGGCTATCCGTTGCTGATAGGCGCGTCGCGCAAGGGCTGCATCGGCACGGCGACTGGGCATGCAGCGCCAGAGGAGAGGCTTTACGGCACTCTCGCCGTCACGGCGCTCTGCTGCCGGCAGGGCGCGGACATAATCAGAGTCCACGACGCGCGTGAAAACAAAGACGTGATAAAAATGATAGAAGCGATACAAGGAGCGGAATATGTCTGATAAGAGAATTTTCCTCGCGCTTGGATCCAACCTCGGGAACAGGCTTGAACATCTGAAATCTGCGCTGAAATATCTAGAAGCTCACGGAGTGCATATAGAGGCGAAGAGCCGCGTCTGGGAGACGGCGCCGTGGGGCGTCGCAGACCAACCGGCATTCCTCAATATGTGCGCCGCGGCGCGCACGACGCTCGATCCTTTCGGCCTGCTGCGTCTGCTCAAGAACGCCGAAGCAGAACTCGGCCGCGTCGAAAGCTGGCGTTGGGGGCCGCGCGAGATCGACATAGATATAATATTTTTCGGCTCGCTGGTAATGAACGACCAGAAGCTGACGATACCGCATCCATATATGCACGAGCGGGCTTTCGTGCTCAAGCCGCTATCCGAGATAGCGCCGGACGAGGAACATCCAGTCTCGCACAAAACCGTCGCCGAGATGCTCGCCGAGCTTCCGCCCTCAGAGCGGGAAGAGATGGTATGGATATCGGAGATATAAAAAAGCCAGCGCGCAGCAAAGACAGGAAAAAGGATATCGGATTCTTCTTCCTGCCAGCCGTCGTCGTGATAATGGCGCTAGTCCTCTATTTTGCGCCGTCGCCGGAGAACGAAGGCCGCGAAATAAACATAAGGACGCTTGAACTTCCAGCCTTCCCGATAACGCTCGTGCTCGAAGAGGACGGCGGAGAAATAACGTCGGCGTGGCTGCGTACGCCGGCGGGGGCGCGGCGTATCGAAAACGTGGAAGGTCTCTCCTTCATATCAAGCGACCCGGTGGTATCGCGAGCCGACCAGGACGACAGCGATGACTTGCTTTGGCGCATATCATTCATGAACGTGAAGGGCGAGGGCATACATCTTTGGATAGGGCTCACGACGTGGGCGCCGCGAGTCTACGTAGCCGCGACGCCGTTCCAGTACACGCGCTGGCACGCGCTGCCTGCGAAGATAGAGGTGCCAAAGGGAACTAGCCTCTACATCTCGCCGGCCGCTCCGCTCTACAAGACGCTCGAAAAACAGTTCGGCGGCACGGACAGCTATACGTTTATCTATACGATGATGCTGACGCCGGAGGGGCTGACCTTCGTTCCCGTGCCGTCGGTATACAGCCAGCTCGCCGTCCTGCTGCGCGCTGGAATGCATGGAGAAAGCTCGTCGCCGAAGCGCCTCGCCTACGTCCGTATGCTGACGGAGTTCAACCGCCTCGCAGAGGGCAAGGCGCCTCAAGCCGACACGCTGCTCAATTTGCAGATAGAGCGCATAGATACGCTGAGCTGGAAAAAATAACACTGAGCTCTAAGATAGAAGCATAAGAAAAGGGGCCTCGCGGCCCCTTTTCTTATATCTTTTATCTTTGCGTTTGCGCACGTTCCGCGCGGTTAGTATTTCAGCCCGAAAATTGGGTGGAAGATCCTTTCGTCGTGGAGGAACTGCGCCTGCTCGTCGAAAGACTTTTTCGCTTCGTCGCCCAGCGAGACGGCGAGCGACGAGGTGAGCACGTGCGTTAGGAATATCGGTCCGATAATGCTGCTGCCGAAGGTCGGGCTGTTGGCCGAGACGTTGATCTGGAGTTCGGCGAAGCGGCAGACAGGCGCGGCGGCGCTGTCGGTCATTGTGATGACCTTCGCGCCGTTGCGGTGCGCTATCTCGACGGACTCCGTGACCTCGACAGCGTAGCTAGGAAGTTCGCAGACTATTACGATGTCGCCCTCGCGGACGCTGCGCACCTGCTCCCAAAGCGAGAGGCCGCCGCGGCGGCAGAGCAGCGCGCGGCATCCCATAACGGTAAGGCGTATCTGCATAAGCTCCATAACGAGCGACGAGATGCCCCATCCGATGCAGTAGATGTTGTTCGCGCCCTTGACCATATCGCAGAATTTATCGATGTCGGCTGGAACGAGCTGCGCCATCGTGTCGTCGAGATTCGCATGTTCGGCCTTGAATATGCTGTCGGGGAATGAGTCATTCGAGCTGACGGCGCGTGCAAGCAACGCGGCGGGATTTATCTGCTCGAGGATAGTCTTCTGAAGACAGGCCTTGAGCTCCGCGTAGCCCGAGAAGCCGAGCATCTGCGCGACTCGCACGAGCTGCGCTTTTGAAACCTTGAGCTCGTCTGCTATGTCGCCTATCGAGCGAAAAGAAGCCTCTCTCATGTTGGCAAGGAGATATTCCGCGACGCGGCGCGCCTTGTTGGGCATTGTATGCGCTTTTTCCATTAAAAGGTTCTGTAACTGAGTACTGTCCATCTACCTACACCCCTTATATTTTTCTCCGCTGTATGCGTTTCCTAAACTTATGTAGAATTTACTAAGATTAGTTTAATTTCTTTTTTTATAGTTGTCAACACTAGTCTAATTTAATTCGTGCAGGTTCATCAAATACGCTTAGGGAAGCAGGCTCGGCGGCGTGAAAAACGGAGGCCGCGCCGAAGCGCGGACCTTCGTCAGTCAAATATTCTGTGCGGCTGCTTGAGCTAAAGCGGCGCCCACTCGCCTTCTTCACGGTCGCGCATGACTGGGCAGCCTACGTGTCCGCGAGAGGCCGTTTTGAGACATGCGTTGCATGATACACAGGCAGACGGGCGCGCGTCGTCTTCGGCCCAGCGGTTGATCAGGTCCGGCTCGGCGATGAACGGGCGGCTGAGCCCGAACAGGTCGGCGCAGCCTTCGTCGAGCAGCCCCGCGATGACGGGGAGCGACCGAAGGCCGCCGGTCAGCACGACGAGCGAATCGTCCGGTGCGAGACGGCGCAGCTCGCGGGCATATGGGGCGAAAGGCGCTTCTGACTCACCCGCCGAGACGCCGACCATACTCGGCGCGTGGACGGCCCCCGAGTAGCTTGTGCCGGATGATATCTCTACGGCGTCCGCTCCGCTTTCGAGCGCGCCGAGAGCGGCGAGCTTTCCGGCATCCCAGCCGTAGCCGTCCACGACGCCCTCGGCCGCGCTTATTTTTATCCAGAGGCTGAAATCTTCGCCTACCGCGGCACGCACCGCGGCGCAAAGCTCGCGGATGAAGCGCGCGCGGTTTTCATCGTTTCCGCCGTATTCGTCCGTGCGCCTGTTGAATATGGGCGATAGAAACTGCGTGAGCAGGAAGCCGTGGGCTCCGTGTATCTCTACGCCGTCCGCTCCGCCTTCCTTCGCACGTAGAGCCGCGGCTGCGAATTCGCGGCGCACGCGCGCGATGTCATCGGCGGTCATCGCTCGGCTCTCCACGTCGCAGCCCGGCAGCGGAACGCCGCTTGGAGAAAGCCCCGCTGTTTCGGCAAAGGCGGAGTTTAGAGCGCCGCCGGCATGGCATATCTGCACTATCAGCTTAGATCCGCGCGTGTGTACGGCATCTGCGAGGCGGCGGACTTCGCTGACGCTTCTGTCACAGTCGAGCCCCCACTGCCGCGTCGCGGCGCGTCCTTCGCGACTGACGTAAGCGAATTCGGATATGACGGTCCCAGCGCCGCCCGCCGCAGCTTCGGCTGCGCGAGAGACGGCGGCGGGAGTCAGCTCGCCCGTTTCGTGGGCGCAGCAACCGAGCCACGTCGCGGCGCGGACGAAGCGGTTGTGCGCTGAGAATTTTCCGCGGCTAAAACTTTTGAAAAGTCTATGGATTTTTTCTCTCTCCGATGTAGATGTAAAGGACATTTTACCGTTCCTTTCGGCGCGCGACAGACATGAGCGCGCGTTTCGCTATCTTGCTATACACTATATATACTGCAAGAGCTTCGCAGCATCTTCCTCTGAGAGCCCGGAGTAGGCTGCGAGGCGTTTTATCCCGAAGCGTCCGTGTCCTGTGAAACGCGACATTTCGCGCCGCGCCACACGCCACGGCCCACGTGGGTTTTCGCGCGCAAGCCTGCGCGCCGAAGCATCCGCAAGTATCAGCTCGCCGAGCGCAGGATGGTGCGGCCCAGCCGCGACTTCGGCGGCGAGCGACTCAGTCTCCTGCAATCCTATCCTTATCGGGACGAAGCCGTACCTGATCGCTTCGTCGATAAACTCGCCGCCCCAGAGCGCCGCCTCTTCGACTGTCAGCGGGCGGTACTCGCCGCGTTCATAGAGGCGGCAGAGCTCTGTGCCCTTGATGACGAGGCATGGATACAGGCGCAGCTCCCACGAGTCCGCGCCCTTGAGCGCGGCGAGAGCGCGCAGTCCGGCGAGGCTGCTTTCGCGGTCCTGTCCCGGCAGCCCTATCATCATCTGGACGCCGATGGGCAGGCCGTCGGCTTTTAGCGTTTTTATGTCTTCGAATATTTTTGCTGGGTCGGCCTCGCGGCGGCATGCGGCGAGGACGGCGTGGTCAAGCGTCGGTATGCCGAGCTCGATTCTTGAAATCGGATATTTTTTGACGAGGCCGCGCAAGGCGTCGTCGCGCAGGTCGCCAGGGTAGGTCGAGAAGCGCACCGTGCTTCCGGCCGGCGCGTACTCCGTCACGCAGTCGAGGTATTCTTTTATAAGCGGCGGCGCGAAGCGGCAGAAGGAGCCGCCGAAGTAACAAATCTCGTGCGGCTCGGTCAGCCCGCGCAGAGCCGCGCGCACGTCGGCCGGAGACGGCACGGCGCGCACGCCGGTTATCGCTCGCTGGTCGCAGTAGACGCACTGCCCGCGGCAGCCCGCCAGCGGAAGAAAGAACGGCAGTTTTTTCAGCATTACCACGGTTCCGCCTCCGCCCAGTCCTGATACTGGGCTTCTTCCCACTCCGGCCACAGCGCGGCCCACGCGAATGTGTCGGCGCGGTTCTCGAAGCTTTCCATCGAGACGAAGCTGCGCTGCCAGAAGCGCGCGCCCTTCGTATGATACAGGAGATGATAAAGCTCGTGGAATAGCGCGAACCGCCGCCACAACAGCGGAAGCATCGAGTTTATGAAGATGCGTCCGCGTTCACCGCGCACAAGATGGATACCCCACACTCCAGCTGGCAGAGATACGCGCTTCAAGTCGAGCGAGAGCCCCGTGCGTTCCTCCGCCTTCGCGAGTATGTCGAACTCGTCAAGCCTGCGCCACTCCGCCGCTTCGCTCACGGCCCAGCCGGGCAGGGCGTCGGGCGGCGCAGGATATGTTTCTTCAAATAGATCCGAGGATTCTTCCTCTCTACTTTCCTGCGGCATCCTCTTCGTCCCAGTCGTCGAGCGCCGCTTCGATCACGCGATATACGCGGCGCAGCTCTTTTTCGGAAAGTTTTTTACTGCGATACCAAATTTCAAGCTCGCCGTCGTCGAGCATGGATTCGAGCTGCACGCGCCCCGGCTTGTCGGGCGTAGAAAAATCCTGGAGAAGATCGGCGACTTCGACGTTTAGCGCCGGCGCGAGCCGCTGGAGCAGCTTCATGGACGGGAGCCTGCGGTTGCTCTCGAGCGCCTGTACATATATACGGCTGACTTCGACCTTGTCCGCGAGCTTCTGCTGAGTTAAATGCTGCGCTTTACGGAGCGACTTGATCCTGTTGCCCAGACTCATACTCATAGTCTCCTTTTCATAAAATCTCACACAAAAGCGTTACTATATAACGACATGATACTATAGAGGCCGTCCGCTGACAACATACAGACTCTATCACGATGAAAAAATATGCAGGAAATATGTGCAGCTCAATAAATCCGCGGCGCCGCCGGGGCTCACGCGACGCTCCATAAATTTGCGCTCAAGCTCGTAAAGCGGCGCGTGGTTCCATGACGGTTCATGGAAGCCGCGAAGCGCTTCAACTATATACGTTTTATATTCGCCGCGCCAGTAATCGAAGCCAGCGCGGTGTATCACATTGCTGTCCTCGCATACGAGCATTATCTCGAGCAGCGCCGCGATGCAGGCGTCGTTGACGCACGCGCCGCTTTTGAGCGCGCGGCGCAGAGCGGGGAGGCCGGCGTCAGTTACCGATGGGAAGCCGCGCTCCGCCTCGCCGCGCACGCCCGTCACTCCGTGCTCGACGTATAGGCGCTCTCCATTGGTGAGCGCGCGGCGCGGCGGCTCGGCGAGAAGAACGCCTAGCTCGCGCTCGACGGCGCCGAGCACGGCGCGCGCCGCGAAATTCGCAGCGGCCTCAGCGCCGCGCGGCACGCCGGAAAATACCGCGTAGCCCGCTCCGTACAGCAACAGCGACATAAGGTAGACGAGCCCCTTGTGAGTGTTGACGCCGCCGGTAGCTTCCAGCATCGCGCGCTCCATCTCGACGCCCGCGTGGCGCAGCCGCGCCATAGCAAGTCCGGGCGGCGTTCCTTCGAGCCCGGCGCGCGCCTGGCGTTCCCAGAAGGGCGCTATCGCGCGCGCGCTTTTCAGAAACATCGCGCAGTCCATGTCGTCGTGGCAGCCGCTGCCCTCCGCGTCTACGAGGCCGGGCTTCGGCGTCGCCGTCACTTCGCGCACGGAGGCCTCGTACGCCGCGCGCGCGAGAAATTCCGCCTCGCTTGACTTCATCGTGCTTCTGTCGGATACTTTTCTATATTATTAAGACGATAAGGAGCCGCCGCTCGATGCACTCTATCCCCTCCGTGGCGAAAAACGCCGTCACTAAAATAGCGCAAACGGCAAAAGCCGGCAAGGCGAAAATTTTCATCCGCCGCTGCGCCGCGCTATGCGTTCTGCTGCTATGCGCCTGGGGATTCAGCGAGGCCGTCTATAAGGTCACGGCCGCGGACTGGGAGGCGGGCCGCCGCGCGTGGAAGAGCGGCGACTGCGAAGCGGCGCTCGCGGCGTGGTCGCGCAATGCGTGGGCGCAGCCCTTCGCGATACGGCCCGCGCGGCTTTACTACTGGAAGATACGCGCGCTCGAAAAGCTCGGGCGCAGGGAGGAAGCCGAACGCGCCGCGGCGCTGCTCGCGCTGCGGAAGCCGCTCGACTTTTATTCCTTCGTCCTCGCATACGAAGGAAAATATCCGAAGCTCACGCGCGCGGTAAACGCGGCGAAATCCAGCGCGGTTCCGGCGCGCCGATGGGAGGCGGAGACCGCCGCGGCATCGGCGCGCACTGGCGTGCGCGAAAACGTGCTCTTCGGCATCATGAAGCGCGAGAGCAAATTTGACCCGAAGGCCGTCAGCGCGCGCGGCGCGGTCGGGCTCATGCAGCTGATGCCGCCCACGGCGCGCGAAGCGGCGCGCCGCCTAGGTGAAGAAACGTTCTCCCCGCTCGTGCCGGGACAGAACATCATGCTCGGCGCTGCGCACTTCGCATATCTGCGTGCAAAATTCGGCCGCCGCCTGCCGCTCGCAGTCGCGGCATACAACGCCGGGGCGGCCGCCGTCTCAAGGTGGGGCGCGGACGAGGCCTCCGATTGGGTGGAATGGATAGAGGACATACCATATCCGCAGACGCGCGAATATGTGCGTTCTGTGCTTGAAAACATAGAGATTTACGATTTCGGCGGCACGGCCGCCACCCACGGAAGGCGCTCCTTCTTCGCGTGGGCCGGGCTGCCTCCGTCGCTCGGCGGCGAATTCGCAGAAAAACAGAAAAATTCAGCTCAGATGGAGTGATTGCAAATGTCACGCGCCGGTGAAAACTTCGACCCCGTAGAGGCGGTGCGCGCCTTTCTTGTAGAAACGCACTGCGATTCGCAGATAAAACGCACAGAGGCGACGATATTCACAGTCTCCGACGCTTCGGCGGCCGTCGGCGCGCCAGAGGGAGAGATACTCAAGAGCATACTGCTGCGCGTCAACCACGGGAAATCCTACGCGCTCGCTCTCATGTCGGGCGTCAACAAAGTGGACGCTAAGAAGGTAAAGAAGGCGCTCGGCGCATCGCACGTCTCCTTCGCCGGCGCTGAGGAATGCGAGGAATGGTCAGGCTTCCGCCCTGGCGGCGTGCCGCCCGTCGGCTATCCGGAGCAGCCGCAGACTCTGCTCGACGAGGATCTTTTCAACTACGAGACCGTATGGGCCGCCGCGGGGACGGACCATGCATTCTTCCCAGTAGGGCCCGGCGAGCTCCTGCGCATAACTGGCGGCGCGAAGGGAGACATCAAAAAAGCTTAGCGCGCCGCTACGTAAAAAGAAGCCGCGCAGCTGGAATCACGACGAAAGCTGAGACGGATATTCTTATGATATAAACTGCCGCCATCTGCCAGAGTTTCAGCGGAATGTTCGAATGCCATACGTGCAGGCCGACCTCGGTGAGGTTTATAAGCCCTATGACTGAAAGGCAGACGCACGATACGCGCCCCGCCTCGGTGAGGAGCGCGCGGCCCGCCGCCGCGGCAAGATACTGGTCGACGAAGGCGAAAACCGCGGACTCTGCAACGATTTCGGATTCGTGCGAACCGATTATGGAAAAAAGCTCTGAGAAAGGCGCGGCGACGAGCTTCGCCGCCGGAGTCAGATCCGCGGCGAGAAGCAGAAGCGTCCCGAAAGTTATCATCAAAGGCACTGTGCTGAAAATCAGCGAAAAGATTATATAGCGGCTCTCGCGCAGATATTTCTCGGCGTTCATGCGCCGTGCCTGCGCCGTGCCTCGGAACAGCGCCCAGCGCAGCGCCGACATGCCGCGCCTGCGCCCTTCTGCGCGCGCCGCATAGCGCGAGCGGCCGGAGATATATTCGTCCGGTATCGAAGAGAGCGGCGCGATACGCGGCAGTAGAGCCGCGAGCAAAATCATCGACGAATAGGATATGATCAGGATCTGCGGCAGCGCGTAGCCGACGTTCATGAGATCGGCGACAGCGTAGATGTTATATATCCCCGCGAGAGAAAAGCCGCAGACGACGGCCGCCGCCTCGCGCCCCGTGTAATAACCTGAGTCGTACATCTTTGCAGTGAAGACGACCGCCATCGAGCTGCTGCCGAGCCACGAGGCGACGCAGTCGACGGCGGAGCGCCCAGGCACGCGGAAAAGAGGACGCATTACAGGCCCTGCGAAGACGGCGATGAACTGCACCAGGCCGAAATCCATCACGAGCGGCGCAAGCAGGCCGAGGACGACCGCGAGCGCGACGAGCCGCGGCGTCATGCCGCACACTATAAACGAAGCTTCTTCTATGAACGCGGCGGGGATTCCGCCGGCTCCGGAGAGCCGTTCTGCGCCGAGCCAGACGCAGAGCGTTATAGGCACAGAGAGGATTCTTGCGGCAAACCACAATGGGCCTCCGGTCACATTCTCGTGCAGTATCTCGTCGCGCACTATCCATGCTGGGCGGCAATACTTCGCGGCGAGCGCGAGAGTCGCAGCCGCCGTCGAAATCGCTGCGGCAAGTAAGGGCTGCCTTCCCGCAAAGAACGCGAGCAGGGTTTCCTTGAAATGGCCGAGCAGAGTGTTAGGCTCTCCGTGAAGCGAAAATGGCACGAGAAAGACGGCGGCGCCGAAAAGCGAAGGCAGGGCGAACTTCAGCAGCGCGAATGCAGGAACGCGCCGTTTCACGAAAACTTTTCCGCCGTCACGACGAGGACTTCTCCTGCTCCGGCCTCCTCAAGCTCGCGCACGTCCGGTGCGGCGGGCGGCGTCCATCCGGTTTCAAAGCAGGCGGATGCGTATTCCCATAGCACGGACGGCGCGAGGCGCAGCACATCATCCTTAGACGGCGACTCCAGCCAGCAGCCGTGGAGCCCAGGGAAGTTGCCGCGCCAGATTTTCTCTCCGTTTTCAAAATCCTCGTAGACGACGAGCGGATAGACGAACTTTTCCAACACCGATCACCTCATTACATTTTCAAAGACGCGCATGAAATTGCCGCCGAGTATCGCGGACGCCTGCACACGCGGATAGCGCGCGCGGACTGCCTCGACGAAGCGCGCCGCGTCCCTGTGGTCGCGGAAGACGTCTTTCGCAACCCCGCCAGGTTCACGAAGCAACTCAATGCAGTCGCAGAGATCGAGGCCGATTCCAACATGCTCGTATCCGAAATTCTTCACGACATGGCTTAGATGCTCAAGCAGCGATTCCGGCGCGCGTCCGTGCGCCGCAGTCTCGCAGAACGGGCCGTATGCGTTCATCCCGCTCACGCCGCCGGCGGCGGAGAGCGCCGCGAGCTGTCTGTCGGTCAGGTTGCGCGGCGAAGGCGTCAGAGCGCGGCAGTCGGAATGCGACGCTATAAACGGGCAGTCTAAAATCTGCGAGACCTCGTAAAAGCCCGCGTCGTTCAAATGGCTCACGTCTATCACCATCCCCATGCGGCGCGCGCGGCGCACGAGCGCCCGTCCGAAATCAGTCAGCCCGCCCTCGCGCGAATAGGACGGCGCGGCCTCGAACGATATGCCGTCGCACGCGTAGTTGCGCCGCGACCAAGCGAGGCCTAGCAGGCGAACGCCGAGCGAGTAAAAAATATCGAGCAGCAGAAGGTCGCGCCCGATCGGCTCGGCGCCCTCAAGCGAGAGGAAAAGCGCGATTTTTCCCTCGGCTGCGGCTGCATAGCAACCGTCCGCGCTCCTACACAAACGGAACGACGGCGACTCCGCGAGATCCTCGCCGAGCGCGGCTATCTGGTCGAGCGCACAGCGCAGCGCCGTCTCCGGCACATACTCTTCTGGTATGAAGAGCGAGCAGACGGCGGCGTTCATGCCGGCGGCGCGCAGCTGCGGAAGGAAGCGATCTTCGAGCACCGCGGATTTTCCGCGCCGCCGCAGCGCGAGCACGTCGAGCAGCATATCTGTGTGGGCGTCCAAAATTATCTCTGGTTTTGTAATTTCAATCATCTTAGCTTCAGTCTCTGCATAGAGCAACGCGCAAGGTCGAACCAGAGCATCGTCTTCTGCGGCGTTTCGCCGGCACGCGCTAAAATTTTTATAGCCGCAGCAGCCTGCGCCGCGGCTATGAAAGGCGGGATGAACGACGTCGTGCCCTCCTCAGCCTCCGCGCCGCGGTCGGGTGCGCCGCAGAGTTCCCAAGGCGCGGCGTCGCCAGCGCGCAGCACTGCAGTCTCGCCGCAGAAGCCAGAGACGGCGCCATGGACGAACGGGATCCCGAGCGTGCGGCAGCAGTCAAGCACAGCCTGCCGCGCTCCGTTATTGTCGAGTGCATCCATAACGACGTCCGCGCCCGCGAAAATTTCCGCGCAGTTCTCCACGTCGAGGAATACTGCGCGCACATCAGTCTCGACTGCCGAGTTCACGGCCCTCACGCGCCGTGCGGCGGCTTCAGCCTTCGGCTCGCCGAGATTTCCCTCCGTTGCATAAAGCTGTCTGTTCAAGTTGTTTTCGCCGAATACGTCTCCATCGACGAGTATCAGCTTACCGACACCGGCGCGCGCAAGTATCTCTACAATCCAACCGCCGAGTCCGCCGCAGCCGGCTACTGCGGCGCACGACTCGAGCAACATCGCTTGGCCTTCGAGGCCTATCGCCGCAACGCCGCGTTCGTAACGCGAAGGGCAGAGCCCAGCGCGCAGCGCCGCAACCTCGGCCTCGCGCGCAGAAATTCCGCAGCGCCGCGCGGCTTCGCGGCACGACGCAAACGGCACGACAGATAGACCGTTCCGCAAAACGGCTGACGAACGCATAAATTCCGCGGCATTTTCACGGCACACGACGCCACCTCCAGATCCGATAAAATAAAAAAGCGTAATGTCGCTTTTTTTGCACCTTTCGCCTTCATTATACATTTTTTCAGTAAGGCAAGTCACTTCATTATCTTTACATCTTAATTTTTTGTAAAATTCTGCTACAATAGTGGCAGGTTTTCTATTGACAAACCATATTTTTGCCCGCTTCGGAGGAGTTCAGATGTCTATTAAAGCAAAAATACAAATATTCCTTGCGTTCATTATGCTCTCTGCGCTGTTCCTTCTTGACCTGCTCTTCACCAACTTCCTCATTACGTCGGCGGGAGAGGCCGATCGGGAACGATTGTCGCGCGAGCTTTCGCGCACGCTCATGAGCGTCAAGGGCGAGGAACGCATGCTCTCCGCTATCGCAGGCAACTGGGCATATTCGGATAAGACGTGGGCTTTCATGAACGGCGAATACCCGGACTATCCTAACGTCTACCTCAACAGGGACGTACTCACAGAGATAGGCATCTCGTCTATGATCTACCTCGACAAGAACCTCGGCGTCGTGCTCTTCCGAGACTTCAGCGCGCCTGACGACGCTTCTACGCCGCAGAGCGAATTCAACGCGATATTCGACACGGACGAGAGCGAACGTATATTCAAAAACCTTCCAAGCGACGGCTTCTGCGGTATCGTCATGAAGAACGGCGACAAACCGATAATCTTCTCTGCGATGCATATCAGGCGCTCGGACATGAGCGGCGAGGACGCCGGCTATCTCATAGCGACGATGGCGCTCTCGCCTAAGATGGTGCAGCGGCTGACGCACGGCATAAACTTCTCATTCGCGCTGGAACCGATCAAAGCTTCTGAAATTAGAAAGGACATGCCCGGCATCGTCATCGAGGGCGGACGAAGAGACACCTACATAGCAGGCCGCGTGCTCGTCAAGGACTTCCGCGGCGACCCAGCCTTCTGGATAACTGGCATCATGCCGAAGGCCGACATCACGGAGGCAGACCGCCAGCTTCAGCGTCTTTTCCTCTACCTCGCGGTAGCGGCGATCGCCATAGTGCTGCTTTCCGGGCTTTACCTCAACGAGCAGCTCACCTGGAGGCTCCGAAGGCTTCAGCAGGAAATCGCCGGGATACGCGACGAGTCGCGCGAGGTTCGCCGCATCACGATAGACCACAAAAAGAAGGACGAAATAGCGAGCATTCAACGCACGCTCAACGACTTCATGGCCTTCTTCTCGTTCAAGGAAGGAGAGCGTGAGCGAATCGACGATATAACGATAGATGTCTACAAACGTTTCGCCGACTCCGGCAGCGACCTCTGCACGAAGACGCTTGAGGAGATAGCGTCCTCCTTTACGCCCGGCGACGCGAAGTTCCGCTCCGCGATACCGCGAGCTGCGAAGAAGGCGCGCGATTTCGCGAAGGAACTCGGAGTTCTGGACGAAGAGCTGCTCTACGTCTATCTCGGCTCCCTTTTCAGCCGAATCGGCATGCTCTCTCTGCCGTTCTCCATCCGGACTAAGACCTCGCCGCTGACGCCGACTGAGCGCCGTGAGTACGACCGCTATCCGATCAAGTCCAAGGACTACATGGAAACGATCGAGCTTCTGCGCCCCGCCTCCAGCATTCCATATTCGTGGAACGAGAACTGGGACGGCTCCGGCTTCCCGCAGGGAATTTCCGCTACTTCGATTCCTTACCAGGCGAGAATTTACGCCGTCGTCGACGCATGGAATGAGATGACGCGCCCATGGCCAGGACGCCGCATCCCCAGCGATGCAGAGGTCACGGAAAGGCTTCGCTCTATGGCTGGGACTCGTCTCGATCCCCAGCTTGTCGAGAAATTCATAGAGTACCTTAAAAAGGAGAATCTGTAGGAAATGCTGGAAATCGACGCCAGAAAACTCGAATGTCCGAAACCGGTCCTTCTGACGAAGGCCGAGACAGACAAGGGAACGGAAGAACTGCGCGTTCAGGTAGACAACGAAGTCGCTGTCGGCAACGTGACGCGCTTCCTCGAAAACGCAGGCTATGAGGCGAAACGCGAGGACGCTCCGGACGGGAAGTCTTTCTTCATCACGGGCAAAAAGACCGGAGATGCTGTGCACAAGGACGGCGGTAAGAAGACGACTGCGATACTCTTCG
>URAG01000011.1 GCA_900545755.1 uncultured Cloacibacillus sp. | reverse complement strand
TGAATCGTCGGCAGCGGGCCGACCGGCACGCCGTTGTACGGCGTGCTCGGGTCAAGCAGGTTAATCTTGCTGTGGAACCACGCACCGTGGCTTCCAGCGAGCGGGACTTCGTCGGTGACGATCCCGGGATTCTCGGTTAGTATTTTGTCCGCCGTAGATTCGTCGAAGGTGTACATATTGGCAGCGAGGTCGGGATGGTCGTATATCACGCCGCTGTCTATCACGGCGACGACGACTTCCTCGGAGCCGGCGCCGCGTTCCCACAGTTCAGGCGCGCCGATCGCGGCCGGGCCCCACTGGCGGCTCCAATCCGTGTCGTTCGGCTCTACGGCGTGCGTCCGCATTATGTAGTTCGGCATGGCGCTGACGACGTCCGGCTCCGCGCGGAGCTTTGCTATAAATTCCTCCGTCGTCATTCCCTCCGGCGCGCGCATGTGTACGACGGCCATTGTCCCGCTTTGGGCGGAGGCGGCGCGGGACGCGGCGTCCGCCTGAGTTTTATTTGCTTTTATCGGATTAAAGTATTGTATGACGGAGCCGCCTGCCAGGCTTAGGTCTTCGGAAGCGGCGTTTTTAGCCGACGCAGCCGTTGGGATTGAAGCGCCGCCGCGCATTACGACGATGGCTTCGCCTGGGACATATTGTTGGGGTTCTTCTGCGCCGCACGCAGGAGCAAGCGCTGAGAATGCGAGCGTCAGAACGGCAAGAAAAATCTTGAGTTTCATCGTTTAGCCTCCGACAGAAAAACTAAGCGGCCCTCGCGCGTTCGCTGGGCCGCTGCATAAGCTAGCATTATTTTAGAACTTGTGTCAAGCAGTCTGCGCCGGACTATTTGCCGGGGAAGAGCCCGGGGTGGAAGGCGGCGGCGAAGCGTTCGACGGCGTAGGCTATGCGGCTTCCTGGGAGGACGCTTTCGAGCGCTATCGTGACGAAGCGGCCGTTTTTGACGCATTCAAGCTGCGAGAGCGCGCTGTTGGCCTTTATCTCGGCTATCTTCGCCTCGACTGAGGGGGAGTCGTAGTCGTGTATTACTATAACCTGCGGCTCGCGCAGGACGGCTTCCTCGTAGCTGACAGTGACCCATTGCTTGCCGCTCAAGCCGCCGAAGACGTTCTTCCCCCCAGCGCGCTCGATGAGCAGGCTTTCGAAATTATCGCCGGAGCAGGTGAAGACGCCGCTGCTGCCGCTGTCGTAGATGAGGACGCGCAGAGGCTCGCGGCCTTTTATCTTGTCCGCGACGGCCTTCATACGCCGCTCCTGCTCCTTTATAAACTCTTCGGCGCGCGCCTCTATCCCAAAGATTTTGCCGATGTCGCGTATTTCCTTGTACGCCTCGTCGAAGTCCGTGGCGCGCTCTACGTAGACGTTCATGCCGTTTTCTTCGAGTTCCGCTATGTCTAGGCCGCCCCCGCCGAATTCCCAGTCTATGCCGAAGACGAAGTCCGCGCCGCTAGTCAGCACCGCCTCGCGCGTCGCGCTGCCGTAGTTGAGCTCTGGTACTTTAGCGTACTCTGCGGCGTATTCGGGCAGCGGGCCACGGCTGTGATTGTCGAGCGTGTTGCCTGCGATTTTGTCTCCGAGACCGAGCGCTATGAGCAGTTCGGTACAGTTAGGGCCGAAAGTCAGCACACGCTGCGGCGCCGCCGTCACCGTGACCTTGCGCCCATAGTTGTCTACCGTGACTGGCGCGCCGCCTCCGGCATGCGCCGCCGGCTGCGCGGCGAAGAGTATGGAGAGCGCCGCGAGCGCGGCGAAGATTTGCTTTTTCATCAAAAGATCCTCCGTTTCGGGAAATTATTTGTTTTTATCAAGCGCCCATTCGGGCAGGTATGTGACTGCGGGCCTTCGCGTCGCCGGGTGAAGCTCCGTTTCCGCTGTCACGCCGTAGACTTCGCGTATCAGCCCTGGCGTCAGTATCTCTGCGGGCGTTCCCTCGCGGAACAGGCGTCCGGCCTTCATCACGTAGAGGCGGTCGCAGTAAAGCGCGGCCATGTTGAGGTCGTGTATCGCGGCTATGACGGTGAGGTTCAGCCGCTTTATGAAGTCGAAGATGTCTAGCTGGCAGCTCACGTCGAGATGGTTCGTCGGCTCGTCTAGTATCAGGAAGTCCGTCTGCTGGGCTATCGCGCGCGCTATAAGGACGCGCTGCTTCTCTCCGCCCGAGAGGCAGGAATAGCGGCGGTGCGCCTCGTCCGCCATGCCGACGTGCTCCAGCGCGTGCATGACTATGCGCTCGTCCTCGGCGGTGTCCCTGTCGAAAAACCTCTTGTACGGGCTGCGCCCCATGGCCACTATATCGCGGACGCTGAACTCGAAAAGCACGTCGTTCTCCTGCCCTACGACCGCCGTGCGCCGCGCCGTCTCGCGGTAGCTCATCTTCGACATGTCCTCGCCGTCGAAGAATATTTCGCCTTTCATCGGCTTTATGGCGCGGTACAGGCATTTGAGCAGCGTCGACTTGCCGCTGCCGTTCGGCCCTATCAGGCCGACGAACTCGCCGCGCTCAGCGTATAGCGAAACGTCCTCTAGCGCCTGCCCTCGCCCGTAAGAGTAGCAGAGGCCGCGCGCCTCGACGCGCTTCATCTCGCGCGCCCTCCGCCGCGCCGCTTCAGCATCCATATAAAGACTGGGCCGCCGGCGACCGCCGTCAGTATGCCTGCGGGCAGCTCCTCTGGTGCGATGACCATGCGCGCCGCGACGTCCGTCCATACGACCAGCACGCCGCCGAGCAGCGCCGCCGCTGGCAGCACCTTTTTGTGGTCGGAGCCGACGAGCATCCGCGTGAAGTGCGGCACCATGAGGCCGACGAAGCCTATAGTGCCGCTGACCGCGATGGTGGTGCCTGCCATCAGCGAGGCGAGCAGCACGAGCAGCTTGTGCGTCCGCCGCACGTCTACGCCGAGCGTCGCGGCGCTCTCCTCGCCGAGCAGCAGCAGGTTCAGCGCCCTGTGGTTCAGCATCAGCACCGCCATGCAGAGTATCAGCACCGCGAAGGGCAGAGTCAGGTAGCTCCAGCGCGCCCCAGCGAGGCTGCCCGCCATCCAGAAAGAGGCGTTGTGCAAGCCGAGCGCGTTCGGCGCGCTGAGCGTGATTATTCGCGTCACCCCGTCCATAATCATAGAGACTGCGACGCCGGATAGCAGCAGCTGCGGGATGTTGATACGTCCGTTGACGCGCGATAGCGCGTAGACCGCCGTGATTGTCGCCGCCGAGCCGAGGAATGCGCTTATCGAGAGCGAGTATGCGCCGAGGAACGAGAAAACGCCGAAGAGCATCCCGAGCGTCGCCGCCGCCGCCGCGCCCGACGAAACGCCGAGAATGAACGGGTCCGCGAGTTGGTTGCGCACAAGCGCCTGCATCGTCACGCCTGTTACTGCGAGCGACGCGCCTACGGTCATGCCGAGCAGTACGCGCGGCAGGCGCAGGTTCATCACGATGCGCTCGCTCGCTGCGTTCCACGTCCGTTCGATTAAATCGCCTGCGAAGGGCAGATGCGAGAGCAGTATCTTAACAGTCTCGTCCGGCGCTATAGAGACCGGGCCGAGCCCAGAGGCCAGCGCGACGGACAGGACGGCCGCCGCCGCGAGGAACGCAAACAGCAGCGGCACCGCGCGCCCGTCTATAAGAAAACTTTTACCGTCGTCCATATTTGCCGCCTTTCAATGTATTCCGGCGTCCGCCGGACAAAAAAATCACGAAGAACTCTTCGAGAGAAACTCAGAGACCTTCGTGATCCATTCGTTCTTTTCGTAAATTTCCCGCGTCCAGCGGCGTTCGGGCAGATGCTCCGCCCTTTCCGCGCCTTCGTAGCACGGAGACGTTTTCGCCGACGCATGTTAAAAATAGCGCACACCGCCTCATTTGTCAACGCGGCGCGGAACAAGCGCCCACGCCGCATTCGACGTAAGAATTCTAAATCATAGAGCTGGCTCGAAGTCAACTGCTCCCGGCAGCGCCGCGCAGATCGATGAAAAAACGCCGCCCAGCGCATCTGCGGAGCGACGACGGTTTGAAGCTGAAAAGCGGCGCGGAATTCATCGCCGCGCAGCCGTGTACGCTAGCACGGCTCGCCGTCTACTTCGTCTTCCTTTTCATGTTCCTTTATAACGGAGACGTAGGCCTTTTCAATTCTGTGGTCCGTTATCTCCGCAACGCTTATGGCGAGCCCTTCGGCTTCTATCTCGAATGTCGTGCCGTCGTCCGGGACGGAGCCGTAGCTCGCGAATACGAAGCCTCCGAATGTGTCGTATTCGTCCACAGGCAGAGTCACGCCTAGCTCCTCGGCAACCTCTTCGAGCGGGGCGCTGCCTTTTATCTCCCATTTATTTTCGTCTATTTTTTCAATCTCGGGCGTCTCCTGCGGCTGTGCGTTCTCGTCGTCCAGGTCGCCGACGAGCTGTTCGAGCAGGTCGTTCATCGTCACAATGCCGGCCACGCCGCCCTGTTCGTCGAGTACGATCGCGAAATGGTCGCGCGTCTGCTTCATGCGTTTGAAAAGCACGTCGGCGCGCACGCCCTCGGGGACGAAGCACGGCGGCACGACGGCGTTCTTCATAACGTTCTCGCGCGTCTTGTCGCGCAGCCGGAAATATTCTTTAGCCTTCAGCACGCCGATGACGTTGTCGACGCTCTCGTCGCATATCGGGTAGTTCGAGAAGCGCGTCTCGTTTATCGTCTTCTTCCACGCCTCGGCGCTGTCCTCCATCCAGAGCATCGCCACGTCTCGGCGGTGCGTTGCGAACTCGCCTACCGGAAGGTCGTCGAACTCGAATATGTTTTGAATCATCTCTTTGTCCTCTTCGTCAATCGTGCCGCTGCGGCTGCCCGCGTCGACCATGAGGCGGATGTCTTCCTCGCCGACCTCCTCGTCTTCGGCCTTAGGGTCGATGCCGATGAGACGCAGCACGCCGTTCGTCGAGGCGGTAAGCAGCCAGACGAGCGGTGCGCAAAGTTTCGCGATAAACGATATCATTGAAGACATCGCGAGCGCGAGCTGTTCGGCCTTCTTCATAGCGACGCGCTTCGGGACGAGCTCGCCGAAGATCAGCGTAATGTATGAAAGGATCAGCGTAATTATGACGACGGATATCGTGCCCAGCGTCTTCTTAGGGAGCGGGACGCCGAGCGCGACGAATACTTCGACTAAGCGGCTGGAGAAATTGTCCGCCGCGAAAGCGCTCGCCAGAAAGCCGGAGAGCGTTATCGCGACCTGTATCGTCGCGAGGAAGGTCGCTGGATTGTCTGTGAGCTTCTTGAGCCTTCCCGCGCGCTTGTCGCCCTGCGCCGAGAGCTGTTCGAGCTTCGCGCCGTTGACCGAGATGACCGCTATCTCCGCGCAGGCGAAAATCGCGTTCGAGACTATGAGCACTACCTGTAAGACTATCTGCCACAATATGCTTTCTTCCAAAATAATTCCTCCCAAAATTTAAGCCGCGCGCCGCGGCGGCGGACAAAAAGACAAAAAAAGGGACACGCCCCTACCGTCGAAGTGCAGGCACAGGCTTGTCCCGGGTGTTCTTGTTTATCGTTTTTAGTCGTTCACATGATCGGCTGCTGTCAGAGCAACTGTCCGCGTCGTCCATACGGCGTATTCTTCCCCTTTACAAAAACTTCCGTTATTGTAGGATAAAATCTGATTTTTGTATATATGGCAGCAATGACAGTTTTTGCCACAAGGGCTTAGATGGCGGGAGCATCCTCATCGTCCTTCATCACGTTGTTGGGGTATTTGTCCCACGTGTGGGGTGGTGTGTTAACTGCTAATAATTTGACTATTTTACTTGTTTTATTATGCCAACTATGCGCTGTTGTGGCATAGAAATGTAGACAATCGCCTGGAAATAGTTCTAACGATTCTCCGTCCAGAATTGCTGTCAAATTACCCTCTAATATGTAAATTAATTCTTCTCCACCGTGTAAGTGTGGAAAGTCCGCGATTTTTTCTCTTGGAAACACTGTAAGCAGCGCAGCTTCCATCTGAAAGTTATTGTCTCCTTGTCCAAGCCTTTCAAGCAGTAAGAAGTCTTTTTCTAAGACATGATATGTGTGTTCGTAATTGCGTATAATCTCTGGTGTCTCTAGGAAATATTCCGATGACACGCCCAGCACGCGTGACACGGCATCAAGCGTTGTGCGGGAAATTGAAATATCCCCTCGCTCTATTTTGGATAGGTAACTTATCGAAAAACCGGTTAGCTCGCTAACGTCTTTTAATTTCTTATTTTGAGCTACTCTAAGTCGTTTTATTTTTTGTCCCAAGATGGAAGGCATATCCCTATTGTCTCCTAGCTTTCAATAAATAATTGTATTAATACTTGCGAAATATTATATCAAAATAATTTGTAGGCATTAATGGCAATCGTTATATCAAAAATTGATTATTTTTGTTAGTTGGTTATTTAAAAAATATGCCATATTATATAAAAAATTATTAAATTATTTTATTGCATACATAAATTTTAAATAATATTTTGATCTTAAAAAACTATTTATATGTAGATTTTATATTTTTATATATAAATCTTGATATTATTGCATATTGTGATATACTTAAAATATATTAATTATATATAATCTATATAAAATTATACTGGAGGGGTAAAGATGAGAGAACGTATTGCAAAATTAAAAAATGTACTGTTAAATGCAAAGCCGAGTTTGAGTGCAGAAAGAATTGTGTTGGCTACAGAAGCATATCAAAAGTATGCTGGAGAGCCTATCTATCTCCATCGTGCCCATGTGTTTGAATATGTTTTAGACCATAAACAAATAGTCATTAGGGATGGAGAACTTCTCGCCGGTTCAATGACGGAACTTGTCCGTGCAGCAGCCGTGTTCCCGGAATACAGCTCTGGCAGAATGTGGCTGAAAGAACAACTGCCGACCATGAGTAAAAGAAAAAGTGATCCATTGTATCTGACTGAGGAAGATACACAGAAAATATTAAATTGTCTTGACTGGTGGGACGGTAAATCGACAGAAGACCTCATGGACGCATACGTACCGCAGTATCTCAAGGATTGCGAGAGAGCAGGAGTATTTAAATCAGGTGGTAAGGGCTTATGCTCGAGCGCCATCAACGCAAATTTTAAGCGTATGTTCGAACTAGGATTTAGAGGGCATATAGATCTCTGCAAACAAAAAATAGAAGAACTTATCACTGAAGGAATCAATGTTGATAAACAGCGTAGAGTTGAATATTGGCAGGCGACGATTATCGCGTTGGAGGCAGCTATACGCTATTCGCACAGGCACGCGGACTATGCTGAGGATATGGCTCTTCATACCTCTGATCCTGTACGCAAACATGAACTGAAAAAGCTTGCCGAAATATGCAGAAGAGTACCTGAATATAGCCCAAGAACTTTCTACGAAGCCGTACAATTTCAGTGGTTTATGCACGTCCTGCATCATATTGAAGCAAATGCAATGGCGACATCCCTAGGACGTTTCGATCAGAACTTATACAGTTACTATGCCAATGATATCAAAAACGGGATATTAACGCCTGACGATGCTGTCGAGTTGATAGAATCTCTGTTCCTAAAAGTTACCAGTCTAATATATATGAATGACAATTACTATAGCCAGGCTGACGCAGGTTACCCCATGTGGCAGATCCTCATGATCGGCGGTGTAGATGAGCATGGAGAAGATGCAAGCAACGAACTGTCTTACCTTGTCCTGGATGCTACGGAAGAACTGAAGATCGCACAGCCTGCAGTAGCGTTGAGAGTTTCACCTAAAATGCCTGAATCGCTGTTGCGTAAAGGTGTGGAGATGAACCAGAAGGGGATGGCAAATCCTGCTTTCTTTAACGACGAGGTCGCACAGCAGACCGTTATAAATAAGGGGGCAGATATCGAACAGGCTAGAGATTGGCTAATTATCGGATGCGTTGAGCCTCATCCCGGCTGCGGCGTGTCTGACGGAAGCCCTGTCGGCGGTAATATAAATGCGCCTAAATGCCTGGAAATTGCCTTGCATAACGGAGTTGACCCTGTTAGTGGATTGAAGCTTGGTCCAGAAACAGGGGATCCAAGAAATTTTAAATCTATTGAAGAAGTTATCAAAGCCGTACAGACACAGCTTGATTATTTTTGGGATTTGCATATGAAGGTATACAGGATGACCTCCTCGCTGCAAGCGACGCATTTGCCGATGATTTACCAATCTGTATGTGTGGATGGATGTATAGAGTCTGGAGAATCGATACAAGAAGGTGGCTGCGTGATGCCGTATACGAATATATTCATTGCGGGGCCGTCAACTGTTGCCGATTCAATAATGGCTATAGATTACGCTGTCTTTAAAGATAATGTCCTCACAATGGACGAATTGATTCATCTTTGTGATACGAACTTTGAAGGTAACGAACGTATGCGTCAATATTTATTGAACAAGACACCTAAATTTGGCAACGATATCCCTGAGGTTGACGAGATGATCACTGAATTCCTAGCCAAGTCGTTCGCCAAGGTAAACGGGGAAAACGATGGGCGCCATAACGGAAAATTCTCTGCTGGTAATCAATCTCAAACACATAATGTTACTTTGGGACGCTACTGTGGCGCTACCCCAGATGGAAGGTTGGCGTATACAGCCTTGAGTGATAATGCCTCTCCGACAATGGGGCGTGATACAAGCGGACCGACGGCCGCTGCTAATTCTGTAGCCCATCTGCATCCGGAAAATTTCCATGGCGGCTGCCTCTATAATACGCGTTTTGATCCACATGGAGTGACAGGAGAAAGAGGCGTACAAATTATAGAAGGGCTTGTTAAAAATTTCTGCGATGAAGGGGGTTACCACGTACAGATTAATGTTGTGGATGATGCTACATTGCGGGATGCGCAGAAAAATCCTGAAAATTACAGAGACCTCGTCGTGCGAGTAGCCGGATATTTGGCATACTTTACTGAGCTTGACAGAGAAGTTCAGGATGTATTGATATCCAGAACGGCCCATCTAGCCTCTTAAAAGGTTGCTGGAATAATGTCACTGAAAGCGTTGATAGGAGGAATACAGCGTTTTAGCACTGCAGATGGGCCTGGAATCCGCACGTCTGTATTCATTAAAGGTTGCCCACTGAAATGTGCGTGGTGCCATAACCCGGAGCTGATCTCGTTTGCCAATCAACTAATGTTCAGCACCAGTAAATGTATTGGCTGCGGGCAATGTGCGAATGTGTGCCATCCTAAAGCGATATCATTGGACGCTAACGGCGTGCATATCGACAGGAACGCTTGTACACATTGCTTTGCATGTGTGCGTACTTGTTATAGCGAAGCCCTGCGTCTTGCTGCGCGTGAAATGAGCACTTTCGAGGTCATGGAAATAGTTGTTCGCGACAAAGGGTACTACACAAAGACAGGTGGAGGTATGACGATAAGTGGTGGAGAGTGCTTGGCATCCCGCGATTTTGTCTTCGAGCTGATAGATGAAGCAAAAAAGTACGCACTCAGCATAGCGATTGATACCAGCGGTTTTTGTGATTGGAGTGTATTGGAATATCTTGCCGATAAAGTCGACTATTTTTTGTATGATATTAAGTCGATTGACGACACTGTACATCGCCAGTATACTGGTGTTTCTAATGAAAAAATATTGAATAATTTAGAAAAATTATCTGATATAGGGGAAGATATCAGAGAAAAAATTCTAATAAGAATGCCCTTATTGAAAGACGTCAACGACAGCCCAGATATTATTTCAAGTACGGTGGATTTCTTGAGTAATCATGGGTTAAAAAAGGTGACACTCCTGCCTTACCATGAATTGGGCAACGCAAAATACAAGAGTCTTGATGTGTCTCAGTATAAATTCGCCCCGCCTTGTACCGAGCGCCTTGAAGAAATATGTAAGACGTTTAAGGCAGTGGGCATCAATGCAGAAATATTGGGCGCATAACATGTAGAACTAACTTAATAAACAGGGGGGAGCCCCCTCCCTGTTTATTCCAATCGCTATTTTTTTACAAGTATATCGTTATGTTTGAGAGGTGATACATTGTGGTACAAGGATATAGGATAACCGATATGTTTAATGTCGCAGGAAAACGCGTATTGGTTGTAGGTGCCGGTGGATTGGGGACGACAGTAGCGATGGCGTTTGCCTGCAATGGTGCGGTTGTCGCTGTAGCAAGCCGCAGCATTGAAAGTTTACATAATGTTGAGCAGCTGATAAATGAGGATGTGTGCAAGCTGTATCAGATGGATGTCACCGATAGAGAATGCGTTAACGAAACGATAACGCGAATATCTGATGACATTGGCGGCATTGATATTCTTGTTTACACCGCGGCGATAGCGCCTTTAGGAAATTCATTGACATTTGACGATACGGACTTTCGCAGAACTCTTGATATCAACTTTATGGGTGCGTATTATGTTAACGTAGCCGCAGCGAAAATCATGGCGGAGAATGGCTGGGGGAGAATTATCAATATCAGCAGCATAGACGCATTTTCAGTTAATTGTGTTGATGATCTTCCGTATTCTGCCAGCAAATCTGCAATGTCTGCAATGGTGCGGCATCTTGCTGTTGATCTGGCGAAATCTGGGGTGACTGTAAATGCGATTGCCCCTGTTTGGATATGGACTCCAATGATGAATCAGCGTCCAAACGATTATATGGTTAAAGCAGCTTCAACAATTCCTATGGGACGTTGTTCGTATCCTCAAGACTATTTGGGCGCGATTTTTTTCATCTCCAGCTCTGCCAGCGATTATATGACAGGCCAGACTTTGTTGGTTGACGGAGGATGGTCTGTATATCGTGCTTTCACTTATTCTTGTGACAGCTAAAAGCTACTTTTTATTCCATGCCATTAGGCAAATCCGCGGCAGATTGTCGTCATAATGTCGGAAGGTTACAGTGTCTTGATGGTGAAAATGGCTATCTAGGTTTGTATTATAATTTTTAGAGGAGGCGTAACTATGACTAAGGAAGGAATTGTCAACAAAAATGTGTTTATACCAGTAGCGTGCATACTAAGTGCACTGTTTCTTTATGGTGTATTTTTTCAGGACAGTTTCGCTACAATGGCGCAGAATACGCTTAATTGGAGTTTGAAGAGCTTTAATTGGCTGATACTAAAAATGACCTTCATCTTCAATATTGTGCTCTTATTCATGGTTTTTCATCCAACCTTTGGGAAAAAGATAATTGGCGGTCCGGATGCCAAGCCTGAATATAGCGTGTTTACATGGATCTCTATGGCAATTTGTTCCAGTATCGGGATCGCCATGATGTTCTATGCCGTGGCAGAACCTCTGGGCTATTTCTATAACCCACCCAAATACTTGAATATAGCTGCATGTACAAACGATGCCGCTTTAGCCGGTGTTGCACAATCGACATTCCACTGGTCGCTGCAGTATTATGGAATGCAGATTTTTTGGGGGATATTAATTGTTTACCTATCTCTGAATAAGGGGCTTCCTTTTCGTCCCAGCACGGCGCTGTATCCCCTGTTAAAAGATAAGGTGTTTGGATGGCCAGGGATAGCATTTGACGTTTTAACGAGTGTATGCCTTGTTTGTGGCACTGTAACCTGTTTTGGCCTGGGTACGATGCAGTTTGCGCAAGGCCTGTCTTTCGTCTCCGGTATTCACGTTAATAATATGCTTTATCTAATCATCGTCGTAGTAGTCACTATCGTATTTTCAGTATCGTCTGCGCGTGGAGTTAAGAAAGGAATGGCATTCATAAGCGATTTGAATGCATATCTTTATATAGCTTTGCTTGCTTTCTTATTGTTTGCGGGCCCTACGCTTAATCTGTTGGAGCTGGTCTTAGGATCTATAGGCAAAGCGTTCTCTATATATATTCCGGCCGCGTTTAACGGGGATTTTCTTGGAACCAACGATAATTTCGCACATTTTAACACGTCGTTTTATTTCATCTGGACGCTGGTATTTTCACCGATTGCCGGTATGTTTTATGCAAAGATAGCCAGGGGCCGTTCGATACGTCAGTTTATCATCGTTAATTGGTTTGTCCCGAGCGGATTTATACTGCTTTGGTTCTCATTATGGGGTGGTAATTCAATATGGCAGTCGTTCTTTAACCATGCCAATATCATGGAACAGATTAAATCCATTGGAGTGCCAGTTGCTAACTTTGCCCTGTTGGACTACATGCCGCTTCGTGTGTTGACTATACCGGCCACTCTGTTGGCAGTTCTAATCGGGTTTATTACAATGACTGATGCTTTGACTGGAGTCGTATCATCTTTAACGGCTAAAGACAGCCGCGCTGAAGAAGCCCCTATTTGCATCAAGCTTTTCTGGGGCATTTTGATTGGAGGCTTAACGCTTGTATGTCTCTTTGTGCTAGATCAGGTCGGCACCAGTGCTCTTCAGAGTCTCGCCGTTTCTGTGGGAGTTCCTATGTTGATCGTCTCTATGTTTGTTGTTTGGGGGTCAATAAAGGTAATCTGGGGAGATGTTGATAAGTATTTGGAAACAAAAGCTGGAAGGCGTGATTTAGCGTATGTTCGGCAAGAGGCAGATGATGCGGCCGAACAATCTGTAATAGAAGCGGTAAACGAAGCAAATTAAAGACATATTATATTCATCTAAAATGCCAGCATCTCTCGCATACTAGATTGTGGGAGAGCTGGCTTTTTTGCTCTTTTGTGAATTGCCTTCCCTCATCGAAGGAAGAGAAATTCCGGCAGGGTTTCGCAGCTCGAAGCGCGCCCGTCCGCGCCGCACTCGAGCACGTAGACGCCGCCGTTCGGTATCTTCCAGTCCCCGTGGCTCACCGACGGGTCGGCGAAGCGGTGCAGCGCCGCGCGCATAACGTCTCCGTGCATCACCGCCGCGGCGCTCTGCGCCCCGCGTTCGCGGCAGATTTCTAAAATTCTGAGGAAGCCGAGCTCCGCGCGGCGGCGGAAGGCTCCGAAGCTCTCGCCCTTCCACGGCGGCGTCTCCTCCGGCTTTCCTATCCACGCAAAGTAGTTCGGGTCGTCGTCGAGGCTGGTGTACGGCACGCCGGCGAGCTCGCCCATGTCGCATTCGGCGAGCTCGGCAAGTTCGAAGTCCGCGGCGTGGTTATAGATTATCTTCATAGATTCCGTGCAGCGGCGCAGAGGCGACGAAAAGTACAAATCGCAGCGCGGGTAGGCGAAGCGCGCGCATATCGCACGCAGCGCGGCGGCCCCCTCGTCCGAGAGCCCGGCGTTCGTCTGCCCCGTCCAGACCTTCATCAAGTTCGCCGTCGATTGGGCGTGGCGTATCATATATATCTTCATCTTCATACCTCCGTGCCGCCTCCGCGGAAGCGCGGAAGCTTTAAAATCATAGCGCCCGCGGCAGCCTTTGTCTATCTCGCGGCGTGCAGGGCTGTTAAAATAATTTCGGGGTGATTCGATATGTTAAAAATAAGCGTGCTCGTAGACAACAACGCGCTGATCGGGCGCTATTTTCTTGCGGAGCCAGGGTTTTCTTTGTGGATAGAGTGCGGCGGCAAAAAGATCCTTTTTGACGCGGGGTTCTCGGGGATTTTCCTGGACAACGCGCGGCTGATGGGGATAGACGCCGCAGCGCCGGATTTGCTGGTGCTGTCGCACGGTCACAGCGACCACACGTGGGGGCTTTCCGCGCTGATTCGCGAGCGCTCTGCGCGCGGCATGCGGGACAGGCCCGCGCTCGTCTGCCATCCCGGAGCGCTGGGGCGTAAGAAGCTTCGCGGCGCGGACGCGGGGATGGCGATAGCGCCCGAGGTTCTCGGAAGTTTCTTCGATCTGCGCCCGTCGCGCGAAGCCGCGGAGATCGCCGAGAATTTATACTGGCTCGGCGAAATCGAGCCGCGCGTCACGCCGCGCGTGACTCTCGGCGAGGTTCAGGACGAATGCGGCGGATGGCGCGCCGATTCGTGCTTCGACGACTCTGCGCTCGTCTATGACGGAGCGGACGGGCTCGTGGTAATCACCGGCTGCTCGCATTCTGGGATATGCAACATCGTCGAGCAGGCGAAGCGCGTCACTGGGCGCGAAAATATCGCCGATATTATAGGCGGCTTCCATTTGCGCAGCGGCTCGGACGAAGAAATGCGGCCCGTCCTCTCATATTTCGAGAAGGCCGCGCCGCATAAGGTCCACGCCTGCCATTGCACCTGCTTCGCCGCGCGCGCCGCGCTTGCCGCGAAGTTCTGGACGGACGAGCTCGGCGTGAGCTCCGTCGTGGAATTTAAGTAGCTTCGCGCGTTACAGCCCGGCCTGCATGTGGCAGCCGCCGAGCTGATAGTAAAGGCACTTTTTGCCCGCGCAGGGCTTGCAGGGCTCCGACTTGAAGACCGCCTCGTGCTCTGCGGAGCCGAGCGCGATGAAGGAGCACTGTGATTTTCTTGGGCGCAGCAGCGAAAGGCCGCTGGCGCCCACGCCTATTATTTTCTCCGTTTCGCCGAGCGTCACGACCTTCTCCATCAGGTCCTGTCTCATGCTGCCCATGCCGGGGTAAAATTCGCCGTTGATGAATTTACCAAGCTCCGCGGCGGGATGCGCCTTGAGCCATCCGTCGAGCGCCGCGTGCATGTCGTATAACGCTATCGAGCCCGCTACGTCGAGCAGAAAGCCGGTCATGAGGCTGCCGCGCGAGTTCATCATCTCGGTGCATTCGCGTTCGAGCTCAGGCCCTATAGTCCAGACGGTCATCACTACCTCGCTGACGGAGTCGTTGACGCGAAGCAGCTCGGCGCCGAAGTTATCTTCCGCGACGGCGACAGGCATAGTCAAGACCCGCGCCGCCGGATTGAAGAGCTTCTCGAAGCCATCTGCCTTCCAGTATGCGGCGAATTTGTCGAATTGTTTTTTATGGCGCTCGCCCATATCGTTGTAGAATCTTTCGAGCGCGGTAAGATCAACGCCGACTGGCGCGCTCTCGCGTTCTTCCACCTGCGAAAGTCCAGCGCCGTATTCTGAATAGAATATTTTTATTTTCTTTTCCATACCGTCAGCCCGCTAAAAGGCCATCGCCTTTACGAAACGCTTCTGGAAGTCCGGCAGCGACGAAAGCTCGACGTACTGCATCTTCTCCGAAACGGCCTTCGTCCGCTCGTAGAAGTCCGCCGAGGCGAGCGCGAGGCTCGCGCCGAGGCCGGAGGAGTTCTTGACGCCGCGTATCTTCGTGCGGTCGATGTCTGGGATGAGCCCCGCGGCTATCGCGCTCTCTATGTCGATGTTGTTGCCGAAGGCCCCCGCGAGGTAGACTTCGGAGATTTCATCTTTCGTTATCCCGACGCGCTCAAGCATTACTTCTGTGCCTACCTTGACGGCTCCCGCCGCAAGCTGAACCTCGCGTATATCTTTCTGCGTGAGGTATATCGGGTTCTCCTCGTCGGTGAGCAGTAGCTGAACCATGCCGTTCGCGTTCCGGCAGAGGCGGCGCTTGAAGCGCGTGTCTTCGCACTTCTCGGGCGCGGTGAAGCGTCCGTTCGGCTCGACGACGCCCTCGCGCAGGACGACCATGATCGCGTCGATGAGCCCCGAGCCGCAGAGTCCGACTGGTTTCGCGTCACCGATGGTTTTGTACCTGAGCTCACCGCCGTCCATGTAAATCTTCTCTATCGCGCCGACGCTCGCGCGTATCCCGTACTGTATGCGCGCGCCTTCGAAGGCCGGCCCCGCCGCTGTCGCGCAGCAGAAAAGGCCGTTGCGGCTGCCGGCGACTATTTCGTTGTTCGTGCCGATGTCGACGAGCAACTTTACCCCCTCGGCCTTCTCTATGGAAAGCGCTGCGACGCCCGCTACGATGTCCGCGCCGACGTAGCCCGCGACGTTCGGCAGCATTTTTATAACGCCTTTTTCGTTTATGCGGATTCCAATATCAGATGCGGGGAAGGGAGGATAGAGCAGGAACTGCGGATTGTATGGGCTGCGCCCTATGCTCTCGGGCGAGACGCCAGCGAAGAGATGTTCCATGACGGTGTTGCCAGCGATGACGATTTCCGTGATTTCCGTCTTTTTTATGCCGTTGCGCTCGGCGAGCGTGCCGAGGCTCTTGTCCATCTCTTCCGTGAGGACGCTTTGGATTTTCTTTAGAGCCTCCGGCGAGGCCGAAGAGTAGGCGATGCGGGAAATTACGTCGTCGCCGTAAGTCACCTGCGGATTCAGGAAAGATATCTTGTCGAGCTCGCGGCGCCGTTCTAGGTCGAAGAGATAGCAGACGACCGTCGTAGTGCCGATGTCTACCGAAACTCCGTAGCCGCCAGCGTCGGGCGCCCAGTCGGATATTTCGTCGGAGAATCCTTCGAGTATGCTGTGCCCTTTCGATTCCACGCGGTCGACGACCGTCACGGAGCCGTCGCGCACGACGCGCGCGCAGCACGAAAGGCGCATGCCGGCCTTCATGTCCGCTTCGCTGAGCACGTTCTTCTCCGTTTCGCCGATGGGGGAGAGCGGGTCGTCCGCGCCGGTCCTGACGCGACATTTGCCGCAGACTCCCGCGCCGCCGCAGTGGCGGCCTATCCTCACGTCGGCCGAGTCGGCGGCTTCCGTGAGCGGCGTCCCAGAAGCTACGCGCACGGTCACGCCCTCGGGCAGGAATTTCAACTCGCAGATTTTTTCGTCCATTATGCCCATCCTCTCGCAAATTCAAGAACTTCGTCGCCTATCAGGCCGTTTCTGTAGTCTTCTATAGATTCGCGCAGTATCGCGAGCGCACGCTCAGTCTCATCGTCCGTGATTACAAGCGGCGGCTGTATCCTCAGCACGTTGTCGCTGAGGAAGGTGATTATCAGCCCGCGCTCCCAGCAGCGGTAGCATATCTTTGCGCAGGCGCTGCGGTCCGGCGCGCCGTTTTCATCGACGATTTCCTGCGCTATCGTTAAGCCGAGGCCGCGCGTCTCGCCTAGAAGCGGCAGAGTCTTTTTCATCTCCGCGAGCTTCGCCTTTATATTTTCGCCCGTGCGGACGCTTTTTTCAATTAAATTTTCTTCTTCGATGATTTTTATAGTTTCCAGCGCCGCGCGGCAGCAGACCGCGTTGGCCGCGAGCGTTATGCAGTGGCCCGGGTCGCGCAGCGAGTCCGCTATCTCCGCGCGCATGACGACGGCGGAGAGCGGCATGCCGGAGGCGAGCGACTTGGCTATCGCTATTATGTCGGGGACGACGCCGAAATGCTCTATCGCGAACCATTTGCCTGTGCGCCCCATACCCTGCTGCACCTCGTCTGAGACGAAGAGGATTCCGTGCTCGCGGCAGAGCGCGGCGAGGGCGCGCACCCAGCGCGCGGGCGGCACGACGAGGCCGATGTCCCCGCCTATAGGCTCTATGATGACCGCCGCAACTTCATCGGGCGGAAGGTAGAGCGAAAACGCCGTCTTTATCTCTTCGAGGCATGCGAGCGAGCAGTCCTCCGGCTTCTCATGCCACGCGCATTTCGCGCACTGCGGATAGCTGAAGTGGTGGAAGCCAGGCAGCATCGGCCCGATGCCGCGCCTCATGTTGAGCGATATAGCGGAGGCGGAGAGCGCGCCGTAGGTCGCGCCGTGATAGGCCGTCTTGAAGGTTATGACGCCGCTGCGCCCTGTGTACTTGCGCGCGAACTTTATGGCGCCGTCTATCGCGTCGGAGCCGGAGAGCCCGTAAGCGATTTTTTTCGGAAAATCGCCCGGGGTTATCTGGGCGAGCTTCTCGGCGAGCTCTACGGACGATTCTTCGTACATGTAGCCGATGGTGTAGCAGAGCAGCTTTTCAGCCTGCTCCTTTATCGCCGCGACTATCCTCGGATGGCATGTCCCCGTGTTGAGCGAGGCCGCGCCCGCCGCGAAATCTATATATTCGTTGCCGTCCGCGTCTCGCAGCATAGAGCCAGAGCCGGATTCGACGGCGAACGGGTAGTAGGGTGAGCGCGACGACGGGGCGATCCATCTTTCGTCTCGCGCGACGATCTCAAGCGATTTGCTGACGTCTCTCATCTGTACGCCTCCGGTTTCTCATAATTTAAAGAAAGGACGAAGCTCTTCTTTCAAAGGCTTCGTCCTGCGTCTTATGTTTTTCGCGTTACGCCGCGGCTGCGGCGCGAGTTACGCTACGCTTCCTTCGCGAAGGAGAGCGCCGTGCGTCTCTCGACGTGGTCGTGCTTGTCCTTGCCCCAGTAAACGCCGATGCCGAGGTAGGAGATGATTACCGCGAAAATCGGGTTGATTATGTTCAGGAAACAATATGGCGCGTATTCGAGCGTAGGCACGCCGAGCGCGTTCGACTGGAAGGCTCCGCAGCCGGTCCACGGAATGAGGACCGCCGTCAGCGTTCCGCTGTCTTCAAGCGTGCGGGAGAGCATACGCGGCGAGAGATCGCTTTTTTCTACGGCTTCGCGGAACATGCGTCCAGGGACGACTATTCCGAGGTACTGGTCGCCGAGGAAGAAGTTGCTGACGAAGCAGGAGATTACTACGAGGAGGATGAAGTCGCCCACGCGGCGGACCTTGTAGAGCAGCGGGTTGAGCATGACGCTCAGATAGCCGCAGCGTTCCATAATACCGCCGAGTACGAGCGCTATCATGATCATCGAAAGCGACCACATCATGCTGTCGATGCCGCCGCGGTTCAGAAGCTCCGCGACCATGCCGCCGACTTCGTGCGCGAGTTCAGGGCTGACGCCGGTGATGCCGTGCTCGGCAAGTATCGCCGGGACGTTCGCAATGTCTGCACTGCCCAGCGCCGTCGCCACCGTAGATTCATAGCCGTAATGTATCGCGTTCATCGCGTCGTGGAGGCTGACGCCGTGACACATCGCGATGACTGATGCGGAGAGCGTCCCGGCGATCATGCCCGGTATCGCGGGGCATTTGAGAAGGACGAGACCGATGACTACGACAGGCGGAATCGCGACGAACAGAGGATTGAGGTCGAATTCGGAGGCGATTATCTGCTGGAAGGCGACGATGCGGCTTGCGTCGAAATTATCTCCGCCGCTGGAATACTGCATTCCGATGACTATCGCTATTACGCAGACGATGAGGTACGACGGCAATGTGGTCCACATCATGGCGCGGATGTGGTCGAAGAGGTTCGACCCCGATACTGCTGGCGCTAGGTTCGTTGTGTCGGAAAGCGGAGACATCTTGTCTCCGAGGTATGCGCCGGAAATGATGAATCCCGCCGTCAGCGGCGCTGGAATGTCGAGGCCCGCCGCTATGCCTATCAGAGCGACGCCGACAGTCGCGCCGACGCCCCATGAGGCTCCTATAGCGATGCCTATTATCGAGCATATGAGCAGCGAAGCGAGAAGGAAAATGCCCGGCGAAAGAAGATTAAAGCCGTAGTAGATAAGTCCAGGGACGACGCCGGCCTGCACCCAAGATCCGACGAGCATGCCTATCGTTATCAGTATCAGGAGCGCGCCGAGTGAGGATGTTATGGCGTTGAATACGGCGATTTCCATATCCTCCCAGGAAACTCCGACGACGAACTTTCCTATGAACGCAGCGACGGTCGCCGCCATCGCGATAGGCACGTGGGCGTCGAGCCCGAGCCCGAGCAGCCCGTAGGCGATAATAGCGGCAATGATGACGAACGTTCCGAGCGCCACCGCAAAGCTGGGTTTCTTGTCTGTTGTTGCCATTTCTGTTCCTCCGTTTCTTTATCTGGGTTTCATAATAATAAACTAAATAGGTCCGCACGGCAAATCATAATAATTTCCCGGCGGCGTGAAACGAAGGCGCGCCCCTGCGACGGGGCGCGCGGGCATACTACTTGAGCCTCTTGTCTATCTCTTTCATCAGAGCTTCGGCGGTCGGCGTGATATTGTCGAAGACGACCTCGTTGTTGATAAGGAGAGTCGGCAGAGTTGATACGCCGAGGGCCTGCGTGCGCTTAATGCCTGCCGCGCTTTTGATAAGCGATTCGCGCCACGTGAGCTTTTCGCCGTAATGCGGCGCGACGCTCTTGACGGCTTCGCACATATACTGGCACGGCGCGCAGCCTTCCGAGTCGAGCGTTACGATTTCAACGAAGACCTTGCCTGGCTCTATCTTCACGTCCTCAAAGACGTCGCCGGCCTCTTCGGCGTTCTGCAAAGCCTCTTCTAGGGACATAAAGCCCGACGTGTCTGTGGGCTCTTCGCCGGTCGCGGCGAATTTCCCGACGGCCTCAAGGTTGTAGAACGGAGTGTCGTAGGGGAGGTCGCAGCCGGGCGACAGGATATATCCGCGCCTGCCTCCGATTTCTATGCGCTTCTTCACGTCGGCGACGCACTCGCGCGGCGAACCAAAGAGCAGCGTCGTCGTAAGCGGTATGTTGCCTTCGAAAGCGACGTTGTACTTATAGGCGAGGTCCTTGACGAACTGGAGGTCTACCTGTTCGTCGAAGGCTACCGCGTCGGGCTTGCTCTGCATCATAAGCTCGATGTTCTTCGTCGCGTTGCCGCAGCAGAAGAGTGTTACTATGCCGCCCTTGCCGTGTACTTCGTCTATGACGGGCTTCACGTACGGCGATACGAAGGCTTCGAAATGCTTGGGCGCTATCTGGCTAGTCATCGGGTCTACGACGGCGACGACGTGGGCGCCTGTCTCCATATACCATTCGCCCATGCGGCGCGTAATCTCGGCGCAGAATTTCAGTACTTTGTGAGCTTCGTCCGGCTTCTTCATCATGTCCATGATGAAGGCGGAGCCGCGCAGATGGAGCGCAAGCGTGAAGGGGCCGCAGCAGAGGCCGAAGACGGCGACTTCGTCGCCTATTCTTTCGACAAGCTTCCTCGTCGCGTCGAAGAACATCGGGAGACGCCCCTTGTCTTTCGTGAACTCTGGGAGGTCTTCCAGCGTCTTGCCCTGCGCGAGCACGTGGCCCGTAACCGCCGGCGGGTTGTTTTTGCTCCAGTGGAGGCCGCAGCCGAGGACTTCTGCTTCAGCCTGAAGGTCGAACGCGGAGCAGACGCCGTCTGCGTAGTAGCGCTTCGCGGCGGTTTCAACTGCGTTCACAAGGATATCCCCGTTCTTAAGCATTTCCTCCGCGTCGGAGCCGACGAGCTTGGCGACATGCACCCCTGTGAATGGAACCCACGGTACGCGGTCGACCTCTTCGAAGCGCAGCGCCTTGAGGACTCTTTCTTTGCCGTTCATAAGTTCACCTCGTTTGTTTTTTGCCGGCTTCCGTCAGCCGGGGCTATTTATTACAAAGAGGCGCATAAGCGCCTCTTTGCGTGAATATTTAGTATCGTTCCGAATATATTAGTAGGCGTACTCAACGCCGAGCTTGGAGAGCTCGTCGCGCATACGGTTGTACTGGTCGAGGTATTCCTGACGCGGTACGATACGATCCATATCGTAAACTTCCTGAATGTGTTTGCCGTAGTTGTCGATGGGGATGAGCTTTTCATACTTCTCCATGATCTTCTGGCATATCTCTTCGGCCTTGGATCTGCTGAGGCGCATCTTGAATGAAGCCTCGGATGTCTCGTGGTAGAAGCGCGACTCAAGCGGCGTCGCCATGTCGGTGAACTTGTTGCGGCAGGTCGCGGCGCCCCACGGGTTACCGCCGGAGCACTCGGTCGCGAGGGCGTGGTTGGCGCACTCCCAGTAGAGCTGGTCGGTGCCTGGGCCTGCGTTCGCAAATAGGTTGTTGAGGAAAATAAGGTTTGAGTTGCGCGACATAGCCTGGCTGAGAACGCTCTGGAGCCAGAGAAGTTCTCTGGTCGTCGTCGACTGCCACTTGAGGTGGAACGGGAAGTTCAGAGCCCAGCAAGAACCGTAGAGGCAAGCGCCTTCGATGTTGTAGGCCGTCTGAAGGACGAGGGTGCCTTCGGTGCCGCCAGCGTGTCCGCCGAAGATGGCTCCGCAGAGGTTGCCGAAGACGTTACCGTACGAGCGGTAGTGGAGCGACTTGTTGAGCATCGCGTTGTTGGTCGTCATCTCGGTGAGGATGGAGACCATACGGCCGTCGAGGTGCGACTGGCGGACGCCCCAGACCGGGTTCCCTGCGGCTATCTGAGCCTGCGCAGATTCCGCGGTGCCGACGGAGACCGTCCACACATCCGGCTTGCCGACGAGACGCTGGGCGTCGCGGAGGTTCATCGCGTGCTCCATAGCGGCGGCGACTTCGGTCGGGTTCTGCGAGGTCGCCTTACGGCCCATGAAGTCCTCAAGCAGAGGAGCGCAGAGACCGTCAAGGAGGGGCTCCTTGAGGTAGGCCATGCAGGCCTTCTTATGGATGTCGGTGCTGAAGTTCGCGTCGGGGCTGAAGAGGTGGAACGGGCGGCGCTCTTTATCTTCTACGCCGCGGACCTGGAGCCAGCGCTGGTCGTGTCCTGCGCCGATGAGGTACTTCGGGCGCTTGGTGTAGAGGACTTCGTTGACTTCGCGCTCGGTGAAGAGCATTACGCGGTGGGTGTCCTGGTTGTAGACGCCGGTCGAAACGAAGAAGTCCTTCGCGGCGGCCCACACTCTGTCGGCGAGGGCGTCGTCCTGGTTGACTATCGTCTTCCCGTCGTATTTGATGTTGTATTCCTTAACGACTCTGCGGATGTTGGGGATGAAGGACTTGAGCATCCACTCTCCCTGGTCTTTATAGAACGGGCCGTCGTCTGCCTTCGCGAATACTTCCCACATTCTGAACGTTGACATGATTATTTTTCCTCCAATCCTATATTCGTAATGCTGTCTACCGGTTTAATTACGCAAGGAGCTTCTTGAGTTTCGCGGCGCACTCGAAAGCGTCGAACGACCACACGTCGGCGCCGATGCGCTCGGCCCATTCGACGGAGGTCGGGGCTCCGCCTACGCAGACGAGGTACTTGCCCTTATCTCCGGCGTCGGCTACGAGCTTGATGAACTCTTCCTGTCCGGGCATCGTGGTGGTCATAAGGGCGGAGAGTCCGACGACGTCGGCTTTCTCTTTGCGGGCCGCTTCGAGGTAGGCGACCGGGTCGACGTCTGCGCCGAGGTCTACCACGTTGAATCCGTTGGCCTGGAGGACTATGCCGACGATATTCTTTCCGATGTCGTGGTAGTCGCCCTTGACCGTTCCGATGATGACGGTCTTCGCCGCGCCTTCGCTGGCGGTTACAAGGTGCTCCTTAAGCACCGACATGATCTGCATAAAAGCGTCTCCGGCGATCATGAGGTCGGGAAGGAAAACTTCGAAGTTCTCGAACTTCTGTCCGAGGATTCCCATTTCTTCCGTAAGTCCGGCCATTATATCCTTTGCGGGGGTTCCTTTCTCGATAAGCTCTTTTACGAGAGCTACCGCCGCGTCTCCGTCGCCTTCTACCATATACTGACGAACCTGCGCTATTGACATTTGTCGTTACCTCCGTTTTTATTGTTTTTTAATTTGTGGTCTTGCATTTGCCTGACGCTTAGAAGATTAACAGCCGCCTGCAAAAGGTATGCAAAAAGAGGCGGAAAAGAGAGCATGAGTTTTTCTTCGATTACAAAAAAGTCAATATTTTTTTTACGTTTCTTTGCGGATACGAAACTATAATTATGATCGTCTTTATAGCCGTACACGGCAATAAATCTTTGGAAGCAAGAGGAAATGAACGTCATGCATGTCTTATACAAAAAACTGCTTTTAGAGGCCTTTTCCATAGCTGTGAGCGCCGGCGTCGCGCTGTCGCCGCCTCCGGCGGGGCTTGGTACGGAGGCGATGTGGGTGGCGGGGCTGCTCGTATGGACGCTGCTGAACCTCATACTCCGCTTCATTCCTGACTTCGTCGTCCTTATGATGATGAGCTGCATGTGGGTAGTGCTGCACATCATGCCGTTTCAGCAGGCTTTTGAGTCGTTCACGGGCACGACGGTCTGGCTGCTTGTCGGGGCGCTCGGTATCGGGACGGCGGTGACGAAGTCCGGGCTGCTGACGCGCGTGGCGCTCTGCACGATGAAGCTCTGCTCTCCGACCTTCAGCGGCCAGGTGTTTGCAATGCTCGCTTCGGGCGTCGTGCTGTCTCCCTTTATCCCGTCGACGACGGCGAAGGTTGCAGTCGCAGGCGCGCTCGCGACCGACGTAGGCGAGCGTCTCGGCCTCGAGGACCGTTCGTGGGGCATGAGCGGAATATGGTGCGCGATGTACACTAGCTACTCGCTCATGTCGCCGATACTGATGAGCGCATCGTACTTCTCCTACGTTATATTGAACCTCATGCCCGAGCATATACGCGGAGAGCTGACTCTCGTGCGCTGGACCGTAGCTATGCTGCCATGGGGCATAGTAACCTTTCTCGGGGCATTCGCCTCCATCTCGCTGCTCTATAAGCCGAAGCATAAAATAGAGATAAGCCGCGAACACATCAACGAAATGCTGCACGATCTCGGCCCAGTCTCGCGCGACGAGAAAATCACCATCGCCGTAGTCGGCATCTGCATGCTCTGCTGGGTTTTCGAACGCCAGCTTGACATCCCATCCGTCGTTCCTGCGCTCATGGGCATGGGGCTGCTGATGTCCTTCGGCGTCATCAATAAGGTCGACTATAACACGCACATTTCATGGAGCCTAATCGCCTTCGTCGGCTGCGCGATAAACATGACGCACGCGATAAGCGCCGTCGGAATAGACAAATGGATAGGCGACAACTTCGCCTCGTCGCTTGCCGGCGTGATTTCCAACCCGTACCTCTTTTTGACCGCCGTCGCGGGCGCGATGGTCGCGACGCGCTTCATCATCATCGACCCGCTGACCTGCTTCACGCTCTACATTGTTGTGCTCTCGCCCTTTTGCGAGGCTGAGGGCATAAGCCCGTGGATACTCGCGATGTGTACGTACATATTCTGTCAGCCGTGGTTCGCCCGCTATCAGAACGTCAACTACCTCGCCGGCTTCGCCTCGGCGGGCGGCGACGACAAGCTCGACTTCACTAAGAGTGTGCGCTACTGTTTCGCCTACAACATCGTAGCGTTAGCGGGAGTGCTCGTCAGTATTCCGTACTGGAGGCTGCTGGGGCTGATAAAATAGCCGAAGCTGCATAGAACTTCAGCGCCGCCGCGCAGACCCTATCCGGGAGGCGAGGCGGCGTATTTTTTTACGCGTCTGCAAAGTCCGGCGCTGTAATGACAGGCTGACTGTACTGTATAATTTACCATTGCGGCATAAAAGAACAGATGCGGCGGAAAATTCCGCCGCATCTGCCCGGTTGATGGGAAGCAGAGAGAGTATTTAGCCTTTGTTGAAATCAGCTTGGATGTCGTCGAGCAGCTTCGGCGCGGCGAGGATGTCAGCGCCGACCTCGGCCATGCACTGCGCGAATAGATACATGCGCTCTATCGCGAAAGGCTTGTCGACGTCCTCCAAGAACTCAAGCGTGTGTTCGTCAGAGTCGGGGCGCACCATCGCCATGCTCGGGTGTATCGCGGGCATCTCTTGGCTGACGTTGCCCATGTCGCTGCATCCGCCGCTCTTGAAGTTTTCAATGTACTGCGTTATACCGTGCTCGTGCAGATGTTTTTTGTAAAGCTCGACGAGGACTTTGTTGTTCTTCATGCAGGCGATCGGCGGCTCGAACATCTCTACGCCGACGGTGCAGCCGGCAGCCTTGGCCGCATATTCCGCAATGCCGAGCACCTTGTTCACGAGCTCGCGGAAATATTTCACGTCCTCGTGGCGTATCTCGATTCGTATCTGTGTCTTATCGGGGATTATGTTGACCGCCGTTCCGCCGTTCGTGATTATCATGTGGACGCGCGAGCCGTCGCGCAGCTGCTGGCGCAGCATAGCGACGGAGCTGTAGAAAATCATCGCCGCGTCGAGCGCGTTGACGCCGTTCTCCGGAGCCCCCGCCGCGTGCGATGCGCGTCCGTGGAAGGTTATATCGTATCCTTCGAGGTTTATCATGCCGGATGTTACGATGTTTTCTTTCGACGGGTGCGTCATCATCGCGACGTCGGCCTTTTTGAACCAGCCGGCCTCAAGCAGTCCCGGCTTGCCGCGCCCAGTTTCTTCTGCGGGAGTGCCGAAGAGGTATACGCTTCCCTTATACGGCGAATCCATGAGCCATTCCGCGAGCGTTACGGCGGCGCCGTAGCCCATGGCGCCGATGAGGTTGTGCCCGCATGCGTGGCCGATGCCGGGCAAAGCGTCGTACTCGGCGCATATCCCTATGCTCGGCCCATCGCCGTTGCTCTTATGTGCGACGAACGCTGTCGGCAGCCCTTCGATATCCTTTTCTATCTCGAAGCCTTCTTTTTCGAGCAACTCGATAAATTTCTCTTTAGCCTTGAATTCCTCCATCTCTATTTCGGGGTTGTCGTAGAGAAATTTTTCAAGCTCGCGCATATCGGCCTTCTTGGTCTCTAAAATTTCGGCTATCGTCTTCATCTTGTCGGTACACCTCTTTTTTACTGAAAATCAGCCGCGCGGTGGGAGGTTTTCCGCGCGGCTGCGGTTGTTGTTTTAGTCCTCCGCGGCGAACGCGGCCTTAATGCCTTCGAGCAGCTTGGGCTCGGCGAGGATGTCGGCGCCAGTTCCAGCGAGGCAGGCTATAACCTTGTACATCTGTTCTATCGCATAGGGCGAATCTGCATCTTCGAGAAATTCGAGCGTGTGACCGTCGGAGCTGGGGCGCGCCATTTTCATCCACGGATGTATTGATGGCACCTCTTGGCTGACGTTGCCCATATCTGTGCAGCCCCCGCCTGTTTCTGCTTCCTCCACGTATTCCGTTATTCCCTCCTCCTGCATGTGATGCTTGAAGAGTTCTATCATAGGCCTGTTGTTTTTCATGCAATACACCGGCGGCTCGAACATCTCTATATCCACTGTGCATCCGGCCGCTCCAGCCGCCTGCTTCGCTATGCCGAGCACCTTCTCCACAAGCTCGCGGAAATACTTGAAGTCGCTGTGGCGTATCTCGACCCGCAGCGCCGCGCGCTCCGGAATTATGTTGACTGCGTCGCCGCCGTCCGTCACTATCATGTGGACGCGCGAGCCGTCGCGCAGCTGCTGGCGGAGCATTGCGACGGCGTTGTAGAAAATCGCCGCCGCGTCGAGAGCGTTGACGCCGTTCCACGGCGCTTCCGCCGCATGCATCGCGCGCCCGTGGAAGGTTATGTCGTAGCCCTCGAGGTTGACGAGCCTGGACATCAGCGTCGTTGACTTCATCGGGTGCGCCATCATTGCGACGTCGGCCTTTTTGAAACAGCCGGCTTTGAGCATCCCTGGCTTGCCGCGCCCCGTCTCTTCGGCGGGAGTGCCGAAGAGGTAGACGCTTCCCTTATACGGCGAATTCATAAGCCATTCCGCGAGCGTTACGGCGGCGCCGTAGCCCATCGCTCCTATGAGGTTGTGCCCGCAGGCGTGGCCGAGCCCCGGCAGAGCGTCGTACTCCGCGCAGACGCCTATGCTCGGCCCTTCGCCGTTAGTCTTATGCGCGACGAACGCAGTCGGCAGCCCTTCGATATCCTTCTCTATCTCGAAGCCCTCTTTCGTGAGCAGCTCGACGAATTTATCCTTCGCCTTAAACTCCTCCATCTCTATTTCGGGGTTGTCGTAGAGGAATTTTTCAAGCTCAAGGATTGAGGCTTTCTTATCCTCAAGAATTTCATGAATAGTTTTCATGGCTTCTCGCCGCAGTTTAATTTAGAACGGGCCGTAGTTTATCATAACGGCTATCGCAAGCATGGCGAACGATACGAGCGTCATCCACAGCGTGTATGGCGCGAAGAACTTCCACCAGCGGCTGAGCGGCACGCCCGCTATAGCGCAGATGGTTATGCTCGTCGTCGGCCAGAAAAGGTTGGAGAAGCCGTCGCCGAACTGGAAGGCGAGGACGGCTATCTGGCGGTTGATCTCAAGCAGGTCGGCAAGCGGGACCATGAGCGGCATGACTATGACGGCAAGGCCGGAGCTTGAAGAAATAAGGAAATTCATCATCGTCTGGAATAAGAACATCGCCCAGACCGTGATTATCTTCGGCATGCCTTCCATGTGCGTCGCGAAGAAGTTGCATATCGTGTCTATTATCTGCCCCTCTTGGAGGACGATGAGGATTCCGCGTGCGAGCCCTATGGCGAAGGCTGCAAAGAGTATCTCCTTTGAAATGTTGACGAACGCGTCGCAGGTCTGTCCGACCGACATTTTGTTGACGAAGCCGACGACGAGCATCATGACGATGAATATCGCGGATAGTTCGGAGAAGTACCAGCCGCGCGTGACCGCGCCCCAGGCGAAGAAGAGAACCGTGAAGGCGCAGATGCCGAGCGAAATCTTGTGGCGCGTCGTAAATTCTAGCTTAAGCAGGTCTTCGTGCGAGGTATCTGAGATAAATGGGAACTTGACGCCGTAGACGTAGCTTTTCTTGGGATCAGCCTTGACCATCCTGCCGTAGCGGCACATCTGAATGAGGAACACCGTAAGGAAGACTATGTAGCAGACGACGCGGAACGCCGAGCCGGAGAAAAGCGGCAGCTCGGCGATGCTCTGCGCGATGGCGACCGTGTAGGGGTTGATGGCGGCCGGGGCGTAGCCGGTCGACATGCCGCCGATGACTGCGATGAGCCCATAGAGCGGGTCGTAGCCGAGCGCGACAGAGATAGCCATGCAGACCGGTATGAAGCCGTAGACTTCTTCCCAAAGTCCGAAGGCGAAGCCGGTGAGCGAGAAGGCGATGGCAATGAGCGGCATCGCCCAGTGAACCTTCGTCTCGAGCTTGCGCAGCATAGCGCCGACGCCGGCGTCGAAGGCTCCGACTTTTATAAGCAGTACCATAAAACCGTATGAGAAGAAAGTGAAGAATACGATATCGGCAGCGTGGACCATGCCGTCGTAAATAGCCATGAACATCCTCGGGATGCTGACCGGCGTGTGTTCGACTATCTTGAAGGTGTCTGGGACGACTAGCGTCCTGCCGACGGACTCGTTGAAGGCGCGCTCAAACGTTCCTGACGGTATTAGCCACGTCAGCACCGTCGCGAAGGCTATGATCGCGAAGATGACTATGTACGTATGCGGCATCTTCAGCCATTTTTTGTCCTGGTTCAGTTCGTTGTTGACGTCGTTGTTAAGATCACTCATAGATTATCACTCCTCTTCGTCGATAAGCGGATGTCCGGCGGATGCCGGCGGCCAAAAGCACGCAAAGCGCCTTTGTCCCACTGCGGCGGGCTCTAAGACGCTAAAGTTCACCTCGATTCTTTTTCGAAATTATTTCATTTTTTATGCGCCTAAAAAAGCGTTACAAAAACATTGATTATACTAACAGCATATCACAAAACTTGTGCAAAAAATTAAAAAAAATATTTTTACAACGGTGATGCGCCGGGTGCGGCATGTGGCGTTTTTTGCAGATTTTTTATTGGGCGTTGAATTCCAACGGTGGCGCTGTATTTAGTTAAAGCGTAAAATGTCATTTATAATGAAGGTAAAGGTGGTGCGGTATGAAATATAAGGCGCGGCTGCTAGGCAGGCCGGAATTGTTTGTTGACGGGACCCCTTATATCTTCACGTTTAAGAAGGCGCAGATACTTGCGCTCATGCTAGTCGAGGAGCGCAGCATGTCGAAGGACAAGATCTGCGAATACCTGTGGTCTGACAAGCCTCTTGAAAAGGCCCGGCGCAATCTGAGCAACGCCGTGAGCTGCATAAAAAAGGTGCTGCCTGTGAATATAGCCGGCGGCGTCATTTCCCTCGGCGACAACGTAAAAATAGAACGCGACGTCGACCTCATTCCGCGCATAGACTCTCTCGGCTGGGGCGAAATTTCGGAGCTTTGCAGCCCGTTCATGGATTCTGCGGACGCCGACGACTGGGGGTCTTTCAGCGACTGGCTGCTGCCCAAACGCCAGCACTATCACAACCTACTCGTCAGGAATCTTAAAAAACGCGCTCAGGCGCAGCTCGCAGGCTTCGCGCAGAACCGCTTCGAGGACGCGCTGCTATGTTACGAAAAATTGTCCGAGTGCGAGCCGTACGACGAAAAGATACACGGCGAGCTTGTGCGCCTGTACATCAAGACGAATCAGAAAATCAAGGCTGTCGAAGCGGCGCGCGCCTTTTCTAGCAGGATAGAGAGCGACTTCGGCATTGAGGCAGACTTATCAGACATTTCGACTTTGATGCGGCGCAAGAGCGAAGGGCCAGCCATTCGGCCTTCGCAGCCCGGCGGCGAGGACAACCCGCTTGCGCGTAACGACGAGATAATGAAGATGCTCGACTTCTTCTCAGGCTCGGTCGGGGGGCGCCCGCTCTGCGGCATGGTATGGGGCGAACAGGGCATAGGCAAGACGGTGTTCGTAAACGAGATAACGTCGTGCCTCGCGGAGCGCGGCTGGGAATGTTTTTCGGTCGCCTGCTGGCAGGAGGAAAAATCCTATCCGCTCGCGCCGGTCATGCGGCTTCTGAAATCGCTGCACATTTCGCTCTCGCAGCAGGAAAATATAAAATCTCTCTCCGATTTGAGCTACTCCTACATAGCCGAGCTTATCCATCAGAGCGTCTCCGAACCGTCGGGCGATATCAAGCGGCTGCTTGTGATTGAAGACTTGCAGTGGATGGACGACGCCTCATGGAACATCATCGAATCTATCATGTGTGACGGCAGCGCGCCGCTTAATATGCTCGTCACCGGCTTCGAGGAGATACGCCCCGCCTTCATGCTGCGCACCGCGCTCGCCGATGAACCGTTTGAAAAGTTTGAGGTGACGCTGAGGCGTTTCAATCTCGAAGAGACGGGGCGCATATGCCATGAGATGGCCCCGGGCGAAGACTGGACCGACGAACGCGTCCACGACGTTTATATGCAGACGGAAGGCAACCCGTTCTTCATACGCGAGCTGCTCAAATACAAGATGGACGGCATGCTCGAAGAAGGCTCGCCGTATAAAAACACATACGTCACGATGATAGAGCTGCTCGACGAGAATGAAAGGCTTTTCCTCGAAGCGATAGCGGTCTGTCCGGAAAGCGCCTCAATGAAAGAGATAGCGCAGGTTCTCGAAATGTCGCCGCTCCTTGTGTCGAAGCTGTATAACAACCTGCGGCTGCACGGTTTCCTGCGCGAACAGGAGGCGGAGAACGGCGACGTCCTTTATTATTTTAACCATACGAAGATACGCGAAGCCCTGCTCGAAGGAATGTCAGCGTCGCGCAAAACGGCTCTTCACACAAAGAACGTCGAAATCCTCGAAGCCGCCGCGCCGAAACGTCTCCAGTACCGCCACAGAAAGACCTGCGCGCGCCTATACTACCACTGCCGCGAGGCGAGGATGTTGCGCAAAGAGCTGTATTGGCGCGTGCGCGAGCTCGACCTTTATTTTATGGCCGTCCACGAAGTATTCCCGACGCTCGTCGATCAAGACCTTATGTATTACATACCGACCGTCGAGGATTCCAACTACACGAAGAAGGCTATGACCGAGGCGTGGGCTATCATGGACCGCCTCTTCCGCACCGAAGGCGGCAGCCCCGAGCTGCTGCGGCTCGAACGCGACCTCTATATACTCAAGGGCGGATACCTGTGGTGGAGCTGCCGTTACGACGACGCTGAATATATGCTGCGCGCCGCTGTGCGCAAGGCGCTCGCGATAGGCGAGCCTGAGCCGGTGATTAAGGCAGGCGTGCAGATGTGCTACCTCGCGATACAGCGTGACGACGCGAAGCACCTCGCCTTCTGCGCGAAAAAGCTCTGGGACTATACTAAGAAGGCCGGGCTGCGCAAATGGGAGGGGACGGCGCTGCGCTTCATGGGTATATCGCGCATCCTGCTCGCGCAGTACGACGAAGCCGATAAATATCTGCTCATGTCGACCGCCGTGTTCGAAAAACTTGAGGACAAAGGCTACAACTACACCGTATGCCTCATAGCGGCGGAGCATTTCCGCGGCGACGCGCTGCTCGCGCAGAAGAAGATAAAGGAGGCGCTCGCGCTGTTCGAAAACTGCATAAACGTCGGAGAGTCCGTCTCGCTCTTCCGCGGCCTCGGCCTCGCGCTTGCGAAGGCCGCTTTCTGCCTCATGCTGCTAGGCCGCTACAAAGAAGCCGAGGTGCATCTTCAGCGCATGGGCAAGATATACAACATCATGCACACGGAATGGGAAGACGGATTACAAGGCGGTGGCCTCGCATTCAGCATCATGGGAGTCCTCAACTGCCGCAAAAAGGACTGGTACCATGCCGGGATATGCTTCAACGTCGCGAAGCGCCTCGTCAACGAGGCAAAGCGCCCGCTCTGGCAGGCGCTGCTTTATTGGGCGAAGCTCGAGCTCTACAAGATGGGCGACGACGTCCCGAAGGAATTCGCGGAAGGCGTCCTCAAGCATCCGCGCGAGTGGTATGAAGAACAGCTCCAGCTGCTCAAGCACAAGGTAGGCTGGATATAGCGCGCGCAGGGCGGTTAAAAATTTTTACGGAAAGGAAGTATGCGTAAATGGACGAGAATAAATGCAAGGTCTATCTTTTATCTGGATTTCTTGGAAGCGGCAAGACGACGCTGCTGAAGCACCTGCTGGAGACGCACCCCGAGCACGAGCGCGTAGCCGTCCTGATGAACGAATTCGGCAAGGCCGGAGTCGACGGGGACGTGGTGCGCAAAAACGGCCTGGAAATAATCGAGATAAGCCGCGGCTCGATATTCTGCGCCTGCGCGAAGGGGGACTTCCTGCGCGGCCTATACACGATTCTCAAGGACTACAGACCGACTGTGCTGCTCGTCGAGGCGAGCGGCGTCGCAGACACGACCGACATGAAGAAGGATCTCGGCCACGGTATGCTGCACGACTACTACCGCTTCGCGGGAAACATCTGCGTGATAGACGCTGAGCATTTCGAGGACTGGCTCGACCTCTTCAACGCCGTCATAAAGCAGACGGAGGCGGCGACGCAGCTCATCATCAACAAAACCGACCTCGTGACGCCGGAAGCCGCGGACGCGCTCGAAAAGCACCTACGCGAGCTCAACCCGACGGCGAAGATAACGCGCGCCTCGTTCGGCGACGTGCCGTGGAGCGTTTTCAGTTCCGACGAGGCCGACGAAAAAATGGCTGAGATACCGGACGCCGAAGCATGGGAGAAATTCATAGACGACGTGCTCGCCAACGCGACGCCGCACATGGCTCCGCCTGACAACCTCGCTTCGCTCAGCGTCTTTTGGGAGGGCGACGCGGAAAAATTCAAAGACGTCCTGAACAGGCTTCCCGAGGACGTAGTGCGCTCGAAGGGTTACTTCGTAGACAGCGACGGCAGATGGAAAGTCTTCGACATAGTCGGCAGCAAGAACCCCGTCTACAGCGACGCCTCGCCAGAGTTCAGCCAGCCGCGCAACCTCGCGATATTCATCCGCAAGGTACGCGCGCGCCGCGAAATTCCCGGCCTTTTCCAGGAGGCTGGGCTCAATCTGCTCGAACTGAGGTTCTAGCGCGGCTGCGCCGGACGGCGCAGATTTGAAGAAAAAGCGTAAAAAGCCGGAGCTTTCGCACGCTCCGGCTTTTTTGTATTTTTTGCTGAATTTTTATGCGTTTTCTTCGGCGGCGAGCTTTGCCTTGATCTTCTCTGCGAGGCGTTTGATATATGCCGCGTTTGTCCCGCAGCAGCCGCCTATGTAGGTCGCGCCCATGTCGACGGCTGGCAGCACATCGTCTGCGAAGGTCTCGATGTCGAAGGCGGCGTTGAATGTGCCGTCGTCCTGCGCCATCGGCGCTCCTGCGTTGGGCTTGAATATTATCGGCAGGTCGGTGACGGCCTTGAAGTCTGCTATGACGGGCAGCGCGTCGACTGGGCCGAGCGAGCAGTTGAGGCCGACCGCGACGGGGTTGTAGGGCTTGAGCCCTTCGACGATGTCTTTTGGGGTGTTGCCCATCATCGTGCGCGAGATCTTAGCGCGGACGCCGTTCTTATTCGCGCCCATGAAGCTCATGGAGCAGAGCAGCGGCACGTCGTAGTGCGAGGCGGCTTCGGCGGCTATCTTGAGCATTTCGAGGTCCATGAAAGTGAGCAGGTATATGAGGTCGGGCTTCTCCTGCATTCCGGCGCCGATCAGTTCCTCGTACATATCCTTCGCTTCCTCGCGCGTTATCTTGCCGTAGGGCTTGAGCAGCCCGGTCAGCGGCCCGGCGGCGAGTCCGACCTTCGCGCGTCCGTTGGATGCGTCCTGCGCGATTTTCATAGCCGTCGTGACGACCTGCTCGACGGTGTAGGAGCTGGAGCGCGCCACCTCTGCGCCGTTCGCGGCGAAGGTGTTGGCCAGTATGATGTCGGAGCCGGCTTCGACGTATTCTTCGTTGAGCTCGCGGACAATCTTCGGGTTCTCGATGTTATAGCGCCAGACGGGCACCTTGTCGGTCGCCTTTTCCCAGAGGCTCGTTCCCGCCGCGCCGTCGAGCATTATTATTTTTTTCGCCATGATTGTTCTGTTTGCCGTCCTTTCGTTTTTTATAATTCTACACCGTCCGCGCGTGCGGCGGCGTTTTGTTTCAGGATTTCCCGTCGTAGAAAGGGCATTCCTCTCTGAGGCATTCAGCGTTGAATCTGCTGTAGCGGCATACGATTTCGTCTGGGAGGTCGGTTGCTGTGCCGAGATGCCGCGCGATGTATTTTTTCATGAAGAGCAGCGCCGCGAAGGTGTTGCGCTTGCAGCAGCGCGGGCCGCCGAGTTTCGCCATTTCGGCGAGCGCGCCCGCCGTCGCGTAGTTGCAAAGGCTCCACGTCTCCTTTGAGAGCGGGGTTGTCCCCGTGTAGACGCTCATGAATATTCCGCAGCCGACCGCCGCGCCGCATGCGCCGTAAAGACCGCAGAAGGCTGGCAGCACGTTGCGCGCGCGCTTTCGGACTTCTTCCAGCTTTTTCGCGAACTCTTCCTTGGGCGCGCCGTCCTTGCGGCAGAGCTCGGCCAGCAGCACGGCGGGGACGAGGTAGTGGTGCGCGAAGTTGTGCATCGGGAAGCTCGGGTCGTCCATCACTGCCGTCACGACGTCCATCGGCGTCCGCCCCTCAGGCGAGCGGTAATATTCCATGCAGCGAGCCGTTATCACATCGAAGCTTCTGCCGTCTCCGCAGTAGTCCGTAGCCATTTTATTCCCTCCCCGTCCGTTTCACCTCGTCCGGCCATGCTTCCGGCTCCGTGCGAGCTCCGCGCAGTTTTTTGCATTTTACGAGTCTTATCCATAAATAGAAATAGCTCATCTCTTAAATACTACCGTCGTCTATGGTTTCCGGTATGGCCCGTGCAAGGCGGTCTATCTTGTCGCGGTAGTCGAGTAGCGTCGCGCGCCAGAAGACGAGACAGACGCGCCCCTCGTCGGTGATTTCATAGACGCGCTTTGCTTGCAGGCCGCCGTCCGTTTCCATGCGTGATGTGAGAAGTCCTGACTCTTCCATTTTTTTCAGCGTGCGATAGAGTCCAGTCGGGTCTATGTTGCTGTAGTCCATTATGTCGCTTTTGTATAGTTTTTTGAGAATCGAAAAACCGTGCATAGGCTCATGATTTAGAAGCAGGAGTATAGATGGTTGTATGAATCTTTCGAGAAACGAACCACGGCAGGCGCATTTTTTCATCTTATTTGACCCCGGCATATATTGGATTTCATCCAGTATATTATCAGACGGCTACAAAAAGAAGAATAGTGCTAAAAATTTTTTTACGTCAGGTTAGAATTTTTTTGCAAAACTGCAAAAAATGTGTAGCGTTGGCGCGCATAAAAACGGGGAGGGGCGGAGCCCTTCCCCAGTTCCACTAAATCCGCGCAGCTAGAAGCATTCGTAGAAGTTCCGCAGAGTCCAGTAGAAGATGTTCGGCTGTTCGAGGTACGAGGTCTGCGAGGCGTCCGGGATTATCGCCATGCGCGAGCCCGGGATAAGCGAGCGGTAGTACTCGCAGGTCGGCTGGCGCACCTGGTCGAACTCGCCGCAGATGAAGAGGACGGCTATCTTGACGCCGCGCACTTGGCCGGTTATGTCGAGGTTCTTCAGCACTCCGTCGCAGGTAAATTCGCTCGGCCCCCACATGTGGCGGTAGACGTCCATACCTGAGACGCTCTTAGGCTTCAACGGCGTCGACACGTGCCCCGGCCTCTCGATCGTCTTGAGGCGGTAACGGTAGTTTGCGTCGTACTCCTTCATGATCTCGCTGTAGCGATAGCCGTCGAAATGGTGATCGCGCTCGCAGCGCTCGACCTCTTCGAGGCAGCCTTCGCCGAGCTCGGCGAGCCTCAGCTTCGCGTCCGCTATCCATATCTTTGTGCTGAAGAGCGGGCTTATCATCGTCGCTGAGATTGCGGGGCTTTGCGGTGTCTCGAGTAGATGGCGCGCGGCGAGGTACGCGCCCCATGAGCGGCCGATGAGATGTAGCTTAGGCGCTCCGATCGCCGCGATGACTGCGTTCAGTTCCTCGACGTACCTATCCGGGACCCACAGCGATTCTTCGCCGGTGTGCGTCTGGTCGTCGCATCCAATCTGGTCGTAAAGATAGACCGTCCTGTCATCGGCGATACGCTCAGCCATCGGCTGGAAAGATTTCTTATTGCCGCCTGGGCCGCCGTGGATGTAGAGCGCCGGTATACCGCCCGCGCCCTCTTGTCCGTAAACGTCGAGCGTGACGAAGCCTCCCGGCACGTTTATCAGATGATGCTTCGTTATCTTCATCGTCCTCGCCTCCTTATTTAATTTTTATCCTAATTAGTAGAATAATTATATCATATTGTGGTGTATCGTTTATTTTTTAATAGGATATTCTCTGATATTTTACGTATGGTGGCGCGGCATACGAAAAGGCCGGGGGCTTTTCGCCTCCGGCCTGATTGCGCCGCTTTATTGAATTTTCGGCTCTCTTACTTCACGGCCTCTTCGACCGCGACGGCGACGGCGACGGAGGCGCCGACCATCGGGTTGTTGCCCATGCCGATGAGGCCCATCATGTCGACGTGCGCGGGGACCGAGGAGCTTCCCGCGAACTGCGCGTCGCTGTGCATGCGGCCCATTGTGTCGGTCATTCCGTAGCTCGCGGGGCCGGCGGCCATGTTGTCGGGGTGCAGCGTGCGGCCCGTGCCGCCGCCGGAGGCGACGGAGAAGTATTTCTTGCCGTGCTCGTTCGCCCACTTTTTGTAGGTTCCGGCTACAGGGTGCTGGAAGCGCGTCGGGTTCGTCGAGTTGCCCGTGATGGAGACGTCGACGCCCTCGTGGATCATTATCGCGACGCCTTCGCTCACGTCGTCAGCACCGTAGCATTTGACCTTAGCCTTGTCGCCGTCGGAGAAAGCGCGCTCGCTGACTATGTTGAGCTTGCCCGCGAAATAGTCGTACTTCGTCTCTACGGAGGTGAAGCCGTTTATGCGCGAGATGATGTAGGCAGCGTCCTTGCCGAGGCCGTTGAGGATGACGCGCAGCGGCTCCTTGCGCACTTTGTTAGCGGTGCGCGCGATGCCTATCGCGCCCTCCGCCGCCGCGAAGGACTCATGCCCCGCGAGGAAGCAGAAGCATTTCGTCTCCTCGCGCAGAAGCATCGCAGCAAGGTTGCCGTGGCCGAGGCCGACTTTGCGCTGGTCAGCGACGGAGCCGGGGACGCAGAAGGCCTGAAGCCCTTCTCCTATCTTCTCTGCGGCTTCGGCGGCGGTTTTGACGCCGCTCTTTATTGCGTTCGCCGCGCCTAGCGTGTAGGCCCAGACGGCGTTCTCAAACGCGATGGGCTGTATGCCGCGCACTATCGCTGCGACGTCGACACCTTTGGCGAGGCAGATGTTGCGCGCCTCGTCGAGGTCTTTGATGCCCTTTTCGGCGAGGAATGCGTTTATCTTGTCTATCCTGCGTTCGTAACCTTCAAAGTTTGCCATTGCGTTTCCCTCCTACTGCCTGCGCGGGTCGATGATCTGCGCCGCTTCGGCGTAGCGTCCATATGTGCCGACGTTTTTCTCGAAGGCTTCCTTCGGGTCTACTCCCTTGCGTATCGCCTCCATCATCTTGCCGAGATGGACGAACTTGTAACCGATGATCTCGCTGTTCTCATCGAGGCCGATTTCCAGAACATAGCCTTCGGCCATTTCGAGGTAGCGCGGTCCCTTCTCCAGCGTCGAGAACATCGTACCGACCTGGGAACGCAACCCCTTGCCGAGGTCCTCAAGGCCGGCGCCGATCGGCAGCCCGCCCTCGCTGAACGCAGTCTGGCTGCGGCCGTAGACGATCTGCTTGAAAAGTTCGCGCATCGCAGTGTTGATCGCGTCGCATACAAGGTCGGTGTTGAGCGCCTCGAGCAGCGTCTTGCCTGGCAGTATCTCCGCCGCCATCGCCGCCGAGTGCGTCATGCCCGAGCAGCCTATAGTCTCGACGAGCGCCTCCTGTATCACGCCCTCTTTAACGTTGAGCGAGAGCTTGCACGCGCCCTGCTGCGGCGCGCACCAGCCCACTCCGTGAGTAAATCCAGAAATGTCTCCTATCTGTTTAGACTCTACCCATTTTCCCTCTTCCGGTATCGGCGCTGGGCCGTGGTGCACGCCCTTCGCAACGCATACCATTTCTTCAACTTCGCGGGAACACTGCATAATACTTCCTCCTTGTCCCTTTCGGTTTTCAACCAACTAATTATAAACCAATAAACGCGCTAATAGCCCCATTCAAAATCCGGGCTTCCGGCGTCGAGAAGGCGTTTTTTCATATCTTTTACGATTTCGTCGAGCGCCTCCTGCGTGCGCCCCTCGCAGCGCGCCACGAGCACAGGCTGCGTGTTCGACGCGCGCACCAGCCCCCAGCCGTTTGGGTAGATTATACGCACGCCGTCCACCGTTATCGTATTGAGGTGTTCCGCGAGCGCGCGTTCTTTTACGCGCTCGACGACCGCGAATTTCAGTTCGTCGGGGCAGTCGTAGCGCGTCTCTATCGTCGACGGGTAAATCGGTATCTCTTCCATTATCCCGGAGAGCTTGCGGCTGTCGTTCGAGAATATGCGCGCGAGCCGTCCAGCGGCGTAGAACGAGTCGTCGTAGCCGTAATACTCGTCCGCGAAGAACATGTGCCCTGAGACCTCGCCAGAGAAGAGCGCGTGTTCCTCGCGCATCTTCGCCTTGACGAGCGAATGGCCCGCCTTCCACCAGAGCGGCCTACCTCCGTACTTTTCTATAGTCTCTGGCAAAGCCATCGAGCTCTTGACCTCGCATATCGCGACGGCTCCGGGGTGTTTCGGCAGTATTTCGGTCCAGAAGAGCGCCATCAGCCTGTCGCTCCATATCACTTCTCCGCGCTCGTCGACGACGCCTATCCTGTCGGCGTCGCCGTCGAAGCCGACGCCGAAATCCGCGCCGGTTCCGCGCACAGTTTCGATAAGCTTCGAAAGGTTCTCGCGTTTCGTCGGGTCCGGATGGTGGTTCGGGAAATTACCGTCAGGCTCGCTGTAGAGCTCAGTCACCGTGCAGCCTATGCGGCGCAGGAACTCAGGCGCGTAGAGGCCGCCCGCGCCGTTGCCGCAGTCGCAGACGATTTTCGGCTTTCTCGGCCCGAGCGTTATCTTTGAGACGAGCATGTCGAGGTACTCCGCGTTGATGTCAGCGCGCGAGAGCGTCCCTTCGCGCGGCGCGGCGGCGAATTTGCCGTCCTCGATGATTTTAAGTATTTCCTGAATCTCTTCGCCCCATATCGTCGCCTTGTCGTAGGCGAGCTTGAGGCCGTTGAACTCCTTAGGGTTATGGCTGCCAGTCACCATTATGCCGCCGCCGACCGGCAGGCGGTAAAGGCTCCAATAGAACGTAGGCGTGGAGACCATGCCGATGTCGGTCACGTCTATGCCCGCGGCGTTGAGTCCGCGCGCCGCCGCCGCCTTTATGCGCGGCGTAGAAAGCCGCGCGTCGCCGCCGAGCGAGGCCGCCGTTACGCCGCGCGCGGCGAGCCACGAGCCGTATGCGCGCCCGATTAGATAAACGTTTTTGTCGGTCAGCTCGCGCTCTGCGATGCCCCTTATGTCGTATTCGCGGAAAATATGCGCCGGAACCTGACTCATCCCTATACCTCCAGTCTTTCGGTCAAAGACTTGTTTTTCCTGAAAAGGATATTGCTTTTTCGCAGTTTTTGCAATTACAGACGAGCGCCTCGGCCTACTGCCGTCCGACGGCGAGCACGCCTATGACGTTCATCACAGGCCCGAGGTTAAGCGTTTCCTCAATTGCGGAGCGGTTGAACGAAGTCGTGAAACGCGCGTCAAGGCCGAGGGCCTGCGCCGCGAGCGCCGCGTTCTGCGACATCGCGCCGGTCGCGAGCTCCGCCAGGCCGTTCATGTTTATCACGCCGCGGTCGACGAAAATCAGCAGGCAGGGGGCGCTCTTCGCGTAATCCTCGTTTACAGTGCGGCGTAGCGCGCGCTTGTCTTTGTTGATTTCCATCAGCGCGTTCTTCTCCCAGTTGTAGAGATAGCCGCCGTCCTTGAGCATCACGTAAACGCTTACGTTTGGATCGCGTCCCATAATCACAGGCACGGTCCAGCTGCCGGTTCCGTTCTGTCCCGTCGCTGCCCAGAGTATCGTGGAAAGCTCGTCGAGCGTCAGCTCCTCCTTCGTGAAATCCTGCTCCGGGGCGGAGACGCGCGCCGCGATCGTTTCAAAAACGCTTGGGCCGCCGGTTTTCTGCGGCTCTGTAAGCACAATGGGGAGCGCGAAAGCGCAGGACGATGCGGCGAGCGCGAGAGCCGCCGTGAGAACGAGAATCTTTTTCATTGAAAATTCCTCCTTGATGGATTTTATAAATTTTGCCGCGCAGCCCCGGTAATTGCCGGCCCGGGGTCTTAGTCGCAAATGTCAGATGCAGCCGCTGGGTCAGCTAGTAAGCTAAACCGCCCACGGCCACGTGGCCGCGAAGCCGAAGTATTCCGTGAGCTTCCCTCCGAAAAGCATAGCTGCGGCGCAGCCGGCGCATAAGAAGGGCCCGAGCGGCACCGCGGATTTGCGCGTCACCTTCTTCGCCGCGAGCAGCGTGACTGCGATTACACCGCCGGCCATGAAGCCTATGTAGAGCGCCGCGGCGGTGAACTTCAATCCCATGAAAGAGCCAATGCCGAGCATGAGCACCGCGTCGCCGTTCCCCATGCGCCCGCGGCTAAGAAAAATAATCGCGTAGATAAAGGCGAAGCCGGCTGCCGCGCCAGCCGCGCCGTCAAGCATGGCGGAGAGACCGCCAGCGGTACGCAGCAGCAGCGCCGCGCACGCCATGGCGAAGGCCCACGAGTCATAGATATAGCCGGTGTCGGCGTCAGTAATCGTGTGAAAGGCGAGGAAGGGCAGCGAGGCCGACGAAAAAATAAAGGAGTACGACGCGCCGAAGCGCCAGAGAAAAATCGCGCAGAGAGCGCCGCATACGAGTTCGGCGGCGAAACAGCGGCGAGGTATGCGCGCGCCGCAGAAGCGGCAGCGTCCGCGGAGAATCAGGAACGAGAGCGCAGGCACAAGATCGCGCGGCTCGAGCGTCGCTCCGCACACGTCGCAGCGCGAGCGCTCGCGCCCCCACCATTTCGCGCCGGCCTCAGTGCGCGATGCCGCGGCGCAGGCGAACGCGCCCCGGTGTTTGCCTCCATCTGTCTGGTGGTTCTGTCGGCGGCGCTGACCGGACTGAATGATTATGACAATCTTGCCAAGCACGCCGGTGCAGGCACGCTGGTTCCCATCACCGGCTTTGCCAACTCGATG